>CAKKSD010000026.1 GCA_919902995.1 Thermodesulfovibrionia bacterium
CTTGATGTCTTCCATCTGAAAAAGATCCTTATTCGTCATTCCCGTGAAACTTGACCTCGAAGGTAATAATCGGGGAACGGGAATCCAGTTCCTTTTGTTTTTCTGGATTCCTGCCTTCGCAGGAATGACACTTTCATTACACTTGCATACACTATTTTATCAGTATTTCTCCCTCAGTTTTGCCCTTAAGAAGAATCCTATGATATTGAAAAACAGCGTCATAAAGAAAAGAGCGATGCCTGCTGCAAATATCGTTTTATATTCAAGAGTCCCGTAAGGAACATCGCCGAGGCTTACCTGAACTATATATGATGTAAAGGTTTGAACAGGTTCAAGGGGATTGGCTGTAAAATTAGGCATCATACCTGCTGCAATTGCAACAACCATTGTCTCTCCAATTGCCCTCGATATACCTATAATGAATGCCGCTGCTATCCCCGAGAATGCAGCCGGTATAATAACCTTAAATGAAGTCTGAAGTCTTGTAGCCCCCATTGCGTAAGAACCTTCTCTGATATGCATCGGTACAGCCCTCATGGCATCCTCACTCACAGAGCTCACGTAGGGTATTATCATTATACCCATTATTATACCGGGGCTTAAGGCATTAAAGCCCGAAAGATCAGGTATGAACTTCTGGAGGATCGGAGTTAAAAAAAGGAGTGCAAAATATCCGTATACTACGGTAGGGACCGCAGCCAGTATTTCGAGCAAAGGCTTAATCACCTCTCTTACACGATGAGGCGCATATTCACTCAGATATATTGCTGCAATCAGGCCCAATGGCAATGCGACTGACAGAGCAATTGCGGTTGTAAGAAGAGTCCCTGCTACAAGTGGAAGGACGCCGAACTTTGGTTCAGCAAAAAGGGGGGTCCATTGTGTCCCCGTCATAAATTCCATAAGAGGAATCTTTTTAAAGAATCCATAGGACTCATAAAACAGGATGATTACAATGCCCAAAGTGATAAAAATAGAAGAGGCAGCACTCAAGAATAGTACAGCTTCTATCAGGAACTCTTTAAGCCTGATCTTTTTTCTCATAATTTTTTTAAGATAAAATTATAAAACCCTTTTGTTACAACAATGTTACAATAATATTACAGTTTTGTTAAAAAGCTGGATTTGAGTTATCATGGCATAAAAAAGGGCGTGTGTTTACGCGCCCTTCTGGTTAATTAGAATTGTTATTTCGAACCTTCTCTTTTAAGCAGGTCCTCTATCTTGACGCCTACTTCTGCCTCTCCACCAAACAGGGTTCCCATCTTTCTCTTTGCGAATCTTTCCTCTGCGAGCTTATATGCCTTATCAGGAAGGGGGACGTATTTGACCTGTTTTACAAGTTTTGCTGCATTCTTCAAGTAGAATTCCACAAACTCCTTCACTTCAGGCTTATCCAATGACTTTTTGCTTACGTAGATAAATATCGGTCTTGAAAGTGGCTGATATGTGCCGTCCATGACAGTCTGCTCTGACGGAAGCGCCTCTTTTCCTGTCTTAGGGTTAATTACAGGAACAAGCTTTAATTTATCCCTGTTTTCCTCATAATATGCCAGTCCAAAGAAACCGAGGGAATTTTTGTCTCCTGCTATTCCCTGAACAAGCACATTGTCATCTTCGCTTGACGTAAAATCCCCTCTTGATGACTTAGCCTTCCCTACAATAGCCTCCGTAAAGTAATCGAATGTGCCAGAATCAACGCCGGGGCCAAAGAGCTTCAGTGGTGCATCAGGCCATTCTGACCTTACTTGATTCCACTTTTTAATCTTACCCTGTGCAACAGGTTCCCACATCTTTTTAAGGTCAGCAACTGTCAAAGAGGTGATCCATGTGTTCTTTGGATTAACCATTACTGCGAGGCCATCATAGGCAACAGGAAGCTCTATATATTCAATGCCATGTTCTTTACAGACATCCATTTCCTTTTTAAGTATCGGTCTTGATGCATCTGAGATATCTGTCTCGCCCCTGCAGAATTTCTTAAACCCACCGCCTGTACCAGAAATACCCACTGTTACTTTAATGCTGGCTTTCTTTGCCTTCTGGAATTCCTCTGCAACAGCCTCTGTTATAGGATAGACAGTGCTTGAGCCATCAATCTTTACAATCTTGTCAGCTGCAACAACATGCGTTGATACTGCCATCAACATAACCATAAGGGCAATCATGCCAGGAACAATTTTCTTAAACATCTTTTAACCTCCTTTGTTTTTTGTTTTCAAATTGTTACTCTTTCTGTTCATTTCTTAAGTTTATCTCTCACCCCCTTTACCAAAGATTCTCCTTTTTACATATCTATTCGTTATCGTTTATAGAATAACAGGATATTATTACAGGAATATTAAGGCGGAATTAAATTTTGGTTAATGATGGAATTACTATCTTAACCTTTGTTCCCCTGCCCATTGTACTATCGATTTCCATCTTCCAGCCATGTGCCACCACAAGGTGTTTCACTATTGCAAGGCCAAGCCCCGTTCCACCAAGCTCTCTTGAGCGGGCCCTGTCTACCCTGTAAAATCTCTCACCAAGCCTCGACAGATGTCTTTTTTCTATCCCTACACCTGTATCGTCGACATAAAGGATGCCCTTCCCGTCTTTCCACTCAGTGCCCACTGTCACCCCTCCATGATCTGTAAACTTCATGCCATTGTCTACAAGGTTAATAAGTATCTGTACTAACCTGTCTTTATCTGTATATATCTCCTGAAACCCCTGAGATATGGATTTATTGAGATATAGCCCTTTTAACTCTGCCTTGCCCCTCAGGGTAGTAAAAACCGAATCGATCACATTATTCAGGTTAACATTAATTTTTTCTATCTTTATGTCTCTCATCTCTATACTCGAAAGGGTAAGAAGGTCGTTCACAAGGGTATTTAAACGTTCACTGTGATTTTTAATGGTCTCAAGGAATTTATAGGCGTTCTCTCTGTCATCAATCGCACCTTCAAGAAGTGTTTCAGCAAATCCCTTTATTGCTGTGATTGGGGTCTTTAATTCATGGGAGACATTCGCAACAAAGTCCTTTCTTATTTCCTCAAGGTGTTTAATCCTTGTTATATCGTGAACCGTCAATACCACACCTGATATCTTTCCTTTTATGCCATAAGAATAAAAAGGTAAGGCTGTGACCATTAGATAGGTTTCTTTTGGATATGTGATTTCAACTTCTTTTGCTACTGTTGTTTCATTCTCGACAACATCGCCTGTTATCTCCATAAGCTCCGCATTCCTCAAGGTCTCAATCAGAGTCTTTCCTTCCATAGCTGACTCAATACCAAATATTTTATTGATGGCTGAATTACTTAATATTATCTTCCCTCTTTTATCAATTAACATAAGCCCCTCAGACATATTTCTGATTATCGCCTCCATATTATCCTTTTCTTCTTTGACTATTTTAAGTCTCTCTTCAATTTCTACGGCTATGCCATTTATGTTTTTTACAAACACTCCGATTGTACCTTTCTCTTTAAGTAAAAGCTCTTTTCTGAAGTTTCCTGATATTAAAGAGCTTGGAGATTCGATTATCTTCTTCATTACCCTTTCTATACGGCTGATTTTAACTATACTGATGATGACCGTAGCTAAAAGAGCGGATAGGAGATAGTATTTTACATCTGTTAGTATAAGTGGGGAAAGTATCAGGAAGGATAAAAGCAAGCTTTTTAGTAATTCTGCTTTCACATCTCAGCCTTCGAAATAGTAGCCTATTCCACGCATGGTCTTGATATATCTTGGTTCAGAAGGGTCTTTCTCTATCTGTTCACGTAGCCTTCTTATATGGACATCGACTGTTCTTGGCTCGACAAAGGCCTCTTCCTGCCAGATTGCATCGAGAAGCTGGCCCCTGCTAAACACCTTTCCTCTTCTTTCTGCAAGAAACAATAGAAGTTTAAACTCCGTTGCACTTAATCTGATAGGTTTTCCCTTTATGGTAAGTGTATATCTCTCACTGTCTATCTCAATATCATTAATTACAATCCTTCCGGACACAATCTTTTTTTCAGTCCTCCTCAGGACTGCCTTAATCCTCGCTATAAGTTCTTTAGGGCTAAAGGGCTTTGTTACATAATCATCAGCGCCTATTTCTAAGCCCAGAATTTTGTCAACCTCCTCCCCTTTAGCAGTAAGCATAATAACCGGGAGGCCCGCTGTTTTCTGATCGTTTCTGATAATCCTGCACATCTCTAATCCCTGCAAACCTGGCAACATAAGGTCAAGGACTAAGAGATCATATCCTTCTCTTCTTATCTTCTTCAGGGCAGACTCGCCATCATTAGCAGAGTCAACAGCAAATCCTTCCTTTTTGAGGTTGTATGATACAAGCTCCACAAGGTCTGCCTCGTCATCTACGATAAGGATACGCCTTTTTGCTTCCATAAAATTTGTTATATTTATATCATCTTATCATAAGTTATGCAATACTGAATTTCCTTGACAGTCTTTCCTTGAGAATGCATAATTTTTAAGCGGAGGACAAATATGTGTGAATCAAATGCCTATATAAGAAAAAAAGAAAAAGAAGAGCTTTTTCTCGAAAGTGTTGCTTTGATAAGGTCAGAGGGTGGAAGGATAATCCTCAGGAGTCTTTTCGGTGAAGAAAAGATCTTGAACGGTCATATCGAGGAAATTTCCCTTGTAAAACATAAGATAATACTTGCCGAAGACTCATAGCGAAAAAGGAGTGGGTTAAAAGTAATGGGCATGGAAGGGAAAATAAATAGATCGTCTTTCGGTCAGAGAGGGCTGGTTATCGCCCTTTCCATAACATCTATTATGATGTTTGCCGAGGTTATAGGAGGAATAATATCCAACAGCCTTGCACTTCTGAGTGATGCCGGTCATATGCTTACTGATATTTTTGCACTTGCCCTTAGTCTTTTCGCAATTAAGTATGGGGAAAAACCTGCTACTTTGAAAAAAACTTATGGATTTTACAGACTTGAAATACTCGCATCACTTATAAACGGTACTATTCTCATACTGATTTCATTATATATTTTCTATAAAGCCTATCAGAGAGTTCTTCAACCACCTGCGATCAATGCCCATGTAATGATGGGTATAGCCTTTCTCGGACTTGTTGTTAATATAATTGCTGCCATTTTCCTGAGAAAATCAAGTAAGGAAAATCTTAATGTAAGAGGAGCCTATCTCCATATCGTCGGAGATGCCCTTTCCTCAATAGGTGTCCTGACTGGCGGGTTTATTATTCTTTTCACTGGATGGTATATTATAGACTCTATCCTTAGCGTTCTGATAGGTATAGTAATCATTATAGGGGCGTATAGTTTAATGAAAGAATCGGTCGATATCCTCCTTGAAGCGACCCCAAAGGGAATAGACCTGGCAGAGGTTATAAGAGAGGCAAAGAAGATAAAAGGTGTAAAAGATATACACCACATCCATCTCTGGACAATAACCTCAGGAATTTACTCTTTAAGCGCACATATCCTGATAGAAGATTTACTCACGAGCAAGAGCGCTCAGATCCTTGACAGCATAAACCAATTACTCAGAGAACGGTTTCATATTGACCATACGACCTTCCAGTTTGAATGTGAAAACTGCGAAGACAGCCTCGTCTGTCGTCTCGAGAGGAACCATCTCTATGAGTCGTAGACCTGTATTTTAAGATTGTCCTACGAACGCCATCCATGTTATAAATAAAAGTAATGATTAAAGAATTCGTACCTAAATGGATCGCCTGGGAGGTGACGAGGCGGTGCAATCTTAAATGCATTCACTGCCGGTCATCTTCTGATATGGATTCCCAAGAAGAGATATTCACTACAGAGGAGTCCTTTCGTCTTATAGATGGGGTCTCTGATTTTGCCAAACTCGTCCTCGTCCTATCTGGTGGAGAGCCTCTTTTAAGAAAGGATATCTTCGATATAGCCACATACGGTACAGAAAGGGGCCTCAGGATGTGCCTTGCCACAAACGGCACACTGATAGATGACACTGTTTGTGAGAAGATAAAGAGATCGGGGATAAGGATAGTTTCCCTTAGCCTTGATGGCTCAACAAAGAAGACCCATGATGACTTCAGAAAGCAGGATGGAGCCTTTGAAGGAACTATTAATGGTGCAGGTCTTCTCAAGAAGCATGGTATAGAATTCATAATAAATTCGTCCTTTACAAAGAGAAACAAAGACGAAATATCGAACACATACAGACTTGCCAAGAGTCTGGGTGCCACTGCATGGTATATGTTTATGATAGTGCCTACAGGAAGGGGTGAGGATATAATCTCTGAGCTTATCCCGAAAGAAGATTATGAAGAAATTCTTAAATGGCATTATCAGATGGAAAAGGGGGAAAAGGACATCCTCGTCAGACCTACCTGTGCTCCACATTACTACAGGGTTGTACTCCAGAAGTCGAAGGAAGAACACGCTAAGTTTGAGAAAAGGACATTGAAGTTCTCAACAGGCGGGGCAAAGGGATGTATTGCAGGACAGCTTATCGCCTTTATAGATGTCGATGGGAATGTAAAACCATGCAGTTATTTTCTGAGATCAGCAGGAAATCTTAAAGAAAAAAGTTTCAAGGAAATATGGGAGGAATCTAAACTCTTCCTTGAAATGCGGGATTTTAAGAAGTATAAAGGCAGATGTGGTGAATGTGAGTATATCGGCGTATGCGGTGGATGCAGAGCCAGGGCTGATGCCATCTATGGGGACTATCTTGAAGAAGAACCTTTCTGCACTTATATGCCAAAGAAAATGAAAACAGGGATCAGAGGTCAGGGAACAGGAGTCGGAGTTAAAGGGCTTTTATGAACGATATATTTCTAAAGGCCTGCCGTAAAGAAAAAGTACCATATACACCTGTCTGGATTATGCGCCAGGCAGGAAGGTATATGAAGGAGTACAGGGATATCAGGGAGAAGTATTCTTTTATCACACTTTGCAAAACGCCTGATCTTGCTGCTGAGGTTACCCTAACTCCTGTAAAAAAGCTCGGTGTTGATGCTGCAATCCTTTTTTCTGATATACTCATCCTTGCTGAGGCAATGGGCATAGAAATAGCCTTTAATGAAAAGGATGGCCCCCTTCTGAAGAATCCGGTCAGGGATAAAAGTTCTGCTGATTCATTATCCATCCCTGACCCTGAAGATAAGGTCCCTTTTGTAATGGAGACTATAAGGATCCTCAGAAATAAACTTGAAGGAGGTATCCCTTTAATAGGGTTTTCAGGTGCACCTTTTACCTTGGCGAGTTATATGGTAGAAGGCGGAACATCCAGAAACTTTACAATCATCAAAAGGATGATGTATCAGAACCCATCTTTATATCACACCCTTCTCGATAAAATCACAAAGTCAATCTCCCTTTATGTTTCATCACAGATAAAAGCAGGTGCACAGGCAATCCAGCTCTTCGATACATGGGCTGGAATACTCGCCCCTGAGGACTACAGGGATTTCGCCTTACCTTATACAAAGGCAATCATAGAAAATATAAAAGGAACGAGTACTCCTATTATCCTTTATATCAATGGATGTGGAGGACTCCTCGAATTTATGAAAGAGGCAGGGCCTGACGTTATTAGTCTTGACTGGAGGATTGGTCTTGACAGAGCCACACAGCGTCTTGGAAAGGATATCGCTGTGCAGGGGAATCTTGACCCCTGTGCCCTTTTCCTTCCTCCAGAAAAAATTGAGTCGAGGGTCAGGGACATCCTTGAAAAGGCAAAGGATTCACCAGGCCATATCTTTAACCTCGGGCATGGAATACTCCCTGAGACACCTGTTGAAAATGCGATCCTTATGGTTGAAGCAGTACATAAATTTAGTAAGAGACCCAAGACACAAGACACATGACTCAAGAAAATATCTATTTCTGCATCTTGAGCCTTGTATCTTGCATCTTGTATCCTGAGACTTGTAGATGATCGGCGTTCTTCTCCTTAATCTCGGAGGGCCTGATTCCTTAGAATCTGTGCATCCCTTTCTCTTCAATCTCTTCTCTGACAGGGACATAATCAAACTTCCTGTCCCTTCTGTCCTTCAAAAAAGTCTTGCATGGACAATCGCTACTTTCCGTTCAAAGAAAGTAATCGAGTATTATCGTATGATCGGAGGCAGTTCACCTATTCTTGATATTACAAGGGTACAGGCAGAGGCATTAGAGAGATTTCTTAACTCCGAACTCCAAACTCTGAACTCTGAACTTAAATACAGGGTCTATTTCGGGATGAGATACTCCCAACCATTTATAAAAGATGTGGTAAAAAAAATAATAGATGACGCTATTAAGAAGGTTATTGTCCTTCCCCTATTCCCTCATTACTCTCAGGCAACAACAGGTTCATCCTTTAAAGAGGTCCGTAGGGCCTTAAAAGTATTTGGAGTTGAGGGTTCGGTTTTTAAGGTAACCTATATCGAAAGGTGGTACGACCATCCCAAATATCTTACTGCTCTTAGTGAAAAGATTGAAGAAGGTTTAGATAAATTTGATAATCCAGAAAAGGTTAAAGTAATATTCAGCGCCCATAGCCTTCCCAAATCCTTTATCGATAAAGGTGACCCCTACCTCAGACATCTGAATGAAACTATTTCAGGTGTTGTTACAAGGATAAGACCAATCTGCTGGTACCTCGGATTTCAGAGCAGGAGCGGACCTGTAAAGTGGTTAGAACCATCAACCGATGTTATAATTAATAAACTTGCTGAGGAGGGGTGTAAAAAGATTCTGATAGTACCGATAAGTTTTGTTTCGGATCATTTAGAGACCCTGTATGAGATTGATATACTATACCGAAAAATGGCCGAGGAGATGGGAGTAGTGTTGAAGAGGGCCGAATCCCTTAATGCATCACCTAAATTCATCGATGCACTTGGAGAGATCGTTTTAACCAATCTCGGGAGGTTGGTCTGAAAGAATCAAAAATAGTAATCGTAGGTGGAGGCATATCAGGACTTGCTACAGGTTATCTTCTTTCTAAAAATATTAAGGACGGCTTTGACATTAAAGTCCTTGAGGCAGAAAACCGTCCCGGAGGAAAGATATGGAGTGAGAAGACAGACGGTTTTTTATGCGAAAGGGGACCTAACGGATTTCTTGACAATAAACCCTGGACGCTGGAGTTATGCGACAAGCTTGATATAAGCAAGAGGTTATTAAGGACAAATGATTCAGCTAAAAAAAGGTTTATTTATACTAAAGGCAGGCTACACAAGCTACCTGAATCACCTCTTTCCTTCTTTTTTGGATCAAGAATACTATCCCTCACCGGGAAACTCCGCATCCTTCTTGAGCCATTTACAAAATTACCTGAAGAAGGGATTGATGAGACAATTGCCGACTTTGTTAAGAGGCATATAGGTGACGAGGCCCTGAGGGAATTGGTCGGTCCTATGGTTTCAGGTATTTTTGCCGGTGACCCCTATAGTCTCAGTCTTAAAAGCAGTTTTCCTGTTATGGCTGAACTAGAAAAAGAGGGAAATGGAAGTCTTGTTATGGCAATGGTAAAACGTATATCAAAAGGGGCAATAGGCAAAAGGCAAAGGGATAAGCAAGGAGGACCTTTAGGCCCAGGAGGAACTCTCACATCATTTAGAGAAGGCATCGAATATTTGACTCATATATTAAGTGAACGATTAGGATCGAGGTTAATTACAAACACTGAAGTTCAAAGGATCGAGAAGATGCAACGCGAAGACCATCCTTACGCTATTTACTTTAAGGATAAAAAAGGCGAAGGTAATTTTGATGCCGATGCAATTATCTTAGCAACTCCTGCTTATGTCACTGCTAAATTAATCGGGTCTTTAGATCAAGTTACATCAAATATCCTTAAGGAAATCCCATATCCCCCTGTAGCCGTTGTCTGTCTTGGTTACAGACGTTCCCTTATATCTCATCCCCTCGATGGATTTGGATTCCTTATACCTCACGAAGAGAGAATGGATATCCTTGGTTGCCTCTGGGATTCAAGTATGTATGAATCAAGAGCACCTTATGGGGATGTTCTTCTCAGGGTTATGATAGGAGGTGCGAGAAAGCCTGAACCAGCTTTCCTCAAAGATGATGACCTTTTAATGTCAGTCAGAAATGATTTGAAGATTATTCTGGGAATAGATGTAGTACCTGGTTTTGTAAGGATATACCGACACGAGAAAGCGATCCCCCAGTATACAGCAGGTCATTCAGTCAGAATGAAAATTATAGAAGACTCTTTGAAGTATCACCCTGGTTTATTTCTAACAGGGAATTCTTATTACGGCATCGGGATAAATGACTGTGTTAAGGATGCATTTAAAACTTCTGTGAAGGTCTTGGACTACTGTTCACGGTACAAAGCTCAATACTATGCTTAGGGTAGGTCATATAAGTTATGCTAACTGTACTCCTTTATTCTATGCCTTAACGAAACACCATGACTGTTCCAATTATATTTTCGTCAAGGGAGTCCCATCTGAGCTTAACAGTCTTCTATTAAAAGGCGAAATCGATCTTAGTCCTTCTTCTTCTATCGAACTTGCAAGACATCGTGATCTTTATTTTTTTCTACCTAATCTCTCAATAAGTTCTTTCGGAAGAGTAAGTAGCATAATCCTCTTTTCAAGAGTACCTATAGAAGACCTTAATCATGAAAGGATCGCCCTTACGCAGGCCTCAACAACCTCTTCAATCCTCCTCAGGATTATAATGAGTGAGTTCCTTAAAAAGGAGAATACCTTTCACGAAGAGGCTGGACACCTCGATTATGTATTAAGACGTTATAAGGCCTTCCTTCTCATCGGAGATGATGCATTAAAAGCGGTTATAGGTTACAGGTTACAAGTTTCGAGTGTAAAACAAAACTCCGAACTCTTTTTATATGATCTCGGTGAACTGTGGTATAAATTTACAGATCTTCCTTTTGTTTTTGCTCTCTGGCTTTTAAGAAAAGATGTCCTACGGGAAAAAGAAGTAGAGGTAGAAGTACTTCTGAAGAGTCTACTTTCAGCTAAGGAAATAGCATACAGGAGCTTTAACGAAATTTTTGAGGAAGTCGATGAAAAAGAATGGATGACAAAGGATTCACTTATTGGATACTGGAATAGAATTTCCTATGACCTTAACAATACCCATTTTGAAGGACTTAAGGAATTCTATAGATATGCCGAGAAGCTATCTCTTATTGAACAGATGCTACCATTAGAATCTTATATAATCCCTACAAAAGAAACAGAAAGGAGACAATCATGAAGACCATATTTCTTTTAGTACTTGCTATCCTTTTGTTGCCATTTCATGCAAACGCTGGAATGAACATTTCCATACAGGATACAATAGCGTTAGCCCTTGAGAATAATCTCGATATAAAGATAGAAAAATTTAATCCTGATATCAGAAAAACTGAGACAGAGAAAGAACGTTCGATTTTTGATCCTGTCTTTACATCAGATTTTATCAATTCGGCTACAAGAACCCCATCCTCAAGTGAACTGGAAGGAGCGCGAGAAATAGATCAGAAAGTCCTCGACTTTAGCATAGGGCTAACTCAGAAATTCGTTACAGGCACCTCTGCTGAGCTTAAATTTATAAATGAAAGATACCGGTCAAATTCTATATTTCTTAAAATAAATCCCTATTATGAGTCCGATGTCACACTTACATTAACTCAGCCTCTTCTTAAAGATTTCGGACCTAATATAAATCTTACAAGGATTAGAATAGCAGAAAACAATGAGAACATATCGGGAGAACAATTAAAATTGAAAATTATTGAAGTCATTTCTAACTCAAAAAGGGCATACTGGAACCTATTGTTAAACATCGAAGAGCTGGAGGTCAGAAAGTTTTCATTAAATCTTGCTAAGGACCTTTTAGAAAGAAACCGGAAGAAGGTTGAAGTCGGAGTCCTCGCACCTATTGAATTAATACAGGCTGAGGCTGGCGTTGCTTCAAGGGAAGAGGCAGTTTTTGTAGCAGAGAAGGCAGTAAGGGATGCAGAGGATGCAGTTAAGCGAATTACTGGATTGACAAAAGAATGGGAGAAGGTTTTAATCCCTGTAGATAAACCTATAATCTCAAAAGAAAGGCTGCATTTTGATGAATCTAAACGGATAGCTTTCGAAAGTCGTCCTGATTACCTACAGGCAAATAAGGATTTAGAGAATAAAGCAATAAATATCAGATACACAAAAAATCAAACGCTTCCTGAACTCTCTTTTGTTGGAGGTATAGGCCTTAATGGTCTGAATAGCAGTTACAGCTCAGATCTCAAGGGCCTCAGATCTGGAGATTTCTATTCATGGAAGGTGGGATTGAGTCTCGCGATCCCTATAGGTAACAGAAGTGCAAGAAGTGATTATCTAAAGGCAAGGCTTGAGGAAGAGAAGGCAAGAGTCGAATTAAAAAACCTTGAAGAAGCAATTATCGTCGAAATCAGGGTGGCCATTAGAGAAATTGACACAACCCATAAAAGGATTGATGCTACAAGGTCTGCAAGGATTTTGGCGGAAAAGAAACTCGAGGCCGAAGAGAAAAAGTTCAATGTGGGTATGTCAACAAGCCATGATATCCTTATCTTTCAGGAAGAGCTTGCTAATGCCTTAAGGAATGAAAAGAAGGCCATGATAGACCACAATAATGCTTTAATAAATTTAGAGAAGGTAACTGGTATTACCATTGAAAAGGCAGGTATTGTCTTTTAACCTATACTATCTATACCCTTAAATTTTCTGTTTCAACTTGACATGGAAAACACCTTATGATACCCTTCGTAGGCCTCAAAAGGTTCTATTAGCATTCCTAAATCTGTTATAATATCGTTAACGCAGAGGGAGATAGAAAAATGAAAAAGAAATATCTTTTAGCGCCTGGACCAACACCTATACCACCAGAGGTGCTTATGGCTATGTCTATGCCTATAATACACCACAGGGCACCTGATTTTATCCCTGTTCTTGATGCTGCAAAGAAGGGACTTCAGTGGCTATATCAAACAAAGAATGATGTTCTTATTCTGTCAGCAAGCGGAACAGGTGGAATGGTGGGCACAGTTAATAATTTTCTCTCCCCTGGAGATAAAGCCTTGGTTATTAATAGTGGGAAATTCGGTGAGAGATGGACAAAGATATGCAGGGCCTACAGTATAGGTGTGGAAGAAATAAAAGTAGATTGGGGTTATACTGTTAAACCTGAAGAGGTTGAAAGTGTACTCAGAAAAGATCCGTCCTTCAAGGCGGTTTTTGTTCAGGCCTGTGAGACTTCTACGGGAGTGTACCATGATGTAAAGAGTTTGGGAGAAATCGTTAAGAAATTAAAAAATACAATACTCGTTGTAGATGCAATTTCTGCCCTTGTTGCCCATGATATCAGGACAGACGAATGGGAAATAGATGTGATGGTCGGAGGATCTCAGAAGGGAATTATGCTTCCTCCAGGTCTTGCCTTCGTGAGTATCAGTGACAAGGCATGGAAGATGTCGGAGACATCCAAAGCCCCGAGATTCTATTTCAATTTTAAAAAGGAGAAGGAAGCCCTTGCCAAGAATCAAACAAACTTTACTTCCCCTGTTACTCTCATATTAGGCCTTAACCAGGCTTTGAATATGCTCAAAGAAGAAGGTCTCAATGAGGTTTTTAGGAGGCATACAATACTTGCTGAGGCAACGAGGACGGCTATGAAGGCGATAGGTCTTGAACTTTATACAAAGGAATCTCCAAGTAATTCCGTTACTGCTGTAATGGCGCCTGATGGTTATGATGGCCAGGTTATCTATAAAAATCTGAGAGAGAAATATGGCATTACAGCTGCAGGCGGTCAGGATCAGGCAAAAGGAAAGATCTTCAGGATTGCCCATCTCGGTTATGCCGATACCTTCGATGTTATCACAGCGGTTGCCGGCGTAGAGATGGTCCTCAAAGGCATGGGATACCCTGTAAAATTGGGAAATGGCGTTGCTGCAGCAGAAGAGATTTTAATGAAGTAAAGGAGAATATATGAAGGTTCTTGTTAGCGATCCAATCTCACAAAACGGTCTGGATATTATTTTAAAGGCAGGCTTAGAGGTGGATGTTAAAAGACTCAGTCCTGAAGAACTTATAAAGGAAATAAAAGGATATGATGGTCTTATTGTGAGAAGTGCGACAAAGGTTACAGCAGATGTCATCAATGCATCAGATAAACTCAGAGTTATAGGCAGGGCTGGATCCGGACTCGACAACGTGGACAAAGCAGCAGCCTCAAAAAAGGGGATAGTTGTAATGAATACCCCGGGCGGTAATACAATAACTACTGCTGAACACACGATAGCCCTTATGCTTTCCCTTGCCAGACTTATTCCACAGGCAACAAATTCCATGAAAGTAGGTAAATGGGAAAAAAAGAAGTTCATGGGTGTTGAGGTCTACAATAAGATTTTGGGAGTATTAGGTATGGGGGATATAGGGAGTCAGGTCGCAAAACGTGCTCAGGCACTTCAGATGCATGTTTTAGGATATGACCCTTTCCTATACAAAGAAAAGGCTGAAGAGGTAGGAATCGAGCTGGTAGATCTTCCAGAACTTTACCGCAGGTCTGATTTTATAACTATCCATACCCCCTTAACACCTGAAACAAAGAATATGATCAATCAGAAGACCATAAAGACGATGAAGGATGGGGTGAGGATAGTAAACTGTGCAAGGGGCGGGATCATAAACGAAAAGGATTTATACGAAGCACTTATGAGTGGTAAGGTTGCTGGTGCCGCCCTTGATGTCTTCGAAAAGGAACCTCCAGAGGACAGTTCACTTATAGGACTTGAAAATGTGATATGTACACCCCATCTCGGTGCAGCAACAGCGGAGGCGCAGGAAAATGTGGCCATAGCTATAGCCGAACAGATAGTGGATTATCTTGTTTATGGTACTGTGAGAAATGCCGTAAATGTTCCCTCAGTTCCGGCAGATCTTCTACCAAAAATCAGACCTTATATAAACCTCTCAGAGAGGATGGGAAGTTTTTTGTCTCAGGTCTTTGAAGGCGGTATAGAAGAGATTACTGTAGAATATAAAGGTGAGATCAGTGATCTCACCATTGCCCCTATAACAGTGGCTATAATAAAAGGACTATTAACGCCCATTCTTCAAGAGACTGTAAATTTTGTTAATGCCCCTTTTATAGCGAAAGAGAGGGGAATTGAAGTAAGGGAGCTCAAGAGCCCTGATGCAGGAGACTATACAACCCTTATAGGTTTAAAGGTCAGATCAGGAAAGAATAAAGGTTATGTCTTGGGAACCCTTTATAACCGTAAAGAACCAAGAATTGTTAAGCTGAATGAATTTCCTATAGAGGTTATTCCGGAAGGGGATATGCTGGTTCTATTAAATAATGATAAACCCGGGGTTATAGGCAATATCGGAACTATACTCGGGAAATATGATATAAATATAGCGAGGATGCAGTTCGGAAGAGAGACCCAAGGAGGAAGGGCTATTTCTGTCGTTTGCGTAGATAGTCCTATTTCTGATAATCTTCTTAACGAAATAAAGAAATTACCTAATGTCCTCTCTGTGAAACAGGTAAGAATATAATACAAGGCGAAGGTTAATTCCAATAAAATATTAAACCTTAAGTTCAACCATTTATTGATTTACGTTAGAAAGATATGCCGAATATAGTTGTTGTAGGAGCCCAGTGGGGAGACGAAGGCAAAGGAAAGATAATTGATATCCTTGCAAAGGACGCCGATGTTGTTGCAAGATACCAAGGTGGCCATAATGCAGGGCACACAGTAGTTGTGAATGATGAAGAGTACATCCTTCACCTCATACCTTCAGGTATCATCCATCCCGGGAAGATCTGTATGATAGGGAATGGTGTTGTTATAGATCCTGAGGCACTTATCGGAGAGATAGAAGGTTTAAAATCAAGGGGTATAGCTATTGATAACAATCTTTTCATCAGTAAGAATTCCCATCTTATAATGCCGTACCACTGTATAATAGATAAAGAATCAGAAAGGTCTAAGAGTATAGGTACGACAGGAAGGGGTATCGGTCCTGCCTATGTTGATAAGGTAGCACGGACTGGAATAAGGATGTCAGACTTGCTTGATCCACAGTCATTCAGACAAAAACTCGAGTTAAATCTTTCAAATATGAACTATCTCCTCTACAATGTCTATAAATCAGAGCAGCTCGACCTTGAAGAGATCTATTCTAAATATATGGGTTATGCTAAAAAAATAGGGAAATATATTACAGATGTCTCTATCCTTATAAATAAATATATAGAAGAGAACAGTAACATCCTTTTTGAAGGTGCTCAGGGAACACTTCTCGATATTGATCATGGAACTTATCCCTATGTAACATCCTCAAATGCAATTGCCGGAGGAGCATGTACGGGACTTGGCATAGGTCCGACAAAGATAGATGGCGTTCTTGGTGTATCAAAGGCTTATACTACAAGAGTAGGAAGCGGTCCCTTCCCCACAGAGCTTAAGGATAAACTCGGTAATGATTTAAGGTCTAAGGGCAGAGAATACGGTGCTACCACTGGAAGACCGCGGAGATGTGGATGGTTAGATGTTGTAGTTGTTAGATATTCAGTAATCATCAATGGCATGAGTGGAATTGCCCTTACAAAACTTGATATCCTTGATGAATATCCGAATATAAAAATATGTGTTGGTTATAAATATAAAGGTAATATTTATAATGAAATGCCCCATGAATCCTCTGTGCTTTGGAATTGTGAGCCTATATATGAAGAAATTGAGGGGTGGCAGGAGAGCACAGCTGGGATAAAACGATTCGATTCCCTTCCTGGTAAAGCCAAGGCTTACATTGAGCGTATTGAAGACCTGATTGGAGTCAGTATAGACATCATATCAACAAGTCAAAAAAGGGAAGACACAATCATAAAGCAAAACCCCTTTAAAGATTATTTATTAGTATAAAGCCTTGAGTAGATTACATATACAGATTAGGTTATAATATTTTTAAGGGCCGCTAGCTCAGTTGGTAGAGCACCGCCCTTTTAAGGCGGGTGTGCTGGGTTCGACTCCCAGGCGGCTCACCATTTAAAATTTAAATTTGAGATTTGAAATTTCAAATTTCTTTAAGAATGTCCCCATCGTCTAGTCTGGCCTAGGACACCGCTCTTTCAAGGCGGCAACATGGGTTCAAATCCCATTGGGGACGCCAAATTTACTTTAACTCGTGATTTCTAAACTCTTAATAAATTCATAGAGTTAAAACGTGTTACGATATCTTTCGAATATTTGGATTTTTGATATTGTTTAGGATTTCGGATTCAAGATTTTGAATTTTACTATATAGGCTACTAAATTCTTTTGGTTATAGCTATGTACCCTGAAGTAAGTATCAAAATCCCACCTATTACAGCCATCCCTGAGGGGGACTCCCCGAATATTAAAACTGCAAGGAGTATCGCACCTACTGGTTCAAAATAACCAAGCACAGCAGCCTTCTGTGCAGTAATGCTCTGAAGCCCTTTAAAATATAAAATAGGGGCAATGGTTGAATGAACTATACCCATCAATAAAAAGCTCCATAGTGCATGCAAGGGGATTTCTCTTACAAAAGGTACAAGCAGGATTACAATGGCAAGGTTTGAAAAGAATGTGAGCACAAGGGGATTAAAGTCCTGGGCATAAGACCTTGCAAGAATAACGATCACTGCATAGGTAAGCCCCGAGAATAGTCCTGATAATATACCTCTGTTGTGACCTTCTTGGAATGTAAATCCATTTAGCATGATCCAGAGACCCACTGATGCTATAATTATTGCAATGATGACCTTCTCTGTAATTTTCTCTTTAAGAAATACAGGAGCAAGGAATGCGACTATTACAGGTGCTGTGTAGTGTGTGAGGACTGCATTTGCTATTGTAGTGTTTTTAAATGCGTAAAAATACGATAACATATTCAAGAGTGAAACAATACCGAACATCATGATATATTTGATTTTCTTAAAGCCGGGGATATTCTTCCTGTAGGTTTTCATAGTTAAAATTACTCCCTGTAAAATCAGGGCTACTACAAAGGAATAGAAGATAAGTATATGAATTGCGACATCTGAGAGTCTTACAACAATACCGAGAGAACTCCAGAGTAATATTGCAAGTAATATATAAAAGGAAGCCATTATGACTTATTCTATTATTTTAAAGATATTCTTTGTAATTCCAAGACTTTTTTCAATAATCGTGAAACCTCCCAAGAACCATTAAGATAGTAATTTGCAGAAGTCTTTTTTAATTTCCCTATCCGTATAGTAATACCTTTCTTATAAAGCACCTCAAATGCATTTTCATCTGTCTGGTCATCGCCTATATATATCGGCAAACAATCCTCTTTTAATCCCTGCAAAATATAGAGAGCGGCTTTGCCTTTATCCCATAATGCATTAGGCATCAATTCCAAAACCTTCTTTCCTTTAAGTACTGCCAGTAATTTCTTCTCTAAAAATTCGCCCACAGTTTTGTAAAAGATTTTTTTGATTAAGGGGATATCTTTTTTCCTTACAGTGCGGAAGTGAAGGCTTAAGGTATATTTTTTGTCTTCAAGCCATGCGCCATCAATGTCTCTGATCTCTTTTTGTAGTTGCTTTCTTACATCATTTAAAATCGGTCTTGCTGATATTGCTTCAGGATGCGTATATCTTATACCAGGGCCGGAAATGTCTAATCCATGATTCCCTCCGTAATATATCTTTCTGATGCCAACCCTTCCCATGATATCTGGGAGAGACCTTCCACTTAAAATAGACGGATAGCACTGCTTAGCACTCGCCAGCAATCGTAGTTGTTTCTTTGTTTTTACAGATAAAAAACATCTGTCAGGGTCTTTCTTGATTGGGCCATGTGTGCCGTCAAAATCTAAAAACAGGGCAATTTTCGAGTCTGCTTTGATTTTATTCGTATTGTTTCCGTCAAAGAAATAGGTTGGCATAAATCCTATTCTTTGTTTGATTCAGAAGTCGCAGGTACCCTCAGGCGTAACAGAGTTGTAATCAGATTCCCTGCCCAGCCATAGATATTATGCTCTTTGACCACAGTACGCATCCGTCTCATTCGTTCAGACCTTTCAATCATCTCCATAGTTAGTGCAAAGTATATATCATCTGCCATCCCCTCAATATCATAAGGGTTTACAATAATCGCATCCTTAAGCTCACGGGATGCGCCTGTAAACTGACTGAGAACTAATACCCCATCCTCATCTGCACGGCAGGCAACAAACTCCTTAGCCACAAGATTCATTCCATCATGAAGGGATGTAACCATACAGAGATCAGCTATTTTATAAAAGCGATCTATTTCTTCATGACTGTGATGTCTCTTAAGGAACACAATGGGTTTCCATCCTTTTGTTTGAAAACGCCAGTTGATTTTATCTGCCATTTCTTCAACTTCCGCTAACAGGTCACGGTATCGTTTTATATGTATGCGGCTGGGTGCACCGAGTTCTACAAATGTAAACTCACCAATATATTCTGGATATTTTTCTAAGAATCTCTCGATTGCTCTGAAACGCTCAGGGATGCCTTTTGTATAGTCAATACGGTCAACTCCAACCCCCAGATATTTAGGATGAACACCTATCTCTTTAAGAATAGTTTCTCTCAACAGTGTCTTTTCTTGAGTTGCTGATACTCTGTCTAAAGCACTATCAAAACTAACACTGATAGGAAAAGTCTTTATCATAGTTGTATTGCCACCGCGAGTAACTGAAAATTGTTCCCAATCAATCTTTGACTCTAGAAATCGGTCAACAGTATCAAGGAAATTATTACAGTGAAACTGCGTGTGGAAACCAATAATATCTGCCCCTAACATCCCTATAAGAATCTCCTGTTGCCATGGACAGATACCAAAAGCCTCAGGATTGGGCCACGGTATATGCCAGAAAATTGCCACCTTTGCATCAGGGCGTTTTTCTTTTATAAGCAGTGGGAGAAGGGCGAGGTGATAGTCTTGAATCAAAACAAGGGGAGACTCCTCTCCACCAATTTCTTTTAACAATATTTCAGCAAATTTTTCATTAACCTTCTGATAATAAACCCAGTCATCTAAGCGGAAAACAGGACGGGTGTGGGTGATATGGCATAACGGCCAGAGTCCTTCGTTGGAAAAACCGTAATAATACCCATTCTCCTCTTCCTTTGTAAGCCATATCCTTTTAAGTGTATAAGCAGGCTCTTCAGGTGGTACACGCAATTTATCGTTGCCATCTACTACTACTCGGTCTGCCTCTCCACCTCCATGAGCAATCCATACACCATCACATATCCGCATTACAGGGTCTAATGCAGTAACCAAACCACCAGCAGGAACAATACATTTGATATTGCGTCCATCTTTCACATGCATATAAGGCTCTCTGTTTGAAATTAGATACAACTTTTTCCCACCAAGTTCAACACGCATATGTTCCTTAAGGCGATTTGCTGTCCAGAGAGATTCTGCTTGAACCCGTAGTCTGGCTTCTTCTTCCGCCCTTGCACGTGCTATTGCAAGGCTTTTAGCTAAGTGAGTCACCTCTGAAATAAGAGGAGATAGTACATCTCCTCTTTTAGGAGTAGCAGGTTCATTGACTCTGTCTTTCCCCATTCTTAATTCCCTCATCCATTCTGCAAACTGTGCAATAGGACCTGTTATGCTCCAGCGAACCACTAAAAGGGTGATTATGACAACCAGTATTGACAACGCCAGGAAACGAAAAAGATTCTGTTTCCATATTCCTTTAAGCCTTACATCAATGTAGGAAGCATCGTGGAAAATTGCCAGAGAACCAATAGCTTTATCATCTTGATGCAAAGGCATCGTATAAAGGTATATCTTTGATCCGCTTAGATTCTTGAAGCTGCTTATCTGGCGATTTTCTGTTATAGAAATTACTGCTTGAGGGAAAGGCTGTGAAATCTTTGGCGCAAGATCTGGCGTTGATGACAGGATACTTCCATGGTTATCAAATACAGCCACTCCCTTAAGTCTCTCACGATTCCCGAATCTTTCCACAAGGCGATTTAATTTCGAAAACGAGTTAGACTCAATAAGGGGCTTTACTGATTCCTGCAGACTTTCAGCTAAGATGATGGCTCGCCTTTCTAATTCAGCAATAAGACGCTTCTCCTCATTGCTAACCTGATTGTATGAAAAGACAATAGCTACCAACGCTATTACAAAAACCAGTGAGACTATAAGCCTGATTGTTATCTTCATATGCCACCTTCAATCATAAATAAATCTCATCCGTATTATAATACAAGGAAATAAAAAGAAGTAGATAGTCTTTGAGATGGCGGGTTAACAAAAAGTTCTGCCTTATATGTTCCCTGCCATTATTTCCGAGCCACCGTGCATATTCGGGATTGCTCAGAAGTCGCTTTACGGCATATGCGGCACCCTCAACACTATGGCATAGCAAACCTGTAAATCTGTTCTTGACCTGCAGAGGAATCCCTCCTACAGCAGAAGCCACAACAGGCTTCCCTTTCCACAGGGCTTCGGTTACAGTAAGCCCGAAACCTTCTTTTATTGACTTTTGCACAATTATGGTAGCTGCCCGCTGTAAGGCATTAATCTCCATATCACTCTCAGGGGGGATCAGCAAAATGTGTATATCAGGATTATCAGATGCCCTCTCCTTCACCTCTTCGAATACCTTTTCAGATTCAGGGTCATCAGTCGCTGTACCACCTGCCAGAACAAGTTGACAATCTATGCTTTTTCTTACCATCTTAAAAGCCTGTATCACACCCACAGGGTCTTTCAAATAGTCAAAGCGAGAGATCTGAGTAATAATGGGCTTGCTCTTATCCAGATTATATTTGTTCAACACGGAATCAATAATCTCTGAGGGGAGCTCTCTGTTTTTATCACTCAGTGGATCTATAGATGGAGAAATCATGAATTGACGAATAGGCAATTCCTGTGCATAATTTGGTGCTGAGAAAACAGCAGCATCATACCCTATAACAAAATCCCTCAAAAATTCCCAGACCGCCTTATCCGGATTGGAAACATCAATATGGCATCTCCATATCCATTTTTCTCCAAGCTCTTTCTTTTTAGCTATTAAAGCTATAGGTTGAGGGTCATGAATAAAAACAATGTCTCCCTGAAACTTTAATTCCTCAATATTTTTTTTATTCACCTCTAAGAATAGGGAGAAGTCTTCCGATGAGATATGTTCCTTCCTGCCGTGAAGTGCATTGTGGAGCTTTTTTGTTACACTGAAGAACTCTTCACTTCCCTTAATGGTTTTCCATCTGGCATCAACACCAAGCTGGTTCAATAAAGGCACCATGCGCGTAAGTATTTCAGCCACACCTCCACCTGTGAATGTTGAATTTATGTTTTGTATAACCTTTCCTGATAACCTCCCTGCAAGTGCCATGAGTTCTTCAATGGTGCTTCTTCCTACAATAGGTATGTAATTCTGTATTTTAGCCCTTGAATGGTAAAAGATTTCTTTTTCCAACTAAGTTCTCCTCTACAACTTTTGCAGTTGTTTTTGCCGTCATTCCCTGCTTGACACGGAATCCAGCATCTTTTAAAAACCTCTGGATTCCTGCTCCCTGCTTAAAACCTGATGGGACAAGCTTCGCAGGAATGACAAAACAGCATAATCAAATGTTCTGCGAAAGTCTTATTTTCCTACTTAATACATTCTTCAATAAGCTGAATTATTACAGACCTCAAGCCTTCCAGCGTATAATTATAAGGGTCTAACACGGCGATTTTATCAGCTATCTCCCTTTCATTAAGAGAATCTTGAAGCCAGATAGAAAAGTCATTAGTCCCTTTATGAAGTCTTAACCTTGACTCAAAGATATGAAAGTAAAGAGAGTTAATTCTCACCTTACGAAGCGCTTCCACAAATTCTCTTAAATCATGGGCAACATAGGAAGTAGTTAAAATTACACTTACTGATTTAATAAAATGGAATTCCCTTCTTTCAAATGCTGTTCGTCCTTCACCTCTTGTTGATAGACCATCATTGATAACAGCAAGGACTCTTTCCCTCAACTCTCCGATTGTAGAAAATTCAAAGGTATCTATATTGGATAGTTTTTCTGCAAGAACCTCATCACCGATGACATCACTGACCCATAATGCAAACTCATTGGCTGGCTGGGGGATAAGATATTGATATTCCTCTATGAAACTGTGGGTGTGGTAATAAACTACTGCGTCAGGGACATCTTTCAATGTCTGTGCAAGCTCACTCAGATTCCTTGCCTTAAGCCCTGTTAATTCTTTCATATGAAGTCGTGTATAAAAACGAAATGGCTGTGTTGCCTTTTTAAGTGGTTTTCTATGAACGGTAACTGTTGTCTTTGTAAATTTACTATTAGGCACAAGAATGATTCTCTCATCAGGGGCTTTAATTTGAATATTCCTCCATGTTATATCAGAGACATAGCCTTCCTCACCTGAGTCAAGTTTGACATAATCGCCTATCTTTATGAATTTACCACGAGCTAATTCAAATCCTGAGAAAATATTAAGTATCTCATCACGGGATGCGAGGGCAGCCACTAATAATCCTACCGCCAATAATAGAACTAACGGAGTAGTTGGTATCCCCCAGATATCAAGCAATATCAACATACCTACTACAACAATGGTAATCCGAACCACATTGATTATTAGAGTTGTTGGAAGCAGAGGCAATGCCTTTAGCCTGCTGATGTATAGCTGAAGCAATCTTTCAGCAAGATTAATAACCGTGCAGGTTAAAGAAATAATAAAAATACTTCCCAGAATTCTTCCCCTACATTCCACCAGCTATTGCACCACTCAGCACTTCGTTCGGTGTAGCATAATT
>CAKKSD010000027.1:0-1583 GCA_919902995.1 Thermodesulfovibrionia bacterium
AAAAGACGCGAACGGTAGGCGAAAAGATTGATGACGCTTCCATCACCGCCCAGGTCAAGATGGCGTTGCTATTTCACCGCTCGACCAGGGCCCTCAATACCAAGGTCGAGACGAAGCTCGGCGTGGTCACATTGTATGGCAAGGCCAGCAACGCAGCCGAATTGAACCTGGCCACTAAACTCGCCAACGACGTAACCGGTGTGAAGAGCGTAAAGAACCGGATGACCATCGAGTAGTCCGAGTCCAAGACCAAAGAGACTGTATGATCACTGTAGGCTGG
This sequence comes from Thermodesulfovibrionia bacterium, assembly GCA_919902995.1. Taxonomy (GTDB): domain Bacteria; phylum Nitrospirota; class Thermodesulfovibrionia; order JACRGW01; family JACRGW01; genus JACRGW01. Next base: position 281 of record CAKKSD010000027.1, read on the forward strand.
TATGGTGAGGCAATAGCCGGCAGTTGTAATGAGCAATCAGGAAGGAGGACCAAATGTTGTGGACGATTACTGTAATACTTATAATTCTCTGGCTGTTGGGGTTGGTAAGCAGTTACACGATGGGAGGGTTTATTCACGTCCTGCTGGTAATTGCTATTATCGTGGTGCTGGTCAACCTTATTCAGGGACGCAGAGCTTTGTAGCCTGCAGGAGGTCATCAACCCATACAGGTAGACAACAGAAAGGGGGAGCAAATTGAAAACATACACGTTGATAGGCATCATCCTTATCGTGATCGGAATCGTCGCGTTCGTGTATCAGGGCATCACCTACACGACCAAAGAGAAGGTCGTCGATCTCGGTCCGATACAGGTGACTGCTGACAAGACGAGAACGCTTCCGCTGCCGCCGATCGTGGGTGGTATTGCGCTCGTGGGCGGCATCGTGCTGCTGGTCATGGGAAACAAAAAGGGCTGACAAGAAGCAAAACGTTTCAACCACACGGATAGAAGGTGAGAACACGTCGTTCTCGCTTCAGAACAAAGTGAAACAGTAGGTCTCTGACGAGGAGATATTTGTCTATGACTGTTGATAGTGATCCTGACCGAGGGATGCGTTTCCTCGTCATCGCGGCAGCCCTCGCGATCATCATCTGGGGCATCAATCAGGCACAGTCGGTACTGGAGTTATTACTCGTCTCTGTTTTCCTCATTATTGTCCACCCCAAGATCCTCTGCTGATTTATGGCTGAGGAAAAGGTGGAGGTGAAAAACAGCAAGGAGAGAGAAAATGATCACATTAATAATCGTGTTTATAATCATTACGGTGGTGACGGTCTTTTCGATACAGAATGCAGTACCTGTTGCAATCTCATTTCTCTTCTGGAAATTCGAGGCATCCCTTGCAATCGTTTTATTTCTCTCTGTTTTGGCAGGTGTGGTTATAGGAGTTATTGCAGCATCTCTTTTTAGAATGAAGTCGTCTAAGAAGAAACAAAATTTTATTGACAGAGAAAATGCGCGCTCTCTTTGAAGGATTCACTGAAAGCAGGTTTTATTCTTGCAAATAGTTAACCTTTGATAGGGGAAGAAGATGAAAAGATTAAATATTCAATTAGAACCGTTGTTCTATTTTCCATTTCTCCTCCCTTACTGCCCGCAATGAGTAGATAACTCGTTCATATCCGAAGTATTTAGGGTATGCCAATGTAATATAACCTTTAACTGTTTTATAGCTGTACTCTTTTGCTAAGAAGGGGGGGGGGGGGGGGGGGGGGGGGGGGGGGGGGGGGGGGGGGGGGGGG
>CAKKSD010000027.1:1593-4896 GCA_919902995.1 Thermodesulfovibrionia bacterium
TTATCTGTTTTATAGCTGTACTCTTTTGCTATGTAAATCCCAGCCAGTTTTTCAAATCCCCCCTCACCCCCCGATTGATAACTTCTCCACAGGATCCTGCGGAGAGGGCTGGCCCCTTTTCTAAAGGGGAGTAGGGGGATTATTGTACTGTTATTAGGAAATGTGTGCTACCTTTTTCGGTTTTCTTAAATGTCCAAATTTTTTGGCTAAAAGCTCCAGTTGCTTTTTTTCTGAGAGCGTTGATAATTTCTGCTCAACTTCTTTCTGTGATCTTCTCTTCATTTCTACAGCATCAAACTTTTTAGCCTTCATCATGTTTTCAATCCCCCTCAACCCCCTTTGACCCTTCTGTGTCCCCCCTTACTAAGGGGGGATGAAGGGGGTAGGGGATTATATATCTGATTGGTTTAATTAAATCATACACTTTAGTAACCGTCAAGGGTTTTTCCCGAAGGGTCCTGTGGAAAGGATGATCTTTTCGATCTCTTTCCAGTTTTTTACTCTGATTGTTTTATCTGGAAGGTCGTCCTCATCCCCGATGATTATTGCCTTCATTCTGTTTTCTAAATATACCTCCGCATCATTGGCTTTGTTTCCAATCCCTATCTTCAGGTTCCATCCTTCTTTTTTCCACTCCTCTATCTTCTCGTTCTCATAATCTCCTGAAGTTGTCGGGTCTTCTCCAAGTCCTAAGATAAAAACAGGAGCGGTAGGAAATTTATTCTCCTTCAGCCATTGCCTGGTCTTATCAAGGAGTAGTTCATTCCTGTGAGTGAGAAAGATTATGTTATGGTTCTTTGAAAGCCTCCTAAGTACCTCAGGTGCATCCTTAAGAGGTTTTGGGTCAGTATCCTTTTTCTTAAAAAGGAGTTCGCTATTATCTGTATTAGATACAGTCCCATCTATATCAACAACAATTATGGGTCTCTTCGGATCCCAGCAGGCAACAAGACCCTGAGATTCTTCTGCACTGTATCTCTTGGTATCAGGAAGTCTTGCAGAAAACCTATGAAAGCCAGCTTTAAGGGGGGGAATTTCTTTTACAGCAGTCCCGTCAGTTCCTGTAAGGGCGATCCCTAAAGACTTTAACTCTTTATCTTTAGCTGATAGCTGATAGCTATTAGCTGTCAGCCTAAAAAACTCAACCCTCTCGCCACTTATCTCAGGCTTTACCGAAATAAGTCCCTTCCTGAGCCTTGCCATTATATAGACCTTCTCTCCTGGCTTTACGATCTGGTCATAGAAGATGAGGTTCGCCTTCTTCGCCTCAGCCCAGGAAAGAAGTGGGATTGATAGAAGAAACAAGATAAAAATTATAAATGACCTTTTCAATCTTTAAAGACTTCTCTTTTCTTTACACGATTATATCAAAACAGGGTCTTTTTGCAATGACAAAGGATATAAGAAGTGCTATATTTGAATATGATTAACAGGCGGGAGTTTATGAAAATTGCTACAGGAGGAGTACTATCAGCTATGGCTATGGATAAGAAGGCACTTGCATCATCGGCTACACAGATAAAACCAGAGAACAAAAAGGCAAAGGTTTCCCTTATCAAGACCTCTGACAGAACATCAGGAATAAAGAGGGCTGTTGACATCCTCGGTATAAACCCCGTAAAGGGTAATGATGCCCTCCTCAAGCCTAATTTCAATACAGCAGACCCATTCCCTGCCTCTACCCATAACGACACACTCATAAACCTGATACTCCATCTTAAGAAGATGGGTGCGAAGAGTATTACTATTGGAGAAAGAAGCGGTCCACCTGATACAGATGAGGTTCTTAGAGACAAAGGAATATACGATATATGTAAAAAACTTGATGTAGGACTTATAAATTTTGAGGAACTTTCTTCAAGGGAATGGGTAAAGATAAAACCGAAAGATAGCCACTGGAATGACGGCTTCTATGTAGCAAAGCCTGTCCTCGATTCAAAATGTATAGTTACAACCTGCTGCCTTAAGACACATAAATATAGTGGTGTATTCACCATGTCCCTCAAGCTTTCTGTTGGTATCACGCATAAAAAGAATATGACAGAGCTTCATACATCCTTTCGCAGTATGAGGAAGATGATAGCAGAAATAAACCAGGCCTATAACCCTTCACTTATACTCCTTGATGGAATAGAGGCATTTGTGGATGGAGGTCCTGCAAAGGGGACAATGAAGAAGGCAGATGTTATTATTGCAGGGATAGACAGGATTGCTATAGACACAGTCGGTCTCTCAATATTAAAAGATCTCGGAAGCAACAGTGCAATAATGGATACAAATATATTTGAGCAGGAGCAGATAGCAAGGGCTGTTGAACTCGGACTTGGTATCTCGAAACCGGAGGATATAGAGATAATAACAGACGATGCAGACAGTAAGAAATATGCCGAAAAGATAAAGGCAATACTTTTAAAAGGGTAAACAGAATAGGGACAACCAGGCTGTCCCTATTTAAAAACTTTCTTATAAGTTAGCGAATGTATGACCAATTTCAAGCGGTTACTAATTTTTCTTCGTTTTGAATAATGATTTTTGGATTTGGATTTTTTTGTGGAACTGGTAATCCTTGCTTCTTAAGAAGATTAATATGCTCTATCATTCCCCACCTTGCCTTATAGATACAATCCTCAATAGAATGTCCTATGCCAGTGAAACCTTCCAGATCTGGAGAATAAAAACCAAAGTAGTCCGGTTCTTCTGTTGCCTCAATTATTAAAGAATATTCTAATTCGATCATCTTCATCCCCCTTATATTATTTCTTTATCCCTGCTGCTTTTAGTATGGCATGACAGGTACCCTTAGGAACTTCCTTTGCCCCATGATAATCTACACGAATTAACTTATTCCAGCCTGGCTTTCCGTAGTATCTTATAGAACCCTTCTCTTTCACAATCCTGAATTCATTTTCTTCTAATAATCTTGCCAGCTCACTGAATTTCAATCCATATCTCCAAATATTATATCAAATTTGTTATATGTACGCTAACATTATCGTATTGCAATTATCTTTACCCGATAATTTCTGTTTATCAGGGGATTTTGTAAAATGTAATTGAATTAAATCACACTTTTTTATGGCAGTCAAGTATGATTAGAAGCAGGATGTCTCATCAATCAAGAATAAAATCTTAAAAACATCCCTATTAATATTGTATAATTAATTATGCTCTATGGTTACAGAGTTACAAATAAAGAAGAAGTAGGTCTATATAATGCAGACCTTGTTCAGATCTCTTTCTATAACGGATGGGGGATGGGGATTGAGGAACTGGAAGAGGCTGTATCATTATGCAAAGAGAAGA
>CAKKSD010000027.1:4996-13179 GCA_919902995.1 Thermodesulfovibrionia bacterium
TGGGGGATGGGGATTGAGGAACTGGAAGAGGCTGTATCATTATGCAAAGAGAAGAAGATAAGGTATGTAATCCATCCTGTGAATTTCTTCCTCTCGGAGACAAGAACTCAGGAGAGGCAGGAGACAATGGAGATTCTCAGGAAAGCGGCAAGATTAACCGATATGGCAATGATCCTGCATGACGAGAGAGTGCCGCCTGGGAGCAGACTCTTCGGCCTATGGGATAAATACTATCGAGAAGCCCTCGGGGAGATTGAAAGGACATGCAAAGTATCGATCGAGAATGCGAATAATTCCCACGATGTTGAGTGGTTCTGGAGAAATTATGCATCATCATTAACGATAGACATAGGGCATCTGGAAGCTGCCGGAATAAATGCACAAAAGTGGGTTAAGAATTTTCCATCAGATCTGTTGGATAAAGTCGAGTATATACACCTTCATAGAAATAACGGCTTCCGTGCAGGACTTACAGACCACTGGCCGATAACGAGGAAATGCAATGAAGTCAAAGCCCTCAAAGAACTATTAAATAGAACGTCCGACATAAAGGTAATCCTTGAAATAAATGAGACTGAGGAAATGGAGGAGAACCTGAGGATTCTTGGAGAGCTTGGATGAATCCTAAGAAGATCCTCTTAATCCCCTTTAATGGTATAGATGAAGAGGTCTTAGAGAAAATCAGTGCCTATCTTTCTAAGTCCTTTAAGAAGGAAGTAGTTACAGGGGGAAATTCCTCTCTTTCACCTGGAGCCTATAATTCTTCAAGAAAACAGTTTCACTCTTCAAAACTTCTTGATAATCTTATATCAAGGCAATCCAGAGAATATGAAAGAATTCTCGGAATTGCTGATGTAGATTTATATGTCCCTGAGCTTAACTTTGTCTTTGGTGAGGCAGATCCTTCTGAAGGGGTTGCAATAATCTCCCTAATAAGACTGAGACAGGAGTTCTACAGAAGACCACAGGATAAAATTCTCTTTATAGGGAGGGCGGTAAAGGAGGCAGTACACGAGCTCGGGCACACCTATGGACTTGGACACTGCAGGAATGTTAAATGTGTTATGCATTTCTCAAACAGCTTGATGGATACAGATATAAAGGAAAAGAATTTTTGTTCTGGATGTCAAGGGAAGTTAAAAAGATAACGGTCATCGCCTACTCAGGCCATAGGGGATTTGAGAAACCAAGGGCCTTCTTTATCGATGATGACAGAATTGAGATCAGAGAGATTTTAAGTTCCTGGAACGAAGGGAGCATTGACCCGAAAGTCTATATAAAGAGATATTTTAAGATAAAAGGAAGTGATGGCTATGAATATACTATGTATTATGATGAGGGATTTAAGGAGTGGTTTCTGGTTTGAGGGAATTTGATTCAAATAGGGCCTCTGAGAATGCGAGGGCAATAAGTTTTCCGAGAGAAACAGGGAGCAAAGGGGAAAGACAGGCAGCAGACTTTATAGCAAAGAGGTTCAGAGATTTAGGTTTAGATGTAAAAGAAGAAGAGTTTACCCTCTTCTTTTCTCCATGGTTTCTTCTCAAGATCGGACTTATCATCGGCTTTATACTTCTTCTACTTTCAAGGTTACTTGTTAACAGCCATCCTGTTATCGCTTCTTTAGTCATCTTTGTTCTAATGGTAGCCATGCTTTTTACAGGGCCGATGTGGCAGTGGTTTGGAAGAAGAGGAATAAAGAATCCCTGGGGTAAAGATAGGAGATCGAAGAATATCATTGCCCGATTTCCAGAACCTGAAACAAGTTCAGGACAGGCCCTATATCTCATGGCTCATTATGATTCAAAGAGTCAGAGCCTTTCTCTCGGAGGAAGAATCATACTTATATCTGCCACAGTAGCAGGCTGTCTCCTTCTCGGTCTTACTTATCTCTTGCAAGCCAGAGGAAGCGTAAACATAATAGTCCAGGATGGTATTTTTTTATTCGTAACGGTCTCAACAGTTATACTATTTTTAAACAGGACCGATAACCTTTCCCCGGGAGGAATCGATAATGCAGGGAGTATTGGCTTACTCCTTGAACTTGCTGAAATACTTGGAAAGAACCTACCCAAAAAAATAAATGTTACCTTCATTGCCACAGGAGCTGAGGAAGAAGGTCTGATGGGTGCCTATGCGTTCCTCAATGCCCATAGGGATGAACTCAACTCTGAAAGAACCCTTATTCTGAATTTTGACGGAATAGGTATTAAAGGAAAGTTGAGATTATTCTCAAAGATAAAAGGACTTCCTGAGACTTTAAGCAGACTTCCCTCCTTGCCTACATTCTCTGGTCTCATGATGGATCATATCCCATTTAAGTCTGAGGGGTTTAAAGCTGTTACCCTCGCCTGTGTATCGAAGGAGGCTTTCAAAATCCATACTGAAAGGGATACGATAGACCTTATAAGCCCTGAAGGAATTGGAGAAACAGAAGGTGTAATACTCGATGTGATAAAAGAGCTTGAAAGTGTTTAAAGAGATTTCAATACCAGATGAATGGGGAAATGTCTATAAGACCTTAGAGAAGGAGAAGGGTCTGGCGATTATACTGGGTATGCCTGATGCTGGAAAGAGTACTGAGGAGGAATCATTTTGATAGAGGTAACAGTTGAGAAACTCGTTTATGGAGGGAAAGGACTCGCAAGATATAACGGTCTAACTATTTTTATTCCTGGTGTCATACCTGGTGAGAAGGTAGCCATAGAGATAAAAAGAAAAAGAAAAGGTTTTGTAGAATCAGAGCTCATTGGAATAATAAATCCCTCTCCGGATAGGATTTTACCCCCCTGCAAAGGAGAGGAGGAATGTACAGGGGCACACTGGCCCTTTATCTCTTATCCTGCACAACTGAGATTCAAGGAAGAAATACTTCTTGAGACATTAAAGAAGATAGGTGACATAGAGCCAATAAAAACCCTCCCCATAATGCCTTCGCCTGTTACAGACCACTACAGATTGAGGGTGCAGTTCAATGTGAGATATCGGGAAGCAAGGCCCATAATAGGATTCTTCAGGGAAGGTACACACCATCTCATTGAAATAAAGAACGGATTTCTTCTTCATCCACTTATCAATAGGACTCTTGATAGTATCAGGAAGATAGCTGATAAACTCCCACCCCTAAAAGAGATCCATATGAATGTTAGCCCTGAAGGAGAAGGTGTAATTCTCTTTCTTATAGACCTTGAAAACCCACCAAGCCTTGAACCGGTCTTTGAAACCATCAAAAGAGATATTAAAGAGATTGTCGGGGTAATAGGCTATGCAGGAAGGAAGAAATACGAAGTCTTAGGGAGGAATTTTCTTGTCCTTAAACTTAATGATCTCACCTTCCAATCAACGGAAGGGAACTTCTTTCAGGTAAACTGGGAGCAGAATAAAAATATGATGCAGTTACTTCTTGATTTAGCAGAACTTAAAGGGAATGAAAGAGTACTCGACTTATACGGCGGGATAGGGAATTTCAGCCTTCCCTTAGCAAAGAGGGTAGAAAGGGTTATAGGTATAGAAAGCGGTTACTCTGCTTCGGAAGATGCAAGGAAGAACGCTGAGTCAAATGGAATAAAAAATATCGAATTTATCTGTGATGATGTAAGGAAGGGTCTTAAAGGGCTCATCGAGAAAAAAGAGAGTGCAGATCTCATTTTTCTCGACCCTCCCAGAGCAGGTGCAACAATGAAGATTATGGAGAGGATTATTACCTTATCCCCTGAGAAGATCCTCTATATATCCTGTAACCCAACCACCCTTGCAAGGGATCTCAGATGGCTTAAAGAGGGAGGTTATCTGCTCAACCGTCTCCAACCTATAGATATGTTCCCGCATACATATCATATAGAGGCTATTGCGGAGATGGTAAGGAAATAAAATGCAGGTTCCTATCGCAATATGCCCCTACTTAAGAACAATAAAAACACCGAATATAAGGATAACGACAACAGAAAAGAGGATTGATATCTGTATCACCCTTAGTAATCTTTCTGACTTGATATATTCGATTGCCATCCCCCAGAGGCCGTTAAAACCGTGATAGGATAAAATCGCAAGGAAAAATATATCAAAGGTTATCCAGTAAGGGTTTGAGAATCTCTCGATTATCGAGGAGTGTTCTATTGAAGATGGGCCTTCAAAATGCATAACATAAAAATGCACCATAAGCCCGATAAACAGTAAAAGCCCTGTAATTCTCTGGAGAAACCATTGAGTTACTTCCTTCACTTTATACCTCTCAGGATATAGAGGCCTCCGATTGTGAGAATAACAAACCCTACACAGACTGATCCCCAGAATATGATTTTATGGAGTTTCGTAGGAAGTCCCAGATCAATAAGTGTAAGTCTTATTCCATTCAGGGCATGGGTGAGAACAAGTCCGAGAAGACCAATTTCCCCGAGTTTTATAAACGGATCGTTCATAAATGTAATTGTAGCCTTATATTCTTCAGGGTCTTTTAGTTTATTTGTTAGATAGAGGTGTAAGAAAATATAGAAGAAGAGGAGTACTCCTGTTAACCTGTGGATTATCCATGCGAGAAAGCCTGTATGCCATTTGTAGGGTCTTAGGATTTTTTTATTCGGCTTTACTGTCATGAACGAAATCTATTCTTTAGGGCAAGCCTTTTCAGTTCTGTTATATGCCCTGTGATATCTATCTCTTTTGGGCAGGACTCCACGCAGTTGAATATTGAGTGGCATCTCCAGAGGCCATGGGGCTGTAAGATCTTTTCAAGCCTCTCTTTTTTTCCCCTGTCCCTCGAATCGAAGATAAACCTGAATGCCTTTAAAATGGAGGATGGCCCAAGATACTGGTTGTCCGTCCAGTAGATAGGACAGGACGATGTGCAGGAGCCGCACATTATACATGTTATTGACTCAAGGATCTTTTCCTGCTCGGATGGGCTCTGAAGCCTCTCCCTTTCCGGAGGAGGTTCATCATTTATGAGATATGGAAGGACATAGTCATTCTTTTTAAAAAAGTCATCCATATCCACAACAAGGTCTTTAATAACAGGGAACGCCTCAAGGGGTTCGATTCTTATGGTTTCCGACATATCCTTTATTAGTGTCTGACAGGAGAGACTGTTTCTTCCGTTGATCTTCATTGCACAGGAACCACAGATGCCATGTCCACAGGAACGCCTGAATGTAAGAGAGCCATCGGCATAATCCTTTATCCTGTCTAATCCATCAAGAACCCTCTCCATCGGTTTCATATCAACAGAGAACTCCTCCCATCTAAAATTCTCTTTTTCAGGGTCAAAACGCTTTATTTTAAACTTATATTTTTTCATAAAATAACTTGCGCTCCCTGTTCTGATTATCAACGGCAAGGGATATCTATTTCTCTGTTAGCAGATGCTTTTTTATTTTATTCACAAAATTTATTGCTTCAGGAAGTATTTCATCAACATTCTTTTTTGTGACCTCTGCCTGTTCCATGTAATCGCCCTTCTGCCTCAATTCAAAAGCACGATGCAGGACTTTAGACATTCCTTTGTCAAATATACCTGTCTTTATAAATTCTTTGTCAAACAGAGAAATCGTTCCAATATGTATTGATGTCCCGATTTGTTTCTCTTGCAAAAGGGCTAACACCGCATAGAACATTGCATAATATAAACGATTCATTACAGCACGGTGGCTCATTTTTTCTTTGAGAAGAACCTTTGCTTCTTCTACAGAATCATCTGCCTGTTTCAGCCTATGCTTTATTAGTGCAAGCATTCCTTCAGTCATACGGTTACTCCTTCTCGATAAACATTCTTGATAAAGACTGATTCACGGATTGGACTGTTTTTTAAACTATCAAGGCTGATAACGATAGGCACAACAACGACATCTTCAGGAAAACCAGCCTCCCAGGCACAATCGCTTATATATTTTTCTGTTTCGTAGTCAAGGTAATCCACAACAACAAGAACATCGAGATCTGATTCAGGACTTTCCTCTCCTCTTACCCTTGAACCAAATACCCTTACCTCATGAACCTTCACCTTTTCAGATACAAGGGATTTGAATTTTTCTATCACCCTTAGGTCTTTTTCCTGCATCCTTTGCCTCCTTTCTTTTGCTCTTGTTTAGATTTTACCAATATCTGAAGCGCGATTTCAGCTTATAATTCTCTCCCGCTTCATTCCGCTCTAAACGAGCCTTCGGCCAGTGCGAAGCATCTTGTAGATTGGGTTTGAACTACACATTTTGCGATTCAGCCGATTTTAAAGCCATATTTTCTTTCTCTTTTTTTCAAAAGGTTTCTCCCCGCCTCCCGCATGTATTTTAAAGATATTTGAACAGATAGGTTGATACAGTTGCGTTAGACGCAAATACGACGCAATTAGGATTTTATTTGCGTCTCCAATTGCGTTAGACGCAAATAGGCGCAATTCATCCTATTAAATTTTATACCATTTTGCACTTTTGCCATGTCCTTTGCTTTCAACTTGTCTTTCTTTTCTCAAATCTGACATTAGTTTGAAAACCTGATTTCTCGTTAAATCCCCAATCAGGCTTATTTCTTTATTAGTCAAAGGCCGTTCCTTCAATAGACTCAAAACCCTAATTTTTATAGCCTCTATATCAAGGGTTTTATCCCTTTCATAAGAAATGCCTTCAACCAGCATTTTATGTGCCGTCATTGTTAATTCAAAAAACCGTTCCCTGCCTTTTCCAATAGACTTAACGACCTCTATACGTTCAAGTTCTGTCATAATCTCATCCATAACTTTCTCCGGTCTTTGATAACAAATCTCTTGGGCTTCCTGAAGCATCATCCTTCTATGTCGCATAAGGTAATGAATAATAAGCAAGTAATCAACATTAGGATCATGCCCTTTATCCGTAAGATAGGCAATCATATTGCGGAATCCTGTTGTAAGCTCACTTGCCGGGAAAATCACTTTTATTGTCTCACCGTCTTCATAATATTCTGGTGGCTCCTTGCCTTCCATAAGAAGGTTTTTAAATATTCTTGGAACTCCCATGTTTGATCTGTTTACAAGACGTGTTTTTTGGAGTATTTCAACCAACCTTCTATTTCGTGCTACAGGATCGTGATGAAGAATATTTTTCGGAGTCACACCGCCTATGAACACGCCTGGATTGCTTATCTCAAGCCTATCTTTGAACTGTTTAACCATTATTGGCCCTGGCCTTGTAAAATCTCTGTGTGAAAAAGCATTCAATAAGGCTTCCCTTAATGCCTCTATCGGGAAAACAGGATATTCATAATGGAAAAGACCCTCTTTAATTGTCTGCACTGGATTGTCAATATTGACCAGCTCAACGAGTCTGGATATTGCCGTGAGTATGCTGTTGTATCCGTCCTCTGTTGAGATCAGATCAGTGTCAGACTTCATGCGCCTAAAAGACCATTCATAATGAGGAATATGCTCCCTAATAGCCTCTTTAGATCCCACTATCAGCAATCCAGCATTGTTTATGTGGTTGCCCTCAATGCATTCCAAATTCTTAAGCAGTTCCTCATCACCCAATTTCAATACATCTTCAGGAAGATGCTGCTTTTTTAGTTCACCTCTCAAAAACTCTATTGCTGCCGGACTAATAATATCACGCCATTTGCCTTTGACTATCTGTACTGAAAAATCAAATTTACCGGCAAGAATATCTGATTCCAATCTCATACTGCCGGTCAATGGCTTGCAATCCTTACCTATTCTTTTAAAACCTTTACCGCCGGTTGTGGTCGTATAAGGAAAAACCGACAATACATGCATTAAAAGCAATCGTTTGCCATGATATTCAAAAGACTCAAAATTAGGGGTTAGGTGCGGATCGGTGCTATCATAAACTGTGGACTGGAGTTTGAATACATCAACATCCAGAGGGACTCCAATGATTGCGTTATCTAAACCAATGACTTTATCCTTTACGCCGAGGACAACCGTTCCCCCGCCGCCATTGGACATGCAGACAGCCATTTCAATAACCTCATCAACAAAATCTTTCAGGCTCTTAAAATTCCACTCTTTAAAGTCCAAATGCTGGCCTTCAAGCTCATCCGCCTGCTTTTCATTAAGCTGCTGCAAAAGCTCTATGATGTCTTCTATTGGAAAAAGTTTCATACAATATTTTCCTCACGCCATATTTTGGGATTCACCCGACTTTAAAGCCATATTTCCTTTCTCTCCATGTATAATCTTTCGGTTTCCCTTCTTTATGACTGAT
>CAKKSD010000028.1 GCA_919902995.1 Thermodesulfovibrionia bacterium
ATGCTACACCGAACGAAGTGCTGAGTGGTGCAATAGCTGGTGGAATGTAGGAATCCCGATTTTACATATCGTCTGCACTGCCTATCATGGTATAAATATCAGGCATATGGAGATAAGACCTGGCTTCAAGCTTCAGGTTCATCTTGATACACAGATCAAAATAGAAAAAATAATAGACAGATGCTTTGAATTGTCTTACATTCAGTAATAAAAGTGTGGTAGAAAGATGTTCTAAATCTTTTAGAGGTAATATAATAAAATAAGGGGAGGCATTGAAGGACATAACCCTTCAATTTTAACATGGTGATAAGAAAATCACCCTTTCAATTTCTTAACAATCTCCGGATACTGACTCTTGAAATCAGGATTTACCCTTCCGAGGTAGATCTTCAGGACTTTGATCTCGGCCTTGATATCCTCGATCGCTCCTTTTATTTTCATGATCCCTTCTAAATCATCGCCGAGGAGACGAAGTCCCCTTTCTAAATGGCTGATCCTTTCTTTAAGTTCTATCTCTTTCATAAGTTTTACTTTTTCTTCCTTCTCTGTATCTTGGTCTTCTTGAGAAGCTTCTTATGCTTATGTTTGCTCATCTTTTTCCTGCGCTTCTTCACAACACTTCCCATAAATCCTTACTTCACCTCCTGACTTTAAGATTTGGAAAACTTTGACTATTTAGAAATACCCTAAAGGAAAGAAAAAAGCAAGCCTTTTATTTATTCCTCTCCTGCCATATTGCAATCGCCTGTGCCATGAAGGCCTCAAGTTTTGTCTCAGTGCCTGCCTGCTCATTTCCATCATAGACCATATGGAGACAGGCGATATCCGGATAATCCTCACTGAAGCTTTTCATCAGGGCTGTCACAACATTCCCCGGCATACACGTAAAGGGTATCGTATTAACAATGCCCGATACCCCATGTTTAGCAAGATCTACCGCCTTTCCCATACTCAGGATAGCCTCTCCTTCAAAGGAAGGATGGAGATAGGGTGAGGCGTTTCTGAGGATCTCTCTGGTAGACGGTTCATGGAGGGTCTTAAGGAATCCTTCAAAGGGTTTTGCCTGTTTCTTCTCTATCCTTTTCTGAAGGAATCTTGTAAGCAATACATTAAGGATATCCGAATAGTCTTTCTTCGTAATGGCCTTATCAAGAGCCATATAGTTTACATAGTATATCCATTCCTCAAAGGGCGCAAGCCATACCTCGCCCCCAAGCGCCTCGACCTTCCTGACTATATTTTCATTACTGAACTCATTGAAACGGACAAATATCTCCCCTATGATACCTATTAGCGGTTTCCTGAGATCTCTATGTATGGGTATATTTTCGAAATTCCTTCTTATATCTTTAAGGATGAATGGCAGACCATTTTTTCTTCCTTTTATAGCTTCAGCAATCTTTCCGAGATAGTTTCTGTATAGCTCATCTGTTTCTCCCTTATTTATCTCATAGGGCCTTTTCTCGTGGAGTGACTTGATAAGAAATTCGACAGCAAGGATCCCCTGCCATGCGAGCCTTATAAAATCATTTCCTACCATCCCGAGTTCTTTATAGAATTTTGAGTCCTGATTGGGAGAATATACAGGGACATCACCATATCCGAGTTCATCAAGAACAAGTCTGTTAAAAACATTATACTGACCAAACCGGCATGGTCCTGTACCAGAAGGCATAAAGAAAGCAGTCTTTTCAGGATCAAAATCTGGACTTTTAGTCTTCTTTACCATATCACCTGTAGTCACTGTACAGGGATAGCATTCCTTTCCTGATGTATATTCCCTTCCGAGGGTTATAACATCTGTATCTGATTCAGGAAGGACCTCAGAATCTACCCCGCAGGCTTGAAAGGCAGCTGCAAGGACATAGGCATGATCAGACATCTTTGGAAGGTATATAACCCTTTTATCCTTCGACCTCCCGAGGGCCGGTCTCTTCTTTATCACTTTCGCCTGTTCGATTGCGATTGGGCCAACATTTTCAAGGCTATCCAGAAATGCCTCACACCTTGTGATAGCACCCGCATCTGCACTATGTTCATCAATCTCTATCTGGAGGAATGGCTTCTTCCCCATTCTTTCTCTGAAATACCTTACGATGAAGGAATCAGGACCGCATCCGAAATTTGTAATAAAAAGGGCATTGAGGTATTTATTCTTCCTTATTATTTCTGCTGCCTGTAGTATTTTCTGACCGGACCTCCAGTACATATTCGGCCAGTCCTTTGATATGTCTACTATCCTGAGTGGGAGAAAATCCATGGGTATCGTGAGGACACCTATTTCCCTGAGTTTATTCGGGAGGTTAAGGTTCACACCTTCGTCAAATCCATTATATGCCCTTCCGACTATTACTATCGCCTTTTCTGACAGACTTTCGAGTATCTCCTTTCCCCTTCTTTCAACGGCTTCATAGAATTTCCCATGTGCCTCTTCTGCAACCTCCATTGCCTTCCTTATGGATCTTCGAGATATCTTATAAGGCTTGAAGGTCTTTTTAAGTTCATCCTCAAGATAACGGATACCCTTTCTCATATTAATCAGGGGTCTCAGTATCTTTATCTCCTTTCCAAGGGCAGCTTTTACGACATATGGTATCGTCTGTACATAGGGGCAGGCGAAACCCCTCTCGAAGGGATCTGATTCACTGCTGAGGTTTATGAAACTCGGAATAAATACAGCATCCACTCCTTTCTCGGTAAGATCTATGACATGGCCATGGGCTACCTTCACTGGGAAACAGGTCTCAGAAAGAACCACTTCTACACCCTTATGTATGAGTTGCCTGTTAGTCTTATCAGACAGTATGACCTCAAATCCGAGTTCAGACAGAAGTGTGGACCAGAACGGAAGATACTCGTGGAAGAAGAATATAAGCGGAATGCCTATTCTTGCTATTGGATTAGGATTACGGTTTTTATAAGATTCGTATTGAGAAAAAAGTAATTTCTCACGCTCACCGAAGAGGTCAGGTATCTCAGGGGTATTTTCTCTGGATATTCTTTTAACATCGTACTTCTCACATCTTCCTCCATAATAGAGAGGGATTTCCTCTCCTTCTATCTTCACCCTCTTTATCTCACAGACATTTGAACAGGCCTTGCATTCGAATGTATTAATAGTATAGTTTCTCTTTGAGAGTTCAAATCCTTTAAAATTCGTGATGCGTGAAGCGTGATCCGTGATACGTAATGGGTTTTTATCATTTAACGCATTACTCATAACGCATAACGCATTACGGTCTTTCATATATCTCATCGCTACAATTGCTACACCTATAGCGCCGGTTACATCATGATGGGGAGGAACTGTTATATTCTTCCCGAGGGTCTTCTCGAAGGCAGCAATGACACCTTTGTTAAAGGCAACTCCTCCCTGAAAGAAGATATGGTCACCTATAGCCTTATCCCCTACGACCTTATTCAGGTAGTTGATAACGATGGAGTATCCGAGTCCTGCCATAATGTTGTCCTTTGTTGCACCTTTCTGCTGATTGTTTACGACCGATGTCTCCATAAAGACGGTACACCTCTCTCCGAGTCTGCAGGGGCTATCGGCATTCATACAGAGACTGCTGAACTCCTCCTTTATACTGACATTGAGCCTCTCTGCCTGTTCCTCAAGGAAAGAACCTGTCCCTGCAGCACAGACCTTGTTCATCTCGAAATCTATTATGACACTGTCTTTAAGGCTTATATATTTTGAGTCCTGTCCGCCTATTTCGAAGATCGTATCAACAGAGGGATCGATCTCTACGGCGGCTGTTGCCTGGGATGTTATTTCATTCTTAACAATATCTGCACCTACAAAATCCCCTATCATATAACGTCCTGAGCCTGTCGTCCCGACTCCGAGGATATTCACCTTATCTCCGATCTCTTCTCCTATCTCCTGGAGTCCTCTCCTTACAGCCTCTATCGGTCTCCCTGTAGTCATGAGGTATCTCTTTGATAGGATCCTCTTCTTTTCATCAAGAACGACAAGATTTGTACTTATTGAACCAACATCTATCCCGAGATAGGCATCTACTTTATCCCCTTCGATTGGATGGATGTATCCGTTAGAGGAATGTCTTTTAAAGAAGTCCTGATCGGCAGTTAGTGGTGCAAGGCTGTCACCTCCTGATGAATTCAGGTACGGAAGTTCTTTCAGATATTCCATCAGTTTCTCAGCTAACCGTGAACCATGAACTGCTCGCCCCGCTTCTCCGTAGGATCCTGTGGAGCGGAGCGAGGCCGGGGTGAACTGTGAACTAGTAGTAGTTGACTGTTTTTCAATCTGGATAAGTGCAGACCCAATAGCTCCCATAATGGCATGGTCTTCTGGCACTATAAACTCCTCATCCTTAAGCCCGAGGACATCTCTGAAGGCCCTCACCATTCCCCTGTTAGCCGCTACACCACCAAGAAATATTACAGGAGGAAGAACTTTTTTCCCTCTGCATATCGAACTTTTGAAGTTTCTTGCAACTGCATAACAGAGACCTGCTACTATATCATAATCAGGGGTCGCTATCTGCTGGAGGTGGATCATATCTGATTTGGCGAATACACTGCACCTTCCCGCTATCCTTGGAGGGGTCTTCGACTTGAGGGCAAGTTCACCGAACTCATCTTCAATCCTGAGACCCAGTCTCTCTGCCTGCTGGTCGAGAAAGGCACCTGTCCCAGCGGCGCATAAAGAGTTCATCGAAAAATCTCTGACCCTCCCGTTATCGAGAAGGATAAGCTTCGAATCCTCCCCTCCCATCTCAATAACACTCTTTGCCTCTTTATAGAGGAGTTTCAATGGATAGCTATTGGCTGTAATCTCATTCATTGATTCAATTCCGAGGATACTGGCGATGAGCTTGCCTGCAGTTCCTGTTATGCCTATGGAGTCTGCATCTCCGACCTTTTCAAGGAGTTCTGCGGCTGCTTTGAGGGGCTGGCCATGATGTCTTACATAGTTTTTCTCGAGGATGTTACCTTCTCCATCGAGGAGTACCATCTTTACACTGACAGAGCCAGCATCAAGACCGATAAATCTTTTCTCATTAAACTTTTCTTCTGCCATAAATTGAAACCTCCTCGGGGAAAACCATCATATTCAATTATTAAAAGGGAAATCCAATTATATTAAATCGCCTGATAGTCTTAAATTTAGTATCATACAGCAAAAAAGTCAATAGGTTTTCTCTTTACTTACAGGATGGACAAAAGATATCTCCACAAAAATTACGATATTCACAATCGTAGCATTTATTGCTTGATTCTCCGGGTTCTGGGATTTGTTCTGATAATATCGTTTTCCGAACCTTATCAATCAGATTTTTTGTTAGACAGGACTTGTAAAGGTCTTCCTTCTATGGTATCTTTACCACTATGGAGCAGAGGTTTGAATTAACCCAAAGTGAAATCGAGGAGATTAAACAGAAACTTATAGATTCCCTCAAGAAGTATAAAGAGATATCCTTCGCCTATCTCCATGGCTCTTTCGGGATCTCTCCTTTCAGAGATATAGATATCGGAGCATATTGCCTTGTACCTGAAGATGAGATATTTGAATTTGAACTTGAAATGTCTTCCAAACTTGGAACAGTCTCTGGCTATACTGTCGAATTTAAAATAATAAACTATGCCCCGATCGGGTTTCAGTTCTCGGTGATAAATGAAGGCACTTTGCTCTTTGAAAGAGACAGGGGCCTTAGGCTCAGTTTCGTAGAAGAACTTGGATTAAGATATTTGGATTATTTTGAGTTTTCAAAATCGTATCTCAGGGAGCTTATGGAATGTCTCGAGAAATAAATATAGAGAAGGTCAAGGCTCTTGAAAAGGATCTTCTCGATACAAGTTCAGGGATAAAATCCATTATAGCTATGAAAGAGGATAGTTTTCTGAAGGATCAGAAGAATATTTATTCCTTGCGATATCTTTTAATCGAGGCTGTTGAGGCTATGGCAAATATATGCAATCATATCCTCGCTCGCATTACAGGCCAGGTGCCTAAAGGTTACCCCGACTGCTTCGAAAAATTATCCGATGCCAAAATTATCACAAAGGAGCTCGCTGATAGACTGAAGAAGGTTACCAGTCTGAGAAATATCATCATTCATAAATACTGGGAAATAGATGACAGTAAGGTCTTCAAATACACAAAAGAAAATGTTGGAGACCTTGAGGAATTTTTAAGAGAGATAAACAGGTTTATAAAGAACTCATAAAATTTGCTAAAGATTTCCTTAGTCTGATGCGGGCAGTTCTGTAATTAGGGACACATCCCATATTTCTTATTTACCTTCTTTCTTCCTCTGCCTTCCTGGTGGTTT
>CAKKSD010000029.1 GCA_919902995.1 Thermodesulfovibrionia bacterium
TCAAAAATGAAGTTCTTGGCTACCTTCTGTAAGGTTCTTGGTTATGTGTGGCTGATCGCCGCAGGCATTGTGATCTTTATTGGGGTCGTGGGTGTTTGGATGAAAGAAGGATTCTCTGGAGTCCAACAATTACTTAGCCCTATTAATATTGCAAACTGGCTCATCACTGTTATCACTTTGGCTCCCGGCATTGGGCTCCTTTTTCTGTCAGATAAACTTAGGCAAAGAATTAAATAGATCAAGTGCAGAGGAGCGCTCGTTGGAACACTCAGATTTTGTTGTTGCTTGGAATCAACGCAAATTGGAGATTGACGTCGACCGATTAAAGGCCTTCAAAACTGCTAATTCTAAAATGTTGCCAAAGCATTTTCAGGCAGCACACATTTTCTGGAGTTCGGTATGGATACTGGCGATTCCCACAGCCATAGCCGTCATGTTCCTTTACAAATGGTGGGTCGGTCTACTAATTCTCATTTTTGTTACTCCCTTGATTTCCAAATCAACCAAAAAGTCGGCCATGCAGTTCATGATTGACTACGCTTTAGAAAGCCCCGAGTTCTACCAATTTGTTCTGGCTGAAGGCGTCATCAGAATAAGACAAAAGCCATAACAAGGAGCTCAAGAGTGACACGGAAAAAAGCCATTGTGCCCATTAACTTGATTGTCCTACCAAATCTCTAAACTCCCCTTGACAACTACATGCCATAAACGCATCCTAAGACATATGAATAATGCATATTATCGAAAGGCGGTCTTATGAGGACAACACTAAATATAAAAGACGAACTGCTTAAGAAGGCATCGAAACTGACTGGTATTAAGGAAAAGACATCATTAGTTAATCTTGGGTTTGAGGCCTTAATTGCCAGGGAGAGCAGTAAAAGACTTGCTAAGTTGCGTGGAACAGAAAAAGCACTGACCGCAATATATCAAAGAGGGATGAGGAACTGATAAGATGATCCTTGTTGCTTCGGCTCTATTGACCGAAGTTTCAATCTGGACTCTTGATAAAAGACTTGATGAAATCTCAACAGAAATAGGGATTGGCTTTAATAAAATATAATCAGATGAGATGATATGAAGACCCATTATGAATATAAAACTCCTGATGGGAGATCTATCAGGCTTATTCAGGGGGATATTACAGAGCAAGTTACTGATGCTATCGTGAATGCAGCAAATTCCCATCTCCAGCATGGCGGGGGTATTGCAGGGGCAATCGTAAGAAAGGGTGGCCAGATTATTCAGGATGAGAGCTACAAGATAGGTTATGTCCTTGTTGGAAAGGCAACAATTACAACAGGAGGTACGCTCCTGGCAAAATATGTGATCCATGCGGTTAGTCCAAGATGGTGAGAAGGTGATGAGGATAATAAGCTTGTAGAAAATAGGGGCCGTTGCCCCTATTCCCACCCCAACAAACAAGACAAACATAAAAAAACTTGATGCCTAACACTTTTATCGCTATGGTAGAATAACCAGTTGATGATTTTTAATGTTTAAAAATAGTAAGATATAAACAGCATGGGTTATGAAGCAAAGGAAACAGAACATTCAGGCTCCAAAAAAGACTGTGGCGCTTACTGGGGACGGAAGGCCGACGCAAAAACAAAGTAATCGTAAGCGTCGTGAACAAGATAAAATACTGAATAAAGAAATAAAAGGAGAGTAACCATGGAAACTACAAAGTTTGTATACTGGCAAGATGCTGATATGTGGTTAGGTTATCTGGAGGAATATCCGGATTATATGACACAAGGGAAGTCATTAGAAGAATTAAAAGAAAATCTCAAAGACATTTATAACGATTTAACCAGTGGTGTTATTCCTTGTGTTCGTAAGGTTGCTAAATTGGAAGTATCTTGAAAAGAAAAGATTTAATAAGGCGATTGGAGGAAATGGGATGTCTTTTTATCAGACATGGTAGTAACCATGATTGGTATCAAAATCCAAAAACAAAAATTACTCAACCTGTTCCACGTCATTCCGAGATAAATGACAATCTCGCAAAGCACATCATAAAAATGCTAAAAGAGAATGTATAACAATAAAACCAGCTGCCTGCCTATAACTGCAGCATGGATGAAGGATAGATATGAAGATTCATTATGAATACAAGACCCCTGAAGGAAAATATATAAGACTTGCTCAGGGAGATATCACTGAACAAAATACTGATGCTATTGTGAATGCAGCAAATTCCCATCTCCAGCATGGTGGTGGTGTGGCAGGGGCAATCGTAAGAAACGGTGGTCAGATTATTCAGGATGAGAGCGATAAGATAGGCTATGTCCCTGTCGGAAAGGCAGCGGTCACAACAGGAGGTAAACTGCCTGCAAAATATGTGATCCATGCTGTCGGACCGAGATGGGGAGAAGGGGATGAGGATAATAAACTCATTAGTGCTGTCAGGAGCAGTCTCAAGCTTGCCTCTGAAAAGGGTATCAGTACCATCGCCCTTCCAGCCATAAGCGCCGGGATATTCGGTTTCCCTAAAGAAAGATGCTCGGAGATCCTTATAAGAGAATCATCAGGATACATAAAAGAAAATCCTGAAACATCCATCAGGGAAATTAACATCTGCATCTTTGATGACCAGACGGTAAAGATATTCCTGAAGGAATTTGAGAGGCAGTTTGGTCGAAGACCCGACCCATAGGGAGGTTCAGGATAACATTTTTTAAGACTATTTCCATGCCCTAAACCCGTTAGTTCTTTTTTTCTCAGCCTGACACTTACTGACTTCTATGGTTCTGCAGGCGGTGCGAGGTGTCTGATCATCTTTCCTTCGATATTGTATATAACCATCTCGGCGATATTTGTGGCATGGTCTGCAATCCTCTCTATATATTTAGATATATAGGTAATCCTTGTCGCCCTCGAGACTGTCGAGGGATCCTGGATCATGAAGAAGAGGAGCTCATTAAAGACCTGGACATTAAGCAGGTCAACCTCATCATCCCGTTTTATCACGTCCATTGCGAGCTTGGCATCCCCCTTCACAAGGGCATCAAGGGCATCCCTTACCATGCCCCTTGCTGTCTCTGTCATCCGGGGTATATCGATATAAGGTTTAAGAATAGGTTCCTGATTCAGCTCTATTGCCCTTTCTGCAATATCCTGCGCAAGGTCTCCCATCCTTTCAAGGTCAGTAGTTATCTTCATCGCCGTTGTTATAAACCTCAGATCCCCTGCCCTCGGCTGTCTTATAGCAAGAAGCCTTATACTTTCCTCGTCTATCTCCACATCGAGGGCATTTATCTTATGATCGCTATCGATAATTTTCTTCGCAAGTTCTGAATCCCTATCAACAAGGGACGCAACTGCATCTCTTATCGCGGTCTCTACCATTGCACCCATCTTCAATATCCTCTCTTTAAGCTCCCCGAGTTCCTTTTCAAATACAGTCGTCATATCGCCTCCAGCAATAATGATTTCACAGATTTCATAATAAGATTACACAGATTAAAACCTAACCTTTTTTATTCTGCGTTTATTATCCAAACCTTCCTGTAATATACTCTTCTGTCAGCTTTTTGGCTGGTGTGGTAAATATCTTTTCTGTCCTGTCGAACTCAATAATCTCTCCAAGATACATAAAGACCGTGTAGTCAGATACCCTCGCAGCCTGCTGCATGTTATGCGTTACTATTATTATGGTTACCTCATTCTTTAATTCTATTATGAGTTCTTCTATCTTTGA
This sequence comes from Thermodesulfovibrionia bacterium, assembly GCA_919902995.1. Taxonomy (GTDB): domain Bacteria; phylum Nitrospirota; class Thermodesulfovibrionia; order JACRGW01; family JACRGW01; genus JACRGW01. The sequence continues at coordinate 3,704 of CAKKSD010000029.1, forward strand.
TGTCGCTGTTGGATCAAGGGCTGAGGTTGGCTCATCAAAGAGGAGGATCCTTGGATCTGTGGCAAGTGCCCTTGCTATACAGAGTCTCTGCTGTTGTCCGCCTGAAAGGTCAAATGCTGGTTTATGGAGTCTGTCTTTCACCTCATCCCAGAGGACAGCACCCTTTAATGATTTTTCTACCCTTTCTTCCAGTAACTGCCTGTTACTGATTCCCCTTACCCTGAGACCGTATGCAACATTCTCGTATATAGATTTCGGAAAGGGATTTGGCTTCTGGAATACCATACTTATCTGCATCCTTATCTCTATCGGGTCTATATCATGAGAGATGATATTTATATTGTCTGGATAGAGGGTTATTTCTCCCTCATATCTATTGCCGGGATATAAATCATGCATCCGGTTAAAGCATCTGAGAAATGTTGTCTTTCCGCATCCTGAAGGACCTATAAGGGCTGTGACCTTTCTCCTTTCTATTGGGAGATTGATATTTTTCAGGGTCTGTACAGCGCCATAATAGAAGTTGAGGTTTTTGACCTCAGATTTTAACTTTTCCGAAATAGCTATAGACATTTCGCTCATTTATTTAGTGAACAGTGAATAGTTGTTACTGAATAGTATTCCAACGAATATTTATTTTTACTACTAACCGCTATTCACTTTTCACTATTCACTGATTGACTTACCATTTTATCTTCTTCCTGAACCTGTATCTGATAAAGATTGCCACGCCATTCATAATCAGGGTCATTACCATCAGCACTATCCCCGCTGCTGCTGCATTTATATGGAATCCCTTCTGCGGCCTTGACACCCAGTTGAAGAGCTGAATGGGCATAACAGTAAATGGGTCAAGGAGCCATTTGAAGGATATAAATGGAAATTCTGCTGTTACCGGTGGTGATGGGAGAAAGGCTATGAAGGTCAATGCACCTACAGTAATCAATGGTGCTGTCTCTCCGATGCCCCTCGAAAGACCGATGATTATCCCTGTGAGTATTCCCCCGAGTGAGTAAGGAAAGATATGCCATTTTACGGTCTGCCATTTTGTTGCACCGAGGGCATAGGATGCCTCCCTTATTGAATTAGGGATTGCCTTGATCGCCTCCCTTGTCGCCATTATAACCACAGGCAATATCAGTAAGGCAAGGGCAAGCCCTCCTGTAAGTATGCTCTCACCAAACCTGAAGAAATATACAAATAGCCCCAGTGCAAGAAGACCATATATAATAGAAGGGACGCCTGCAAGGTTCGCTATATTTATCTCTATTATATTTGTAAACCAGTTCTTTCTTGCATATTCCTCGAGGTATATCCCTGCGGCAACACCAAGGGGTATTGATGCCAGTGCTGTAACGACTATTACGAGAGTAGTTCCTATCCATGCAGAGAGTATCCCTGCCTGCTCAGGAAACCTTGATGGAAAGGATGTAAAGAACTTATAATTCAATCTCGGAGAGCCGTCTATGAACAGATCGAAAAAGAGTATAAATAAAAGTGCAAGCCCTACGAAAGAGGAAAGGATACCAATGATTGCAAAGGTATAATCCCAGTATTTTGATATCTTTATTCGTTTCTTGATGTCTTCCATCTGAAAAAGATCCTTATTCGTCATTCCCGTGAAACTTGAC
>CAKKSD010000030.1 GCA_919902995.1 Thermodesulfovibrionia bacterium
AAATTAGGACATTTCTATTTTGGCTAATTAGGACATTATCATTTTGGTGTTACAATAAAGAGATGAATAAAAAGAAACTAAATTAATAGGGAAATTATAAAATATGATATATTAGTGTTGACATGAAGAGGAAACAGGAAGATCTATCCTTGTTGGTTGACGAGGTTGTTAAGGATAATAAGAAACTCAGAAATGTAATCTCATTACTTTATGACTCAGATATGGAGAAACGTTTCCTTGGTGCCAAGGCGCTGGGAGAGATTGCGAAGATCAGACCAGAACTGATCAAGCATAGATGGGGTCGTATATTTTATGCCTTTGATGATACAATGAGCTGCTGGGGTGTTGCAGAGGGACTTGGAGAGATTGCGAGAAATATCCCTGAACTCAGGGGAAAGATTGTTTTACTGTTAAGGAAATTCCAGAAGGATGAATCGAGCCTTCAGGGTTTTATATGGGCGATGTGCAGGATAGGACAGGTTGAGAAGAACAAGATCAGGAATTTTATACCAGAACTGATAAGCCTACTGGATTCAAAGGATGTATATCTCTTGGGTCAGACTATCTGGGCGCTTGGCGAATTGAAGATCTCAGGAATAACAGAAAGGATAAAAGACCTATTGGAAGATAACAGACAGACCAGGATTTTTGAAAACAACTCGGTAAGGTCTAAGTCCATTCGAGAGATCGCAGAAGAGGCTATGGAGAAACTGAAAAAGGGGAGATAGGTTTCTAAAATGCCTCGGAGACGATTTTAAGTCTATTCATCGGCAGTGTTATAGGGAAGAGACTCTCCTCCTCTTCGTGTACAAGATTCTTTAATTTATTTATGTCATATATAACAATCTCACCTCTTTTAACTCTGATGAGGTTATCCTTTTCAAGTTTATGGAGTCCTCTGCATAAAACCTCTCTGACAGTTCCTATCCTGAAAGCCATTTCATCCTGTGTGGGTACATTAGCAAGAATAATGGCATTCTTGCTAATAACAGGTTTACCCCTCACGAGTTCAAGGAGCAATCTTATAATTCTCTTTCTCACATCATAAAGGGCAATTCCTGCTGCGAAAGACTGAAGTTTTTTAATCCTTTTTCCGAAATCCGTCAGCATCCTTATACCAATCTCAGGGTGATCATGTATCAGTTTTTCAAAGTTCTTCTTCTCTATGCCGAGGAGTTCTGAATCCTTAATGGCATAGGCATCAGCACCATATTTACCTTCATCAAAAAGGATTGTGTCTCCAAGGAAGGCGCCTTCACTGGCATGATGCAGAATGATCTTTTTCCCGTCTTCGCCTATCTGGCAGATCTCTATCAAACCTTCTTTTATTATGTAAAGATGGTTACAGATCTCATCTGCTGTAAAAAGATATTTACCACGGGGAATTTCCTTTTCAGATGAATATTCAAGGATGGAGCATACAATCTCTTCTTTCAACCCGCTGAAATAAGGTACTTTTGCAAGGGCGTCACAGTTTTCCATCCTGAGAATATACTTCATTCTTGATAATAAAGTCAAGTATGTTACAGACCTTTCAAATTGGGGAAATATCTTAAAGCGTCTTGATTAAATCTTAAATGGCTGATTTAGACACCTCTGAAAAATTTTTATCAGATTCATTTTTTTCTTGCATTTTGCTAAAAATACTGTATATTGCAAACAACTTTATTTTTTATATTGACAAATTTCGTATTATTGCTATATTTCAAATAAGTTCAGGGCTTGCCCTGAACTTGGGTCAGGGATGGTGCATGACACCAATTTTTTTATGGTAACTTTTAGATAGGAAAGGGGGTAGTAGATTGTATGCTTTAGGAACCCATCTTTTAGTGGAATTAAAGGACTGTAATTCAAAGATCCTTGGTAACCTGAAAGAGGTCAAAGATGCAATGGTGGATGCCGCAAAGAAGGCAAAGGCAACCATCGTAGATGTATCCTTCCATCAATTTAGCCCCTTCGGCATCAGCGGGATGGTTGTAATAGCCGAATCCCACCTCTCAATTCATACATGGCCAGAGTATAACTATGCAGCAGTAGATATCTTTACATGCGGTGAGACGATCAAGCCCGAGGACGCAGCAGCCTACCTGATCAAGAGATTTCAGTCAAAGAATCCTTCTATAGTAGAGATGAGGCGGGGAATCATTTCAACGATGAATACAAAAACGCCTCACAAGCCTGAGAGAGGAGAAACACAGATATATGACAGAACCAAAGAGTTTCAAATGGTTTCTTGAATATACCACTCCTTACGAAGGCCATATGCATAGTCTGAAGACTGTGCTTTACTCTACCCATACAAAGTTTCAACAGATGGAAATAATGGATACCAGTAGTTACGGCAAATGCCTTGTGCTCGATGGAAAGATGCAGTCTTCTGAGACGGATGAGTTTATCTATCATGAGGCCTTGGTCCATCCTGCAATGCTTACCCATCCTGAACCGAAGAATATCTTCATTGTTGGTGGAGGCGAAGGTGCGACTCTAAGAGAAGTATTGAGACACAGGAGCGTAAAGAATGTCTTAATGGTGGATATCGATGAAGAGGTGGTAGAGAAATGTAAAGAACTCCTGCCTCAATGGCACCAGGGCTCATTTGATGACCCGAGGACAGAGCTAAAATTCCTCGATGCCCGTCGTTACCTCGAAGAGACTTCTGATAAGTATGACATAATCGTTATTGATATACCTGAACCAGTAGAAGAAGGACCTGCATATCTTTTATATACAAGGGAATTTTATGAAATGGTGAAAGACCGCTTGAATGAGGATGGTATAATTTCACTTCAGGCTGGATCTGCTGCAATAAATAACCTCTTAAACTTTACTGCTGTTAACAGAACACTCAGGGCAGTATTCCCTGTAGTAGCCCCTTATTATGCGTCCATCCCTTCCTTTGCTTTTCCCTGGGGATTTACATTAGCCTCCAAGAGATTTGATCCGAGAGATATCCCGGTCGATGAGGTAAACAGGAGGATAGGGAAAAGGATCTCTGGTGAACTTGGATACTATGATGGGATAAGCCATCAAGGTCAATTTATGCTTCCCAAATATGTCCGAAATGAATTAGAGAGACAGGAGAAGGTTATAGAGGACAATGCACCTCTCTTCACCTACCGTTAAAAACCCTCCCTCTCAAGGAATCTCCGATAGGATGATAGATAAGGAAGAACAATTCAGTACTCCCCTCTTTGATGCGATGATTTCCCTAGCTGAGAGTAAAAAGGTATCCTTTCATACACCAGGCCATAAGAGTGGTAAAGGAATATCTATGAGGTTTAGAAAGTTCGTAGGTCCAAAGATCTTTTCGATAGACCTCACAACACTGGATGAGGTTGATTCCCTGCAGAATCCTACAGGTGTCATCAAGGAGGCACAGGAACTGGCAGCAAAGGCATATGGTGCTGACCGCTCTTTTTTCCTTGTAAATGGTACGAGTGGTGGAAACCATGCGATGATCCTCGCAACAGTAAAACCCAGGGAAAAGGTTTTTGTTGCAAGAAACCTCCACCGCTCTGTCCTTGCAGGGCTCATCATGAGTGGTGCCGAGCCGATATTTATTGATCCAGAGGTTGATGATAGACTGAAGGTTGTCCTCAATATTAGTTTTAAGTCGGTAAAGAAGGCTATAGATGGAAACCCACAATCAAGGGCGTTGTTTATTACAAGTCCTAACTACTACGGTATCTGTGCAGATCTCAAAAAGATAATATCCTATGCCCATTCAAAAGGAATAGTGGTTCTTATAGATGAAGCCCATGGACCTCACCTCAGGTTCCACCCCGATCTGCCCATCTCTGCTTTAGAGGCAGGGACAGACCTCTGTGTCCAGTCAACCCATAAGATAATAGGTGGAATGACACAGGCCTCTATGCTACATGCAAGACATGGAAGGGTCGATATGGATACACTTGCAGATACCCTTAGATTCATCCAGACAACAAGCCCCTCTTATATCCTGATGGCATCCCTCGATCTTGCAAGGATGCAGATGGCAACAGAAGGAGAAAAACTTCTGGGAAAGGTGATAAGACTTGCAGAAGAGGCAAGGGAGAGGATAAATAAGGTAGAAGGAATTTACTCTTTTGGTAGGGATGAGATTAAATCTCTTGGGATGGGCGATATGGATGTAACAAAGATTACTGTCAGAGTTTCCGATCTCGGGATGACAGGATATGAAGTCTCTCAGTTACTTAACAGGGAATATGATATCCAGGTCGAGATGGCAGATCCGTTCAATATCCTCGTTATAGTGAGTATCGGAGACAGAAAGGAGGACCTTAACCGTCTTACCGAGGCACTCAGGGATATAAGTATAAAGTCCAAAAGTCCACAAGTTGCAGGTTCCAGATTAAAAGATAAAAAGCTCTTAACTTTGACCCTGAATCAAGTTCAGGGCGAACTCAGAACTCCGAACTTAGTTCTGACACCGAGAGAGGCCTTCCTTTCCCCCCAGAGGTCTGTTCCATTAAAGGAGGCATCAGGGAAGATCAGCTCGGAGATAGTCACAGTCTATCCTCCAGGGATACCTATCCTTGTGCCAGGAGAAGTTATAAAGGAGGAAAGAATGGATTACATAGAGAAGATGGTCTCCCTGGGTGCCATAGTGGACGGACTGGAAGAAGGGAACTCCAGAATCCGTATTGTTAATCGGGAGTAAGAAGGCATAATGCTACCGATGGGAAAAGACTTAGACCTGTTAAACACAATCATCCTTTCGACTGTCCAGGGTGTCACTGAGTTTTTACCTGTATCATCTACAGGTCACCTTATATTGACATCCCATCTCCTCGGTTTATCCGAAGGGGAGTTTATAAAAAGTTTTGAGATAGCGATACAGCTTGGCTCTATCTTCTCGATAATCTTTCTCTACTTCAGGAGACTTACAGGAGGAATTCTCCTCTGGAGTAAGGTTCTTGTCGCTTTCATCCCAACAGGGGTCCTCGGATTCATATTTTATAAAGTAATTAAACATTACCTTTTAGGTAATCCCTATGTGGTTGTTATCTCTTTAATAACAGGTGGAATCGCTCTCATAATACTTGAACTCGCCCACTCAAATCCCGAAAAGAGTCCTGCATCTGTCAATACTCCTGAAGAGATCTCTAACATTAAGGCCCTTTTTATAGGTATCTTCCAGTCCATTTCTATGATACCAGGTGTATCGAGGTCAGGGGCGACTATCATAGGGGGGCTTCTTCTTGGTCTCAGGAGGAAGACAGCGGTTGAGTTCTCATTCTTCCTTGCCGTTCCTACAATGTTCGCTGCAGTAAGCTACGACCTTATAAAAACAGGTAGCAGTTTCACAATTGCACAGTGGAAGATCCTCGTGATTGGCTTTATCATCTCTTTTATCGTGGCTGCAATAGCGGTCAAGGCCTTTCTGAGTTTCATAAGTAAATATAATTTCATTCCCTTTGGTATATATAGAATCCTGACAGGGTTTATCTACTGGATAGTGGTTTTGAGATAGCAATTCCTGCCTTCTCAGTCCTTGACTTCCCTCTTTAGTAGGTGTTACTATTTTTAAATTTACAAGACAGGATGATAAAATTTTTAAAGAGTTCTCCATGGACTATAAGGACACATTAAACCTACCCAAGACCGACTTCCCTATGAAGGCGAATCTTACAGAAAGGGAGCCTGAAATCCTTAAAAAGTGGGCTGAAGAGAAGATATATGAGAAGATGCAGGAGAAGAATAAAGATCTTGCTGCATATATACTCCATGACGGTCCTCCCTATGCAAATGGAAATATCCATATAGGACATGCCCTGAACAAGATACTTAAAGACATTATAGTCAAATTTAAAAGTATGGAAGGATACCGTTCTCCCTATGTCCCTGGATGGGATTGTCACGGACTACCTATAGAACATCAGGTAGACAAAAATCTCGGTTCAAAGAAAGAGACAATACCTATTGAGGAGAAAAGAAAACTCTGCAGGGAGTATGCAGATAAATATTTCAGGATACAGAGGGATGAATTTGTAAGACTCGGTGTATTTGGAGACTGGGAGAACCCATATCTCACGATGGACTATGTTTATGAATCTAATATAGTGAGGGAGTTCGGTAAGTTTATAGGATCAGGGATAGTATATAAAGGGAGGAAACCCATCCACTGGTGTCCTACATGTATAACAGCCCTTGCTGAGGCAGAGGTTGAGTATATGGACCATGAGTCGCCTTCGGTATATGTGAAGTTCAGACTCAAAGATTCTCTTCCGTTCAGCGTTCAGCGTTCAGCGTTCAGCGTATATTTTATTATCTGGACAACTACGCCTTGGACTCTTCCTGCAAACCTCGCGCTCTGTTTTCATCCTGATTACGACTATGTCGTCATAGAGGCAGGAAATGAGGTCTATATCCTTGCTGAAAGGCTTCTTAATTCCACTATAGAGAAAATTGGAGTTAAAGATTTTAAGATCATCGAGAAATTCAAAGGAAAAATCCTTGAAGGTCTTAAGGCAACCCACCCATTCATAAACAGAGACTCTGTGGTAATCCTTGGCGAACATGTTACCCTCGAGCAGGGGACAGGCGTTGTACATACTGCACCCGGTCATGGAGAAGAGGATTATGAGATGGGTTTAAAATACGGTCTCGATATATACAGCCCTGTTGATGAAAAGGGCAGGTTCACAGAAGAGGTGGAGGATTTTTCAGGACAGTATGTATTCAAAGCGAATCAGGGGATAATTGATAAACTGAAGGAGAAGGGAGCACTCCTTTACAAAGAAAGAATAGTCCATTCCTATCCCCATTGCTGGAGGTGTAAAAACCCTGTGATTTTCCGGGCGACAAACCAGTGGTTCATCTCCATGGATAAGGAAGGACTGAGGGAAAAGGCACTTAAAGGTATCAATAGCGTAAGATGGATACCTTCCTGGGGTAGAGACAGGATTTATGGGATGGTTGAGAACCGTCCTGACTGGTGTATCTCGAGGCAGAGGTCATGGGGAGTACCTATAACAATCTTTTCATGTAAGAAATGTGGTGGGTATCTTATGGACAAGTCGCTGGTAGATTATGTAGCTGATATAATAGAGAAGAAGGGGGCAGATATATGGTTTACAGAGGATGAAAAAACGCTTCTTCCTGATAGAACTAAATGTCCTAAGTGTGGTTCAGTGGAATTCAGGAAAGAGATAGATATACTCGATGTGTGGTTTGACTCCGGTGTAAGCCATTCAGCTGTGCTCAAAACTCGATCTGACCTGACCTGGCCAGCAGACCTCTATCTCGAGGGGAGTGACCAGCACAGGGGTTGGTTCCAGAGCTCTCTCCTTGCCGCTCTCGGCACAGGTAGCGACATGCCTTATAGATCAGTCCTTACACACGGTTTTGTTGTAGACGGAGAAGGGAAGAAGATGTCAAAATCCGCAGGCAATGTAATAGCACCTCAGGAGGTCATAAGCAAACACGGTGCAGAGATATTGAGATTATGGGTTTCTGCAGAGGATTATAAAGAAGATGTGAGAATCTCCTCGGAGATACTAACGAGGCTTGTTGAGGCATACAGAAAGATAAGGAATACCTGCAGGTACCTTCTTGGAAATCTCTATGATTTTGATCCTCTTTCACAGTTTTCAGAAGAAGACCTCCTTGAGATAGACCGCTGGGCCCTCGCAAGATTACAGAGGCTTACAGGAAAGGTGCTCAAAGGATACAGGGATTTTGAGTTCTATACAATATTCCATTCCATATATAACTTCTGCACTGTGGATATGAGTGCCACCTATCTCGATATCCTTAAAGATAGGTTATATACATTCAGGGCAGACTCTCTTGAAAGGAAGAGCGCCCAATGGACGATGTACAGAATCCTTACAACACTCACGAAACTTATGGCACCTATCCTCTCTTTCACGGCAGAAGAGATCTGGAGATATATACCAAAAACATCTTCAGACGAAGAGAGTGTCTTTCTTTCAAAATTTCCTGAAATAGAAGAAAGGTTTTTAAATAATTCCTTTGAGCAGAGGTGGCAAAGGTTACTCATGATAAGGGATGAGGTCAATAAGTCCCTCGAGATCTCAAGGAAGAATAAAATACTTGGTTCATCCCTTGAGGCAAATGTGAGTCTTTATCTTTCAGAAGATCTCTATAACCTCCTTTCCCCATTCAAAGACTTCCTTCCTGCCCTCTTCATAGTTTCAGGGGTCTCTATCAGGACAGATTCAAAAGGACCTGTCGAAGACCCGACCCATAGGGAGGAGACCTTTGTGAGTGAGGAGATGAAGGGACTGAGCGTTCTTGTTAAGAAGGCAGAAGGCAAGAAATGTGATCGGTGCTGGAACTACAGTTTAGAGATAGGAAGAGATAGGGAGCATCCTACAATATGCCCTCGATGCCTTGGTAACCTAAGATGAATAGATATCTCCTTTCAGGGATCATCGCCCTCGTCGTTATTATAACCGATCAGATCACGAAATCCATAATCAAGGCATATATACCACTATATAAATCGATACCTGTGATAGATGAATTCTTTAATATCACCCACATAAAAAATACCGGTGGCGCCTTCGGTATCCTATCAGGTATGAACAGCCTTTTTTTCATAATAGCCTCATCTATAGCCCTCCTTATTGTCATACTCTATCTTATTAGATTACCAGAAAATAACCTCTGGCTTATTACCTCACTCTCACTTATCTCAGGAGGTGCTATAGGGAATATGATAGACAGGGTGAGGTCTGGTGAAGTTATAGACTTTATCGATCTCTTTTATGATAGGTTTCACTGGCCTGCCTTCAATATCGCTGATTCTTCAATAACGATAGGGGTATTTATTCTTTTCATAAACCTGCTAACTTTCAGAAAGGAGAAATAACTTGTATCCCATACTCTTCAAGATTGGTCCACTCACAATCCATACCTATGGAGTGATGCTTGCAGCGGCCTTCTTTCTCGCCCTCGCACTCGCAGTCAAACAGGCAAGGAAAGAAGGTATTGCTCCTGAAAGGATTGTTGATCTCGGTCTATATCTACTTGTGGCTGCAATTGTAGGTTCCCGCCTCCTCTTTGTACTCACAGACCTTCAGTATTATATAGAGAATCCTTTAAAGATATTTATGATCTGGGAAGGTGGACTTGTCTTCTATGGCGGACTTATCCTCGGTATCCCGGTAGGTATCTATTATATAAAACGGCAAAAACTACCTTTATGGAAAGTAGGAGATATTATTGCCCCTTCGATTTCTATTGCACAGGTAGTAGGACGCCTCGGATGTTTTTCTGCTGGATGTTGTTATGGGAAGCCAACGACTCTGCCATGGGGAGTAACATTCAGAGACCCCGATTCCCTCGCAAGGCTTAATATCCCACTTCATCCGACCCAGCTCTATGAGTCCTTAGGGACATTCCTTATTTTTCTCTTTTTGATACTTATGAGAAAGAAGAAATCCTTTGATGGCCAGCTCATCTGGCTCTATGTTCTCTCATACTCGGTTTTAAGATTTTTAATTGAGTTCTTCAGAGGAGATGAGATCAGGGGAATGTTCTTTGAAGGTCCGCTTTCAACATCACAGGCTATAGGTATCCCTCTTGCCATCATTTCTACTTATATGCTATTCAGGCTTAAGAGGGCTAAATAGGCAAAGGGAAATTACTTCTTCGATGACATCGGGACATAATATTGTGTTCCCTTTTTCATTAATCTTATCTGTTTCACAAGGTCTTTGAGATCCGCAGGATTTTTTACAAAGTCTATCTCTGATGTATTTATTACAAGGAGGGGAGTATCAGAGTAATGAAAGAAGAAACGGTTAAAGGCCTGGTTGAGTTCTTCGATATAATCCTTAGTGATATTCTTCTCAAAATCCCTTCCCCTCGATTCTATCCTTTCTAAAAGTGTATCGGTAGATGCAGAGAGGTAAATTACAAGGTCGGGCTTAGGTATCCTTTCATGAAGGAGAGAGTAAATCTGTTCGTATAGGGCAAGTTCGTTATTGTCAAGGTTGAGGTATGCAAAGATCCTGTCCCTCGCGTATATATAGTCTATTATAGTTGTCTTATTGAAGAGGTCTTGCTGGAATAGTTCCTGTTGCTGGTTGTAACGGGAAAGGAGAAAAAATATCTGGGTCTGGAAGGCCATCCTCTTTCTGTCTGCATAGAATTCTGACAGGAAAGGATTCTCCTCGGAGGACTCAAGTATTGTCTGGGCATCTAATTCCACCGCAAGGAGTTTTGCGAGACTTGTCTTTCCTACGCCTATCGGGCCCTCTATGGCTATGTATCTGTGCATTAATAAATTTTAAAATTATCATTTAGCATTTAAAATTTTAAATTTAAAATGCTAAATAAGATCTTATATTCGGTTTTATGCCTTTACAACTGAATGTCTATCTTTCATTGCTCTTAAAAGATCCTTTATCTTTTTTTTCTTAACAGGATGGATAACATCTGATGCTATCTCGGATAGTGGAATAAGTGCAAAGCCCCTTTCGTGCATATGGGGGTGAGGAATCCTGAGATCCTGTTCATCTATTACAAGATTATTATAAAGTAAGATATCAATATCGATTGTCCTCGGTCCCCAGCGAATCTCTCTTTCTCTGACAAGAATATCTTCAACCTCCTGGCATACTCTGAGTAGTCTCCTCGGGTCAAGGGTTGTTTCTATCTCAATAACACAATTTATAAAAGGTGGCTGGTCTTCATATCCAACCGGTTCTGTCTCAAAAAGTGAGGACCTCTTTGTTACAGAAATAAAGGGGCTTTCCTCGAGGAGACTAATTGCCTCAAGACAGTTTTCTTTCCTTTTCCCGAGGTTTGAACCGATGCCTACATAGACGAGTGATGAGTGATGAGTGACGAGTGATGAGTTATTATATTTACTTGCCCCTCGTCTCTCGTCTCTCGTGTCTGCCTTCTTAAGGCTCACCATCTAAGCCCTGTTATCCTTTTTAATGTCTCTTCTACCCGATCAATATTTACTGTAAGTGCCATTCTGATATACCCTTCACCTGCCTCGCCAAATCCATTACCTGGGGTGGTAAGAATCCCTGTCTTTTTGAGAAGCAATGTTGTGAACTCAGATGATGAATATCCTTTAGGTACCCTTATCCAGAGATAGAAAGTTGCGAGAGGAGGATCGAGATCAAGACCTTTATCCCTTAACCCCTTAACAAGCCTGTCCCTCCTCTTCTGATATACCTTCCTGATATTATCCGTTACAGACTCGGGGCTTCTGAGCGCCTCTATCCCTGCCTCCTGGATTGCCTGAAAGATCCCTGAATCGAGATTAGTCTTTATCTTCCCAAGACCCTGAATAACCTTTTGATTACCTACTGCAAAACCTATCCTCCAGCCTGTCATGTTATAGGTCTTTGATAAGGAATGAAACTCAATGCCAACATCCTTTGCGCCTGGTGTCTCGAGAAAGCTCATAGGTCTGTAGTCATCATAATATATCTCAGAGTAGGCAGCATCGTGGCAGACTATTATATTATGGCGTAATGCGAATTCTATAACCTCTTCATAGAAGTTCCTGTCAGCCACTGCTGATGTGGGGTTATTTGGATAATTTATGAAGAGGAGTCTGGATCTCTTTGCGATATCATCCGGTATGGACTTAAGGTCAGGGAGGAAGTTGTTCTCCTTTGTTAGAGGAAGAAAATATGAATTCCCACCCGCAAAGAGCGTCCCTATAGGATATACAGGGTAGCAGGGAGAGGGCACAAGCACTGTATCCCCTGGGTTTACAAAGGCAAGAGGTATATGACAGATACCTTCCTTTGAACCTATCAGAGAGAGAACCTCAATCTCTGGGTTCAGAATTACATTGAACCTCTTCTTATACCAGTCGGCAATCGCTATACGAAAGCTTAAAAGTCCTTCATAAGATGGATAGCGATGATTCTGAGGGTTTTGGGCAGCCTCCTTCATCCGATTCACAATATTCTTTGGTGTAGGGATGTCAGGGTCACCTATGCTTAGATCGATAAGGTCTACACCCTTTGAAAGGGCTTCCCGTTTCATCCTGTCAATGGTAGCAAAGAGATAGGGTGGCAGATTCCTGACCCTCTCTGCCATATTGATATTGATTTTACTCATAGATATCTCAATAATTTTATCTGTCAAATTACGGATATATTAGCATGATGGGTATTTTTTTAAAAGAGATTATAAACGATAGGGCATCAGATTATATATTTTTATTAAATTTATATACCCCGCTGCTTGCAGCGGTTGGGAAACATTTTGTTTTGTCATTCCTGCGAAAGCAGGAATCCAGTATTTATGTTTCTGGATTCCGCATCAAGTGCGGAATGACGATGTTGTTTTTTAGTTTATGATACCCCGCAGCTTGCTGCGGGGAGGTTCATTTAAAATGTTACTTAAAGGGTTAAAGAGGATATTTATTGGTACTTATAGGGAACGCGAAAAATGTTTAGTAAAAAATAAAAAATGCATAGACTTTACACTTAAGTTTTAATTAAACTTTTACTCCATCATGTTATCTCACTTGAACTCTCAGCCAAATCACTTATTAGAACTGATAAGGGGGGATGTTCCCATAATTAATAATCTTAATAATCCTGAGAATATTCGCAAGTAAATTTAGATGGAGAAAAAAGTCATTCTTCTGGTTGAAGATGATGCAGAAATAAGGGTCATGATAAAAACTGTCCTTGAAAGGAAATATAATGTATTAGAGGCATCGGGGTATTCAGAGGGAATGAAACAGCTAAAGAAACAGCTAAAGAAACAGATAGACCTTGCTCTCATTGACTATAAATTGCCGAACGGCAATGGACTTGATTTGTTAAAATCAATCAGGAAAGTGAAACCAGATATTCCTGTCATAATTATCACCGGTTTTGGAAACAAGAGTTTGGTTGTTGATGCATTAAGGGCGGGGGTAACAGATTTCATAGAAAAACCGTTAAGCCTTAAATATCTTATGAAAAAGATTACAGGAATACTTGACGGGAAAGAGATTGATGAACAACCTGATATTATAAAAAATAAAGATGAATTCATAATGGACTGCATCGCAACATATATAAGCGAAAATTATAAGGAAGACCTGAAGTGTGAAAAGATTGTGGGTATGACCAATATAAACAGGAGTAAATTCAGCAAGGTATTTAAAAAAAGGTTTGGACAGAGCCTTGTGTCCTATATAAACCTCATAAGGATTAAAAATGCAGCTGAACTCCTCAGAAACCCTGATTTAAGCATAACAGAGATAGCCTCTCATGTAGGGTATGAGAGTATTACACATTTCGAGCGCGTATTCAGGAAGGTCAATGGGGCATCGCCGAAAGAATATAGAAGAGATAAGAAATAGATTTCTATATTGATATAAAGATAGAAAAGGTGTTGACAATTTATAGAGTTATTTGTATTTTATGAAAGTGTTAAATGTATATTTCTTGAATAAAATCATGAGAGGCGAGTGTGGAGCTTAGAGATAAAAGAAGATATCCACGCAATGGCTTAACAGTTCCCATAGGGTATGCCGTGAGCAAAGTAGAGTTTCGTGAATTAATGAAGGTCCATAGAGAGGGTATGACTACTGATATAAGTGAGAAGGGACTGGGAATGATCACAGACTACCCTCTGGAGCCTGGTCAGGTATTGACGATCAGGGATGTCAAAGATACTCATAAGGGTCTTTTAAATAAGATATCCGTGGTAAGGTGGGCAAAGCCTATTCCGGATGCCTACAGAGTCGGTTTGGCATTAGTATAGGAATTCAGCATTCTCTGGACAGTTGGAAATGCCGTGATATCAGTATGGGGAAGAAAGAGTGCTGAAAGATATTCATCCATAAATGACCTTGATACAGAAAGCTCGATATAGGTCATCTTCCTCGCAATCCCCTCTGCCTCCTTCCTCATCTTTTTCGAAAGCAGGCATAGATAGGCACCTATAATAGAGGTATTTCCGAGAAAGATAAACCTTTCAGGTGGCATATCAGGAAGAAGACCTATTGTAATAGCCTTCTCCACATCGAGGTAATTCCCGAACCCACCGGCGATATAGACCTTGCTTACATCATTGAAGCCGAAACCTACCTCTTTAAGGAGTAAAGAAAATCCTGCATAGATTGCCGCCTTTGCCCTGAGGATGTTATCGATATCCGCCTCTGTAAGGACTATATCCTTATTTATTGCGGTTTCCTCTTTCCAGGCGATCACAAACTCAGGACCATTTTCTCTACTCCTTATCCTCTGCGACTCTATCTCATCCCTAATCTTTCCCCTCTGGTCTATAATCCCTGAAAGGAACATCTCGGCTATGGCATCTATCATTCCTGAACCGCAGATCCCGATAGGTTTATTTACTCCAATAACGTTCAAGTGGACATTATAATTCTCTCTATCTATACTGATCTCCTCTATAGCACCGTCGGTTGCCCTCATTCCATGTTTTATTCCGCTACCTTCGAAGCAGGGACCTGCAGAACAGGCTGCAGTCATGAGCCATTCCGAATTCCCAAGTACTATCTCTCCATTAGTCCCTACATCTATAAAGAGAGTGAGTCTCTCTTCCTTATTAATGCCTGATGCCAAGACCCCTGCTGTTATATCTCCACCAACATAGCTCGCCACACCCGGAATAGCATAAATAACTGCACTGGGGTTAACCTCAATACCTAACTCCCCTGCCATTACGAGGGGGAAAAGATTAGCAGTAGGTATATAAGGTTCTTCCCTTATATATTTTGGATCAATCACGAAGAAGAGGTGGGTCATGGTCGTGTTTCCTGAGACGACGATAGAGTCAATAAGGACAGGATTTATGTTGCGTTTCTGAATGAGTATTTTCAGAAGTCCATTGATATCAGATATGACTAAGCTGTTTAACTCTCCCAACCCTCCCCTCTCAGTGGCATAGACTATCCTTGTTATAACATCATCACCGCATCTTGCCTGTGAGTTATAGGTAGAGGCAACATCTATTATCTTACCGTCAATAAGGTTCGCAAGATATAGCACAATCGTTGTTGTCCCTATATCTATGGCAAGACCGTATCTAAGAGCGGTAGTATCCCCTGCCTCAATACCTATGACCTCTAATGTATTACCTCTCTCAATGGTCGTAAGGGTAATCTTCCAGTTACCTTCTCTCAGGGTGTGGTTAAGACTTCTAAGAACCTTGAGGGAACAGAATATCTTTTCAGGGGGGAATCCCAAAGTACTCAACTCCCTCTTCACCCTGTCAGTATCACTTATATTATCTTCAAGGTCAGGTGGTGGAAGAGTTAAAGCGATTTTCCTTACCCTCGGTTTTATCTCTTTATCAAGATTCTTAATAAGTCTCTCAAGTTCCCTTGCCCTTGAGCCAGTTGCTATCTTCTGACCCTTCCTCATTATGGATTCATGAGGTACCTCTAATGAGAGGTTGCTTAATGCTGTGGTCTGACAGGCAAGGACATAACCTTTCTCTATCTCCTCCCTGCTCAGCTTTGTGGTTGAGTCAGTACTGAATTCCCCTTCTTTTACTATAACCTTACATTTGCCGCATGTTCCCTCCCCGCCGCAGGAGGAATTCAGTTCTATACCTGTCTTCCTTGCAACATCGAAAAGGTTCAGGCCAGACTGTGCCTCTATTGTTTTTCCAAAGGGCTCAAAGGTAATTTTGTATTTTTTCATATAGAAGGAGAATAAGTTAAAAATATAACAAAGTCAAGGGCAGGAATGGATAGTATATAGGTTGATTTTTTTGATATACTTATCTATGCTCTGGATTCTGTATTCCCTTCTTTCTGCTTTTTCCCTGTCCACTGCTGATACCCTGAGTAAGAAAGGCCTTGAGAAGGCCGATGAATATAGCATAGCCTGGATCAGACTACTCTTTTCGTTACCTTATTTTCTCCTTGCCATTTTATTCATAGAAATCCCGAAGATTGATAGAACCTTCTGGATAAGTATCATTGTCCTTCTCCCTTTAGAGATAGCGGCAACGATTCTTTATATAAAGGCGATCAAGGTTTCACCATTATCTTTAACTATAACTTTTCTATCCTTCACCCCGCTCTTCCTGATAATAACCTCTTTCATAATTCTTGGAGAGACGCCTTCAATTCCAGGGATCATCGGTATAATACTTATTGTTGCTGGTGCCTACACACTTAATATCCATGAACTGAAAAAACCGCAGGACCTTCTTAAACCTCTCAGGGCTATTCTGAAGGAAAAGGGTTCTGTCTATATGATTATTGTGGCATTTATTTATAGTATCACTGCAAACTTCGGGAAGCTCGCAATAATACATTCAAGTCCTGTTTTCTTCGGTATTATCTATTACCTTATCCTGACGGCTGTCTTCACACCTATAGCTCTCACTAAATCCCAAGGAAGATTAGATATTAAAGGGAATATCTTTATTTATTTCTCGATAGGTCTTTTTATGGCCCTTATGGTTATCTTCCATGTTTTTGCGATAGTTCTTACAGATGTTGCCTATATGATAGCGATAAAGAGAACAAACCTGGTATTCAGTGTGATATACGGACACCTTATCTTCAGGGAGGGAAAAATCGGAGAGAGGCTCCTCAGTTCTGCAATAATGATAGCAGGGGTTGCTATTATAAGTTTTCTCGGATGATTTTCTCCAGCCTCATCCTGGCCGCCTTAACCCCCCTTTTTTTGATGATATCTATCAAGTCAGAATTTGCAAGATGCTGAAAAATCTTCTTCCTTTTACGCTCTGCAGGTATATCTCTCAACAGCCTTTTTCTGATTCCCTTTAACATATTCAAGAACAGGGTATATTCCCTGCCGTATCTCTTCTCAAGTTCTTTTCTTATTTTCTTTGAAAGGGCAGGACTGACTCCACTTGTAGATATGGCGATAAGAAGCCTTCCCCTGTTAATCAGAGAAGGGACGATAAAATTACTCAACTCTGGGTCGTCTACTGCATTAAATAAGGAAGAGGAGGATTCTACCTCCCTGGAAACTTTCCTGTTTATCCCTTTATTCCCCACTGCAGAAATAACAAGAAAGGACCCTTCCAGATCACCTTCTTCATAGACCTTCTTAAGGTGATGGATTTTGCCGTTTTTAGAAAGGTTACTCAGTCTTTCTGTCAGAGTAGGACTGATGACGGTTACATCAGCACCACATCTTAAAAGGGTAAGGACCTTTCTTTCTGATACCTCCCCTCCACCAACCACAGAAACCTTTTTACCCTCTAAGTCAATGTATAAGGGGTAATACCGTTTACCTTTTTTCGTTGAGTCTGGAGAGGATCTTGTCTGCATCCCTTTTGTGTTTGTAATTCGGGAATTGTTTGGTGAGTATATTGAGGAATTCTTTTGCCTTTTCGATATTTCCTAATTCTACATAAGAAAGTCCGAGATTATAAAGGGCTTCAGGCACATAGGAAGATTGGGGGTATTTCTTTATGAGGTCTTCAAATCGGGATACAGCAGCATTGTAAGAACCCTTCTTGTAGTAAAAGTTGCCGACATAGAGTTCAAATCCTGCAGCCATATCTCTACATCTCCTTAATTTCTCTTTAGCCTCTTCAACAAAGGTGCTCCTTGGATAGTTCCTGAGGAAACTTTCTAATTCTCTTATAGCGCCTTTAATGTGTTCATGACCTCTATCTACCCCTTCTATCTGCTTGAAATGGGACATCCCTATCTGATACTGGACATAACCGGCATACTTATTGTGGGGGTAAAGTGTTAAAAACTTCTTGTATTCATCTATGGCGTCATTAAATTTACCTTCATCGTAAAAGGAATCCGCTGTTCTTATCTGGGCTATAGGGCTTAAGCTTTTCTCCGCATCCCTCTCCATGACTCCCTTGAAGGACTCTCTGGCCTCTTCGTAACTGCCCTTTTTTAGCTTTTCTTCTGCCTCCTTAAAGAGGACTGCTGGATCCTTTGGCCCCTCCACCTTATCCGAGGTTGCACATCCGGAGATAATGAGGAAAAGGATTATAATCAAAGATAGTCTTTCCATATATACCTTCTGTTATTTTGAGTATATAAGGCTCCACCTTTGCCTGTCAAGGAGATTTTGGAAAGATTAAAAAAGACTTGACAATAAAATATAAATATTGTATGTTATATAAACTTCGAAAGAACCTTCCTTAAGCATTATCATGCTTTTGGTTATATTGATAATCCTGTTGGAATCAAAATATTGTTCGAGATGTAATATTCGATAGGAGCCCACTAAGTATTTCTGGTATAGATAATCCTTCATCCTATTTTCCGCAGGGAGAAGGTAGTATTATGAGTATAAAAAATCTCTATGAGGTGAAAAAAATGAATATTGCAGAATTAAAGGAAAAGACTATAAGTGAACTTACTCATGTTGCCAATGACCTAAATGTTGATGGGGCAATCTCCATGAGAAAACAGGAACTTATTTTTGCCATAATCCAGGCACAGACAGAAAAGAATGGATTGATCTTTGGGGAAGGGGTTTTGGAGATTCTTCCAGATGGTTTTGGATTCTTGAGATCTCCTGACTATAATTATCTGCCTGGTCCTGATGATATCTATGTATCTCCATCTCAGATAAGGAGGTTTAATCTGCGGACAGGGGATACCATATCAGGTCAGGTGAGGCCACCTAAGGAGACAGAAAGGTATTTCGCTCTCCTTAAAGTAGAGGCCATAAATTTTGAACCTCCCGATGAAATAAGGGAAAGGATCCTCTTCGATAACCTTACCCCCTATTACCCCACCCAGAAGATAAAACTCGAATATAACAATGATATGTCAATGAGGGTTATGGACATGGTCACCCCGATCGGTAAAGGCCAGAGAGGTCTTGTCGTAGCAGCTCCGAGAACGGGTAAAACAATGCTCCTTCAGTCAATCGCAAAGGCAATCAAAAAGAACCATCCTGAGATCCACCTTATTATACTCCTTATAGATGAGAGGCCTGAGGAGGTTACGGACTGGCAGAGACAGGTTAAGACCGAGATCGTGAGCTCAACCTTTGATGAACCTGCACAGAGGCATTGTCAGGTAGCAGATATGGTGGCGGAGAGGGCAAAGAGGCTTGTCGAACATAAGAGGGATGTGGTAATACTCCTCGACAGTATCACAAGACTTGCCAGGGCCCATAATACAGTAGCCCCTCCGAGCGGAAAGGTCCTCTCAGGAGGACTCGATTCGAATGCACTTCAGAGGCCAAAGCGCTTCTTCGGTGCGGCGAGGAATATTGAGAATGGAGGGAGCCTTACTATTATAGCTACAGCGCTTGTTGATACAGGAAGCAGGATGGATGATGTGATATTTGAGGAGTTCAAGGGTACAGGTAATATGGAACTCCACCTTGATAGGAAACTCGTTGATAAAAGGATATACCCCAGTATAGATATAAATTCCTCAGGGACGAGAAAAGAGGAACTTCTTGTGGATAAGGATGACCTTAATAAGATGTGGATATTGAGGAAGGTACTCAATGCTTTGAGTACTGTTGAGAGTATGGAATTCCTCCTCGATAAGCTGAAGGGCACTAAATCGAACAGGGAATTCCTTGATATTATGAATAAATAAACATTTTTCCCCTTACTACCCTCTCCCTTGGGGGAAAGGATTGAGGTGAGGGGGCAATTTTTTGTTAAATTAAACTGTTGCCTTGCTTACTCAATCTCTGTTATAATAAATAAAATTTACAAGGAGGATTTTGGTTTGAAAGAGGGTATTCATCCAGAATATATAGAGGCAACGATTACATGTGCCTGTGGCAATAAAATAGAGACTCGATCTACAAAGAAGAAGATACATGTAGAGATATGCTCTAACTGTCATCCCTTCTATACAGGTAAGCAGAAGATAGTGGATACGGAAGGCAGGGTGGAGAGGTTTAAGAGAAAATACGGAAGATAAATAACTCATCAGATACGATAGAAAAGGGAACCCTGTCGGGTTTCCTTTTCTATTTTTGTCTATGACGCATAGAGTAGATGATTAGTAGAGGTGAAGATGTTTCAAAAGTTAGAAGAGATTGAGAAAAAATATGAAGAACTCACCAGTCTCCTCAGCGACCCTAAGGTTTTTACGACACCGCCTGAGTTTCAGAGGTATTCTAAAGAACAGGCAGAAATAGCCGAGGTAGTCAGGAGATATAAGGAGTTTAAGAGATTCCTCCTGGAGATTGAAGGGGCAGAAGAGATTATAGCTGATCCGCAGGCTTCTGCAGAACTTAAGAAACTTGCCGAGGGAGAGAAGGCGGATCTCATTAGAAGAAAGGAAGAGATCGAAAAGGATTTAAAGCTCCTGATAATACCGAAGTATCCCAGTGATGAAAAGGATATAATCCTTGAAATCAGGGCAGGGACAGGCGGGGAAGAGGCAGCCCTCTTTGCTTCTGATCTATTCAAGATGTATACGAGGTATGCTGAAAAAAAGAGATGGAAGGTAGAAGTGATTGACTCGAACACAACAGGAATCGGAGGGTTCAAAGAAATTATCGCCTCCATACAGGGGAAAGGGGCTTACTCCAGACTCAAGTTCGAGAAGGGTGTTCACAGGGTTCAGAGGATTCCTGTGACCGAAGCCGGAGGGAGAATTCATACATCAGCTTCTACAGTGGCTATTCTTCCAGAGGCAGAGGAGGTTGATATAAAAGTGGACGAAAAGGACCTGAGGGTTGATACCTTTTGTGCGTCAGGTCCTGGCGGACAGGGGGTTAATACAACTTACTCTGCTGTTAGAATCACCCATATTCCTACAGGACTTGTTGTCCAGTGTCAGGACGAAAGGTCACAGATCAAAAATAAGGCTAAGGCAATGAGGGTCCTGAGATCAAGGCTTCTTGAAATGGAGAGTGAGAAAAAGGAGAAGGAGAGATCACTTGACAGAAAGTCACAGGTAGGTACAGGGGACAGGAGTGAAAGGATAAGGACATATAATTTCCCACAGAACCGTGTAACAGATCACAGAATAGGACTGACCCTCCACAGGCTTGAGTCTGTACTGGAAGGTGACCTCGATGAGATAATAGATGCCCTCACAACGAATGCCAACACTGAGAGGTTAAAGAACCTTTGACAGGAATCGATATAAAAGAGTTCTCAGTTCACAATTCACGGTTCACGATTCTTAAAATCCTCAAGCAGGCTGAAGAAAAATTCAGAATGTCTGGTGTTCCAAATCCGAGACTTGATGCAGAGGCACTCTTATCCAGGGTCCTGGATATCGATCGGGTCGGACTTTATACACAATACGAGAGAATTCTTTCAGAAGAAGAGGTCAATAATTTCTTCGGACTGGTCGAAAGGAGAAATAAGAGAGAACCTCTCCAGTATATTCTCGGAAATACAGAATTCTTCGGTCTTGAATTCGTTGTGACACCTGATGTCCTGATACCGAGACCCGAGACAGAAATATTAGTAGAGAAAGCGCTAAATAGAGTTAAGAGTTATGAGTTAGGAGTTATGAGTAAAAACAAAAAAAACTCTAAACTCCGAACTCCAGACTCCGAACTAAAAATCCTTGATCTCTGTACAGGCAGTGGGTGCATAGCGGTGACCTTGGCAAAGGAAATTGAAGGTGTAAAGGTTTATGGGGTGGATATATCTGCGAAGGCATTAAGGGTAGCAAAGGAGAACGCAAGGAGGCATGAGGTAGAGGAAAGGATAAGGTTCATTCAGGGTAATCTCTTTGAGTCGTTCACGATTCACTGTTCACGGATCACGGATCACGGATTTCGATTTGATCTCATAGTCTCCAATCCTCCTTATATCCCGAGCAGCGAGATCAATTTCCTACAGGAAGAGGTGAAGGACTATGAACCGAGAGAGGCCCTTGATGGCGGCAATAATGGTCTTTCTTATCTAAAGAGAATTATTAAAGAGGCTCCTGATTATCTCAAATCAGGTGGTAGTCTCCTATTAGAGATAGGTTATAAACAGAAAGAAAGGGTATTTGAGATAGCCGAAGAAAGGGAGATATATCAGACACCCGTAATCATAAATGATTTTGCTGGAATTGAGAGGGTAGTGAAATTAAATATTAGGTAATTTCTGTGGACGAAATCGTAATTGAGGGTGGTGCAAGGCTTAAAGGTGAAGTAAGGATAAGTGGCTCAAAGAATGCTGCCCTTCCTATACTGGCATCTACTATACTTGCGCCAGGAACAAGCACAATCTATAATGTCCCAGACTTAATAGATATCAAGACCATGGGAAAGCTCCTTAACCATTTAGGGGCAAAAGTCGATATTGAAACAGGGAGGGTAAATGTTGATGTCACTAATATTAAAAACCCAGAGGCACCCTATGAGCTTGTGAAGACGATGAGGGCTTCGGTACTTGTCCTATGCCCTCTGGTTGCCAGAATGGGTGAGGCAAATGTATCACTTCCGGGGGGTTGTGCGATAGGTGCAAGACCTATAAATCTCCATCTGATGGGACTCGAAAAGATGGGGGCAAGGGTTGAGATAGAACATGGTTATGTAAAGGTTAAGGCGAAAAGGCTTAGGGGTTCGAGGATATATTTAGATATTCCTACTGTAACAGGGACAGAAAATCTTATGATGGCTGCAACACTCGCTGATGGGACTACAATAATCGAGAATGCCGCCTGTGAGCCAGAGGTCTCAGACCTTGCTGAGGCTTTGAAAAAGATGGGGGCAAGGATTGAAGGTGCTGGGGAAAATATAATTACGATTGAAGGTGTTGATAGCCTTAAACCTATTAATTATTCCGTAATACCTGACAGGATAGAGGCTGGTACTTTTATGGTAGCAGGTGCCATAACGAAGGGTAGTATCAAAATCAAGGATTGTATACCAGGACACTTCGATGCTGTAATGGCAAAGATAAAAGAGACCGGTGTTGAGATTACGGAAGAAGACGGTGGATTAAGGGTTAAAGGAGTAAAGAGTCCTAAAGCTGTAGATCTCAAAACAATGCCCTACCCGGGTTTCCCGACAGATATGCAGGCACAGATGATGGCACTAATGACAGTAGCAGAAGGTATGAGCGTTATAACAGAGACGATCTTTGAGAACCGTTTCATGCATGTTGCTGAGTTAAAAAGGATGGGGGCAGACATCAAGGTAGAAGGAAACACAGCAATAGTTCATGGAGTACCTTATCTGAGCGGCGCACCTCTTATGGCTACAGACCTGAGGGCAAGCGCCTCTCTGATCATAGCAGGTCTTGCTGCTAAAGGTAAAACAACCCTTTCAAGGGCCTATCATATTGATAGGGGTTATGAAAAGATAGAAGAAAAACTGTCTGCCTTAGGGGCGAGGATAAAGAGGGAAAGGGAATAATGAGAATTATTAAAACAACTGATAGAGTTTCAGGAGCCATCCTCAGGGAGATAATAAACAGGGCTTCAAGAGACAATATGGAGATAGAGAAAAAGGTGAAGAGGATACTCTCGGATATTGAGAAGGAAGGTGATAAGGCCGTTATAAAATACACAGAGTTATATGATGGCATTTCTCTGAAACCTTCTGAAATCAGAGTATCAAGAGATAAAATTAAGAGAGCCTGCAAATCAGTCAATAAAAAGACACTTAAGTCTCTCGAGATCTCGGCTGAAAGGATAAAGAGATTCCACGAGAAGGAAAGACTTAACTCATGGTTTACTGTAGAAGATGGTTCTATCCTCGGACAGTTAAGGCGTCCCTTACGAAGGATTGGCGTGTATGTACCGGGAGGGAAGGCTGCCTATCCATCTTCAGTTTTGATGAATGTCATTCCTGCAAAAGTAGCAGGTGTCTCTGAGATAGCTATGTGTGTCCCGATGCCTGCAGGAGATATAAATTCCTATATACTGGCTGCGGCAGATATTGCAGGTGTTACAGAGATATACAGGATCGGTGGTGCCCAGGCGATCGGTGCTATGGCCTATGGGACAAGGACTACTCCGAAGGTAGATAAAATAGTCGGTCCAGGGAATATCTATGTGGCTACTGCGAAGAGGCTTGTCTTCGGTATGGTGGATATTGATATGATGGCAGGGCCAAGTGAGATATTGATAATCGCAGACGAAAAGGCAGACCCTGAATTTATTGCAGCAGATCTGCTGAGTCAGGCTGAACATGATGAAATGGCATCTTCGATACTGCTCACAGACTCAAAATCTCTGGCTATAAAGACGGAGAAGGAAGTCTCGAAACAGTTAAAGAAGACGAAGAGAAAAATGATTGCCGAGAAATCATTAAAAAAATATGGGGCTATAATAGTAACGAAGAACATGATTGAGGCAATAGATATTGCAAATGAGATCGCTCCTGAACATCTTGAGATTATGGTTGAAAGACCCTTTGAGATTATAGGTAAGATAAAGAATGCCGGTGCAATCTTCCTTGGCCCGTGGACACCAGAGGCTGTAGGTGATTACTCTGCAGGACCCAACCATGTCCTCCCTACAGGTGGAACAGCGAGGTTCTTCTCTCCTCTCGGTGTTGAGGACTTTATGAAAAGGACAAGCTTCCTTTCATTCACAAGGGAAGGTCTTGAGGGGATAGGAGGTACTGTAATAAGTATAGCTGAAATCGAAGGTCTTAAGGCACACGGGGATAGCGTAAGGATAAGGTTGAAAAAAGATAGTAGACTTAAGAAAGGATAAATTATGGGGAAAAATAAAATACTGAGACTCGGTCTTCCTAAGGGTAGCCTGCAAGAGGCAACATTGAAGCTCTTCAAAAAGGCAGGGTTCAATGTAACGGTCGGTGCAAGGTCATACTATCCTTCTATTGATGACCTTGAGATAGAATGTATCCTAATCCGTGCCCAGGAAATGGCAAGGTATGTATCGGATGGTGTGCTTGATGCAGGGATTACAGGAAAGGACTGGATACTTGAGCAGAACGCAGATATTTTAGAGGTTGCAGAACTCAACTATGCCAAGGAGGGGCTGAGACCGGTAAAATGGGTCATCGCTGTCCCTGTGGACTCTAAAATCAAGACCCTTAAGGACCTGAACGGAAAGAGGATTGCGACAGAACTTGTTGAAGTAACTAAGAGGTATTTCAGGAAGAAGAAGATAAAGGCACAGGTCGAATTCTCCTGGGGTGCGACGGAGGTAAAACCACCTCAGCTCGCCGATGCCATCGTCGAACTCACTGAAACAGGAAGTTCTCTTAAGGCAAATAACCTGAGAGTAATCGATATAATGCTCGAATCAACAACAAGGTTTATAGGGAATAAACAGGCATGGAAGGATAACTGGAAGAGGAAGAAGATGGAAAACCTTGTCTTACTTCTTCAGGGGGCATTGAGCGCAGAAGAAAAGGTGGGACTCAAAATGAATGTCCCGAAAAGAAACCTAAAAAGGGTTATCTCTATCCTTCCTGCTATGCATGCGCCCACCATATCCTCCCTTGCAAACGGTGAATGGTATGCCCTTGAAGTGATAATGGACGAAAAGAAGGTGAGGTCCTTTATCCCTGAACTTAAAAGGGCAGGTGCATCGGGGATAGTCGAGTATCCTCTTAATAAGGTGATACTTTAGGAGGCTAATTTCCCAATAACAGATCTCCATCAAGTAGAGCAGTCATTCCCGAGTAAGTCTATGACCCGTCCGTAGGATCCTTAGGAATCCGGAATGTCTGAATATAAGGCAATAAAGAATAGTCCTGTCGTAAAGCCTTTTATCAAAAAGCTTATCAAAAATTTATAATCTCGCTCCCCCCGCCCTTTGCCCGATGGATGATATGCCTACTCTTTTTTTCATATTTAAGGTCAGCGATGATTTTTATATTATTCCTTTTTCAGAAATAGTTGTTAAGGCAGTCTATAATGTCCTCTTCTTGCAGATTTTTTAATTCGACTTCAAGATTAGATTTAATTTATCTATTTACTTGCTGTTTTGAGTTCTCGTTTGAAGTCAGAGAGAAGTTTCTCCTCCTGCTTAATACGCTCTTCAACAACTTGCTTTAACCATGTCTGGTAACCACGAGCTTTGTGAACTTTGGCAAGATACTTAGCCTTTTCAATAATTGACGGTGAAAAACGGATTGAAGTAGGTTTAACTGCTATTGGCTTTTCCCACTTCGTCATATCGTCTGCCTCGGCAATTATTAATCTATCAATTTCTTCTTCTGCCAGCCTTTTCTTATGTTTCATATTTGCCACCCCGTAATTATTCTGACAATATTGCCAGATTTAAGTTGAAAGATTATTTTTAATTTCCTACCGCTGTCAGTACTACCAATTAACTGCCAACGATCCCTGAATCTTTTATTTCTCCTAATCTCGTAATTATTGAAGAAGGTTTCAACAGCTTCTTCAAAAGTAACATTATGTTCTCCGAGTTTGTCCTTTTCCCAGTCATACTCAAATTCAGATGAAATAAATTCATCCCATTTCATTCTTTAATTTACCATTGTAGATACAAAATTTAAAAAATCTACTCTAATAATAACAAAAAGCAGGCTATAATGTAACTACAAAATATAACCTTTACTTTCTCCCCTCTATTCTTCCCTACGGATTGTAGATAAGTCGTAAAAATCTCTCTACCCTATGAGCCGCAGACGAGCCATTGGCAATCTCCCGCCCTCTGGTATATACCATACGGTATATACCTCTGCCCGATGGATAATGTGCCTGTCTTTTTTTATTCTTCCGAAACCGGTCGCTGACCCTATTATTTCACTTTATTTTGGGTCGGGAATTCCAATCTGTCTGCAAATCTTGATTGCCAGAAGGTCAGCGATTTCTGTATGCCTTGGGACAGTGGTTGATTTATTTGTATTGGCAAGATTTATATAACGGGAGTGCTTTGCACCTTCTCTTATTAGGACACAGCCATGACGTTCTAAATGCCTGATTAGCTCCTTTCTCTTCATACTTCAATTTCTTCTAAGACAACCTCACGTTTGGGTAGAGAAGAAATATCAATAGGTCTTTGCATTTCATGTATAGCATCTA
>CAKKSD010000031.1 GCA_919902995.1 Thermodesulfovibrionia bacterium
AATTAGGACATTTCTATTTTGGCTAATTAGGACATTATCATTTTGGTGTTACATCAGAAAGATAAAGACCTTATCGGATTGACTTATCGCTCCTCTATCTTGTAAAATCTGTTTATGGATGTTTCTGTGGGGAATATTACCGATGAATTCGTGAGGTATATCAAAATAGAAAGGAATCTCTCGGAGCATACTCAGAGGAACTACATATCTGATTTAGGGCAGTTTGTTGAATATATAAAAGACAAAAGTATCGTAGATATCGGAAACATTGATATAAGGGGTTATCTCGGACATCTTCACAGAATCGGGCTTAAGAAGTCATCTATAGCAAGGAAGCTCGCAACAATAAGGACCCTTTTCAGATTCCTCAACAGAGAAGGTTACATAGATAAGAACCCTGCCAAGATTGTAGCAACACCTAAGCAGGAGAAGTTTCTCCCCCATTTTCTTTCTGTGGATGATGCCTTCAGGCTGGTTGAGTCGGCTAACAGGGAAGAAACTTCCTCTCTCAGAGACCGTGCTATTCTGGAACTCTTCTATTCAAGCGGTATAAGGATTGGGGAACTGGTCTCCTTAGACAGAGAAGACATTAATCTCTCTGACGGACTCATAAAGGTTAAGGGAAAAGGCAGGAAGGAAAGGATAGTCCCTATTGGTTTAAAGGCTATAGAGGCAATGAAGAGATATATTGAGGGGACAGTTCACGGTTCACAGTTCACGGCTCATGATGAAAGGTTTCCTTTATTCCTTAACAGGAGCTGGAAGAGGATTACGGAGAGGAGTGTGAGGAGGATTGTTCTTAAATACGGCATGGAGTCATTGAAACAGCCTGTAAAACCCCATACACTGAGGCATTCCTTTGCTACCCATCTCCTCGATGCAGGAGCAGACCTCAGGGCGATACAGGAACTCCTCGGTCACAAAAGCCTCTCCACAACTCAGAAGTATACCCATCTGGGTATGGATAAACTTATGGAGGTTTATGATAAGGCTCACCCGAGGAGTAAAAAGGCTGTCAATGAAAAATAGGAGAGATTAAAAATGAGTTCTCAGGGATTTCACGGCACAACAATAATAGCTATAAGAAGGGATGGAAAGACCGCAATCGCTGGTGATGGTCAGATTACGATAGGTAATACCATAATGAAACATAATGCAAAGAAGATAAGGAAAATGTATAACGACAGAATCCTTGCTGGCTTTGCAGGCGCAACTGCGGACGCCATGACACTATTCGAGAAGTTTGAGGCAAAGTTAGAGGCCTATCACGGCAATATAACAAGGGCTGTAGTAGAGCTTGCAAAAGACTGGAGGACAGACAGGATACTGAGGAGACTTGAGGCACTTCTAATAGTCGCTGACATGGAACATACATTCATTTTATCAGGAACAGGTGATGTAATAGAGCCTGAGGATGGAATTGCTGCTATCGGCTCGGGAGGGCCCTTTGCCCAGGCGGCTGCAAAGGCATTGTTAGCACATACAGACATGGGTGCCAGGGAGATAGTTGAGGAGGCGATGAGGATTGCATCGAAGATATGCATATATACAAATGAACAGATTATAGTGGAGGAGATTTGAATAGACTGACCCCGAAAGAGATAGTTAAGGAACTCGACAAATACATCATCGGACAGAAAAAGGCGAAGAAGGCGGTGGCCTTAGCCCTCAGGACAAGATGGAGGAGACAACAACTCCCTGAAGAATTAAGGGATGAGGTGATGCCTAAGAATATAATAATGATAGGACCTACAGGTGTAGGTAAGACAGAGATAGCGAGGCGTCTTGCAAGGCTTACTCAGGCACCATTTCTAAAGGTTGAAGCATCGAAATATACAGAAGTTGGATATGTAGGCAGGGATGTTGAATCAATGATAAGAGATATTACAGAGTTAGCAGTAAACATGGTAAAGGCAGAACAGGTGGAGAAGGTTCAGGAAAAGGCACAGTCTATGGCAGAAGAAAGGGTTCTTGATCTCCTCCTTCCACCAAAAAGGCAGACAGGATTCGGTACATCCTCTCAACCAATGGAACTGAACTCCGACATAGAACAGAAGGATACGAGGGAGAAACTTAGAGAGCAACTGAGAGAAGGGAAACTTAATGGCAGGTCTGTAGATATAGAGGTGAGGGAAAAGGTTATGCCCTTTGGTGTAATTTCGAATGTTGGACTTGAAGACCTCGAGATAAACCTGAAGGAGATGCTCGGTGGACTTCTTCCAGAAAAGAGTAAGAGGAGGAAGGTGAAGATACCTGATGCGTTAAGGGCCCTTGCCCAGGAGGAGGCAAATAAACTCATTGATATGGATAAGGTTATAAAGGAGGCGGTGGAAAGGACTGAACAGGCAGGTATTATATTTGTTGATGAGATCGACAAGATAGCGAGCCGTAGCTCTTCATACGGACCTGATGTATCAAGGGAAGGTGTGCAGAGGGATCTTCTCCCCATTGTTGAGGGGTCAACTGTTACTACGAAATACGGGATGGTGAGGACAGATCATATCCTTTTTATAGCAGCTGGGGCATTCCATGTCTCAAAACCTTCTGATCTTATACCGGAGATACAGGGAAGGTTTCCGCTCAGGGTTGAGCTCGATGCCCTGGGGAAGAATGACTTTGTGAGGATCCTCACAGAGCCACAGAATGCCCTTATAAAACAGTACATAGCCTTATTACAGACTGAAGAAGTGGAGGTGAATTTTACATCGGATTCCATTGAAGAGATAGCCTCGATCGCTGCCCTTGTGAATGAAAGGACAGAGAACATAGGTGCGAGGAGACTTCATACCATCATGGAGAAACTCATAGAGGATATATCTTTTGAGGCACCTGAAGGTGGGAAGAAGAAGATTGATCTCGATGCTACCTATGTAAGGAATAAATTGAGCGAGATTGTTAAGGATGAAGATCTGAGCAGATATATACTGTGAAATTTCAAATTGATTAAATTTATATACCCCGCTGCTTGCAGCGGGTGGGAAACCTGTTTGTTGTTTGTTTTGTCATTCCTGCGAAAGCTGGAATCGAGTTCCTTTAAATAATTCCCTGCTTTTGCTGGGACGACGTCTGGATTCCGCATCAAGTGCGGAATGACAGCATTGTCTTTAGTTTTTGGATACCCCGCAGCAAGCTGCTGGGAGGTTCATTTGGTATTTGGATTTTGAGATTTAGATTTGCATAAAGGGAACTTATGGAAAACCTTATCGAAAAGGCAAAGGTTCTTATCGAGGCACTCCCTTACATCAAGAGCTTCTACGGGAAGACTTTCGTTATAAAGTATGGTGGGAGTGCGATGGTGGAGGAGGCACTCAAAGAAGCCTTTGCCCTCGATGTTATCCTGATGAACTATATAGGGATAAACCCTGTTATTGTCCACGGTGGAGGTCCACAGATAGGGAGCATTATGGAGAAGATGGGTAAAAAGCCTGAATTTGTTCAAGGGCAGAGGGTGACTGATAAAGAGACCATGGATATTGTGGAGATGGTTCTTGGTGGGAAGGTGAACAAGGAGATAGTCTCATTGATAAACCATCATGGTGGAAATGCTACAGGACTTACAGGGAAAGACGGAGGACTTATCCGTGCAAAGAAAAAAATAATTTCCAAGCCTTCAGAAGAGACAGGAGAACCGGAAATAATAGATATCGGCCTTGTTGGAGAGGTTGAAAAAGTGAATCCTGAGATTCTGACCTCCCTCGGGAAAAACCATTTTATACCTGTTATTGCACCTATCGGAGTTGACGGTAAGGGGGATACCTATAACATTAATGCAGATCTTGTTGCAGGGGCAGTGGCTGCAGCGTTAATGGCAGAGAAACTCATCCTCCTTACAGATATGGAGGGTGTAATGAGTAAGGATAATATACTCTTTTCTACATTAAACAAGAAAGAGGTTAAAACTCTGACCTCTGACGGTACTATAAAAGGCGGAATGCTTCCAAAGATTGAGTCGTGCTTTAAGGCCTTAGAAAAGGGGGTATCTAAGGCACATATCATAGACGGAAGGGTTCCCCATGCCCTGCTCCTCGAGATCTTTACTAAAGAGGGTATAGGGACAGAAATAGTTTCGGAAAGGGAGTGAATTCAAAGTTAAGATTGAATATTATGTTTTCAGAACGCAGAGATAAAAGACGAGATTGCTTCACTTTGTTTGCAATGACACTTGTTTGAGTCATTGCGAGGAGTCCCGATAATATCGGGACGACGAAGCAATCTTAAGGTATTTGTTATGGGTCTTACCCCTAATGCCCTGAAGGTCCTTGAAGGAAGATACCTTAAAAAGGACGAAAACGGGAGGACAATAGAGACTCCCGAAGAAATGTTCAGGAGGGTTGCACGGACTATAGCAGATGCTGAAAGGATTTATGGAGAAAAGGAAGAAGAGATTAGAAGGGTTGAGGATAGTTTTTATGATTTTTATGATATGATGAATAACCTCGAGTTCCTCCCTAACAGCCCTACCTTGATGAATGCAGGGAGAGAACTCGGCCAGCTTGCTGCTAAAGAAAAATTTTATACATATAGTCTATAAATAGGTTTAATAAGTTGTGACGGCACTATCTACTACTTTCCGTTTCTTTTAAAGGTTCCGCTTCATCTTTCTCTCCTATAGGCACATCTTTTTTGAAACGCCTCTGTCTCTTCTCTTCCTGTTTTTCCTGCCTCAACAAGTCCTTTTTTCTTTTTTCACTCTTATATGCTCCGCTGTATTTTGCCAAAGTTCCTCCTTAGTATCCTATGCGGTTTCTTATAACTCACGTTCATTTCAACTTGAAATATATAGTTTTGATCAGTATATCACAGGTGCATGCTTTAAGAAAGTGGATTAATTTTATGAGAATTAACAGTACCTATAGCCAATAGCGAATCATTTTGATACAATTATAATTAGTGACAATAATAAGTTAGTCAAATCCCCCACCCCCCTTACAAAAGGGGGAACTGAGGGGGATTAATTAAAAATGACCCTCAATAAGAAACATATCTTAAGCTGGGTGCTATTTGATTTTGCGAATTCGAGTTACTCAGCTATTATTGCATCAGTTGTATTCCCTGTCTATTATGTGAATACAATAGTCGGGAATGAGGCAGGTCTCGGTGACCTCTGGTGGGGAAGGGCAATATCGGTAAGCATGGCGGTTGTGGCATTGAGTTCACCTTTCTTAGGCGGTATTGCAGATTATGGGGGTATAAAGAAGAGACTTCTCTTTGTCTACACCGTCTTAAGCATATCAGCCATAGCAAGTCTTTCTATCCTTGAAAAAAGAATGGTCCTTGAAGGGTTCTTCCTTATTGTCCTGGCGAATCTCGGTATGGAGGGTGGTCTTATCTTCTATAATTCATTTCTTCCGAGGATTGCACCACAAGAATACCAGGGTCGCGTCTCTGCATGGGGATTCGGTACAGGATATGCAGGCTCTTTTCTCTCACTCCTACTCGCCCTCCCTTTAGTAATGGGTAATCATTTTAAAGTCACATGGTTTATGGTTGCAGCCTTCTTTTTGTTTTTCTCTATTCCTGCCTTTCTCTTTCTTCCTTCAGACATAAAAGGAGGATCCTCTGCGATTCAGGCAGGAATTAAAGGTTTCAGACATACTATAAAGACATTAAAGGAGATATGGGGAAGAAAGGAATTGAGGAAATTCTTAATATCCTATCTCATTTATGAGGATGGGGTGAATACTGTGATAGTATTTTCGAGCATATTTGCTGCTACAACCCTCGGGTTTAAACCAGAAGAGCTTATATTCCTTTATCTTGTCGTCCAGACATCTGCACTTCTTGGTGCCTTTGTCATGGCAAAACCAACCGATATATGGGGACCAAAGAAAGTTGTTATGACTTCACTTCTTATGTGGACATCAGTCGCAACTATAGCCTTTTTTATTCAGACAAAGGCACAGTTCTGGATGCTTGCATCCTTTGCAGGACTTGGACTCGGCACTGTTCAGGCAGCAACAAGGGCATTCTATACACAGTTTGTCCCCGAAGGAAAAGAAGCAGAATATTTCGGTGTCTATTCCCTTGTCGGAAAATCATCTGCAATAGCAGGCCCCCTTGTCTTCGGTATTATATCTACTCAATTCAGCAGTCAGAGACCTGCGATCTTTTCTGTTGCGATCTTCTTCCTTGTCGGTTTGTTGATTCTTAAATATGTAAAAGGAGGTGGGCCGAATGTTAGAGCCAGTTAATATCCCTCAGGCCGTTGAAGAAGTCTCTAAGAAAAATCCGGACAGGGTCGCACTCGAAATAGAAGGTAAGGAATATACATATAAGAATATCCTTTCTTCAGCAAAATCTATTGCCTCCTTTCTCTTTTCGAGAAATATTAAACATGGAGACAGGGTTGCCATACTTTCTGAGGGAAGACCTGAATGGGGGATCGCCTATCTTGGGATATCATTCCTTGGTGGAGTTGCTGTACCTATAGACATCCAGCTCAGTGAGGATGAGGTAAAGAATCTTATTAGGGACTCAGAAAGCAAGGCGATCTTTATATCGGAGAAGGGGTTGAAAACCCTGGATGCCCGATACACGATGCAGGATGCACGATATAAGGAGCAGACATCAGGCATCATGGATCATGCATCATGGATCCCGGACATCAAAATGATAAACCTTGACAGTCCAGAATTCTCAGAGATTCTTAAACATCCTCCTCTTGATTCCTTTCCAGCCATCAATCCCGATGACATGGCGTCACTTATTTATACATCCGGTACTACAGGAAGGCCTAAGGGTGTTATGCTCACACATAGAAATTTCCTTTCCAATACCAGAAGCATCCAGAAGGCAAAAATTATTGATGAAAATGACTGTATCCTCTCTCTCCTTCCACTTCACCATTCATACCCCTTTATGGTGAACTTCCTTGTCCCCCTTCTTACCGGAGCAAGGGTTGTATATCAGCAGAGCCTCAAGGGCCCTGATATCCTTAAGACGATGGTTGAAAAGGGAGTAACGGTTCTCACCGGTGTCCCTCAACTCTTCGCGATACTGAGGCGGGGGATGATAGATAAGATGGAGGGATTAAAATTCCCTATAAATCAGATTATTCTTATTCTTTTAAAGTTATCGGGGTTTCTAAGGAGTAAACTGAGAATAAACTCAGGACGAATATTCTTTTCATCGGTTCATAAAAGATTCGGTAATAAGTTCAGGTTCTTTGTGAGCGGAGGGGCAAAGCTTGATCCCGAAGTCTCACAGGATTTAGAGGCACTCGGATTCACAATTATTGAGGGATTTGGTCTTACAGAGACATCCCCTGTGATAAGTTTTAATCCGTTGAATCGGACGAAAATGGGGTCTGTAGGATTACCTTTACCTGAGATTGAGGTGAAGATAATTAATCCTGATAAAGATGGGATAGGAGAGATAGCTGTTAGGGGTCCTAATGTTATGAAGGGATATTACAGAAACCCTGAAGATACAGAAAAGGTTATGAAGGACGGGTGGTTCTATACAGGAGACCTCGGATATATGGATAAAGATAATTACATATATATCACAGGGAGGTCCAAAGAAGTTATAGTACTTTCATCAGGAAAGAACATCTATCCTGAGGAAATTGAGAGGCATTATCTCCAGAGTCCTATCATAAAGGAGATATGTGTCCTCGGCATTGAGAAGAAACATGGTATCTCCCCTATGGGTCGGGTCTTCGACGAGAGTCTCGGGGCTGTGGTTGTTCCAGATATGGATTACATGAAAGAAAACAGGATAGCAAACTTCAATGAGGCTGTAGGATGGGAGATAAAGACGCTATCATTGAAACTTCCTCCTTATAAAAGGATCAAGGGATATGATGTATATCAATTTCCACTTCCGAGGACTCCCTTAGGAAAGTTAAGGAGGTTTGCTGTGAAGGATTTCTTAAAATCCCCCAATCCCCACTTTGATAAAGGGGGGAAAGTCGGGACTGCTATTGAGGTAGCAGAGATTAAAAAAGAAAAGATAGAGGAAACCGAAAGCCCGATAGCAAAGACTGTTATAGCCTTACTCGAAAGGATCACAGAGAGAAGACCTATATTGTTAGACCATAACCTTGAGCTCGACCTCAGTATCGATTCCCTGGCAAGGGTGGAGTTAGTTGTTTCCTTAGGCAATGCCTTCTCAATAGAGTTACCCGACACCTTCGGCTCTGAGGTATACACTGTGAAAGACCTGATAGAGAAAATTGAGACCTTTAAAAAGGAGATAGGAGAGAAGGTAAGCATTTCTGAATCTAAAGGATGGGGAGAGGTACTTAAGGGTGAACCAGCGGAAGAAGATCAAAGGGCGGTTGGTCTTATCCAGGGAAGTTTATTAAAGGTATTTACCATGCTTATCATAGGTCTATTAAGGATTGTCGGAAAGGTCTTTTTCAGACTGGAAGTTAAAGGAGTAGAAAATATACCAGTCCCCCCTTATATAATTACACCAAATCATGCGAGTAACATTGACGGTTTTGTGATCGGGATAGGCATTCCCATAAAATCATTTATGGATTTATACTTTCTCGGATTCCAGAAATACTTCAGTAACTGGTTCACATCTCGCTTTGGAAGATTCGCCCATGTAATACCTGTAGATCCGGAAACCTATCTTAAGAAGGCACTCCAGATTTCAGGTTACGTTCTCAGAAAAGGTAAAGCCCTCTGCTTATTCCCTGAAGGTGGAAGGACATTTGATGGAGGTCTTATGCCATTTAAAAAGGGCGTAGGTATTCTGTCAAAAGAGCTTGATGTCCCCTTAGTTCCGACCCTGATTGAGGGGACATTTGAGGTGCTTCCGAGAGGGTCCTTTTTCCCTAAGTTCAGGAAGATCACTGTAACTATCGGAAAACCTATTTCTCCTCAGAAAATAGACTTTACTCAGAAAAAAGAGAATATGGATGATTATGAGTGGATTGTTTCAA
Source organism: Thermodesulfovibrionia bacterium (assembly GCA_919902995.1). Classification (GTDB taxonomy): domain Bacteria; phylum Nitrospirota; class Thermodesulfovibrionia; order JACRGW01; family JACRGW01; genus JACRGW01. The sequence goes on from CAKKSD010000031.1 coordinate 8,897, forward strand.
AGCTAAAAGATTCAATCTCAGAGATGAAAGGAATATACAATTTGGGCTGAAGGGACAAAGGTATCAATTCATGATTTACTGCCTATTTTCCTTTTATACTCTCCGCTTTTTCCCCCTCTCTTCTCCGCAAGGTAGATATCTGAAATTACCATATCCTTATCAGCAGCTTTACACATATCATAAATAGTTATGGCAGAGATGACAACTGCTGTTAATGCCTCCATCTCTACTCCTGTTTTTGCCTCTACCCTTACTCTCGATTCTATATCTATCTTATTCTTTTTTTCATCTATATAGAAGTTGATATCGATAGCATCTATGCCCAGAGGATGGCACATAGGGATGATCTCAGAAGTCCTTTTTGCCCCTATTATCCCTGCGATCTTTGCCACACCGAGGACATCTCCTTTGGAGATCTTCTTGCTCTTTATTAATTTCAGCGTCTCTAATCTCATAAAGACAGATCCCTTCGCTACAGCTTCCCTCCTTGTGACTTTCTTATCGCTAACATCTACCATCTTTGATCTGCCTTCTTTATCGAAATGGGTGAGTTTCATGGGTTCCTCCTCTGTTTATATACAGAATTCGTTATTTCATATGCTGGATCCTAAACGTGTCATTCTGAACTTGATTCAGAATCTCTTAATATCTTTTAGACCTTATCTACGACTCGTAGAAAAACAAGTTCAGGGTGACATTATAATTCAGATTGATATCTTAGAAAAAGTATATATAATATCACTTAATTTTAAAAGTGGAATCTTAGTTGTGAAACTTCCTACCATACTTATAGGCAAAAAAGGTGAGGATACTGCCGAGAAATATCTTAAGAAGCAGGGTTACAGGATACTCGGAAAGAACTATAAGAGCCCTTCAGGTGAGATTGATATAATAGCCCTTGATAAAGGGACATTAGTCTTTATTGAAGTAAAGACAAGGAGGTCTGATGAATTCGGACCTCCGGAGATTTCCGTAACCTCCACAAAGAGACAAAAGATTATTAAATCGGCCTTCCATTTTTTATCGAAGAAGAGAATTAAAGATACACCGTGCAGGTTCGATATAGTATCAATAACTGGGTCTCCTGATCAGAAAGAAAAAGTGGTAAAGATTATAAAGGATGCCTTTGAGATAGAAAGATGGTAAAATGATTTTGTCACGATTGTCATTCCTGCGAAAGTCTATGACCCGTGGGTCACGGGTCACGACCCATAGGGCAGGAATCCAGATTTCTATAGTTCTCTGTTTTCACAGGGATAGGTCTGGATTCCCACTTTTGTGGGAATGACGAGAAGTATGAGAGGAAACGATGAAAAAGAAGGTAAGACTTACAGAGAAGGTAAAGGCTGCGGGCTGAGCCGGAAAGCTGGGTCCGGCGGACCTTGAGGAGATATTAAGAGGTATTTCCGGAGGGCAGGATAAGAGAGTGATTGTCGGTCCGGGGGATGATGCAGGTGTATATTCACTCGATGATGATACTGCCCTTGTAGAGACTGTGGATGTAATAACCCCTGTCGTTGACGATCCTTTTACTTTTGGTGCGATAAGTGCCACTAATTCCCTGAGTGATATATATGCGATGGGAGGAAGACCACTTACAGCTATGGCTATTCTCGGTTTCCCTTCCTGCGATTATGGACCAGAAGTTATCAAGGAGATTCTTAATGGTGCTGTAAATAAGCTCAGAGAGGCAGGGGTTTCCCTCATGGGTGGGCATAGCATCGAGGATCAGGAATTAAAGTTCGGGCTTTCTGTAACAGGGGTTATAAAGAAAGAGAGGATCCTCCGTATTCAGGGTGCGATACCAGGAGATATCCTTATCCTTACAAAGCCACTCGGAATAGGCATCCTTACTACCGCACTCAAAGGGAGAAAACTGGAAGATAACGAACTCAAAAAGGTTATTGAACTCATGCTTACTCTGAATGACAGGGCATCAAAGTCTGCACTGGATGCCAATACACATGCGATGACAGACATAACAGGTTTTGGTCTCCTGGGGCATGCCTATAATATGGTAAAAGACTCAGATATAGATTTTCATCTTTCTTTTGATTCGATTCCGATCCTTCCACGTGTGATGGATATGGTAGATTCAGGGATGGTTCCAGAAGGTGCCTATAATAATTTAAAATTTCTGAAGGAGAAGGTATCATTCCCTGACCGATTCTCCGAAGAAAATCAGTTAATCCTTTTCGATCCGCAGACATCAGGTGGACTACTTATCGCCATGCCTCAGGAATCATTGAGAATCTTTGAAAAGGAATCCATTTCCTCCTCAGTTATCGGGAAGGTTGAGAAGGGGAAAGGAAGGATAAGGGTTTCTTAAAAGGCATGGTGATTATCCCTGCCATAGACCTTAAGGAAGGGAAATGCGTAAGGCTCATTCAGGGAAGGATGGAAGATGTCACTATCTACTCCGATAATCCTGCCTCTATGGCGAAGCACTGGGAAGATGAAGGTGCGGAACTACTGCATATTGTTGACCTTGATGGTGCTATAGAGGGAAGTCCCAGGAATATTAAATCCATAATTGATATCCGTAAGGCTGTATCCATACTGATAGAGGTTGGTGGTGGTATAAGGAATATGGAGACTATCGATAAACTAATGTCATTAAAAATAGACAGGGTTGTACTCGGCACCTCTGCGGTCAATGATCCTTACTTTCTTAGAGAGGCATGCAGAAGATTTCAAGGTAAGGTTCTCGCAGGGATAGACGCAAGGGATGGAATGGTTGCGATAAAGGGATGGAGAGAAACGACAAGCGAGAGGGCTATCGATTTCGCCAAGAGTTTAGAAGACTCAGGTGTGAGGGCGATAATATTCACGGATATAAAGATGGATGGGATGCTCTCAGGTCCGAATATAGAATCAATAAGGGAGTTCGTAAAGTCTGTAAAACTACCTGTTATAGCCTCAGGTGGCGTAGCGGATATCAATGATATAAAAGAATTAATGAAACTTCAACTTGAAGGGATAATTGTAGGCAAGGCGATTTACTCCGGATCTCTTGATCTCAAGGAGGCGATCAGGCTTGTTAAATCTTCATGATAGAACAAACATCTCTTCTATCCTCTGCCTTACCCACCCAATCCCCATCTCTTCTTTCTTTTTATATATCTCTAAAAGCCTCAGGGAGTAATCTTTTACCTTCTCATATCCTGCCTTTCTCGCATTATCAATTAAACTTATATCTCCGGTCTTGATAAACCCCTTATATGCATCGTATATATCAGTAAAGATTACCCTTCTCGTCCCTCCCAACTGGGAGACATAGAAACCGAGAGAGCCGATCTTCCTATGTTTTATTATGTGCCAGAGCATTCCCTTTTCAGTTGTATCTGCCATTATATCCTTAATGCCCCTGATAAGATGTTCGAATCTTGTCTGAGGTAAGAGGCATAATAACTCCTTCCATTCCTCACCGAGAAGTGACCCAACGTAAGTCTCGCCGAGTTCGTGGTGGAGATAACATTCAAGCTCTTCAGAAATAATCCTCTCCATATCTGCTTCTATCTCCTCAGGGATCATATTTATCCTTTTATTGTTCATACCATAAGCCTTAAATCCGAGGGACAGAGGGCTGTCTCTTCTGTATGAGTCGTAGACTTCCTTGATTTTACCTCTCTAAATTTATCCCATAAAGAATATCGGAGAGGTTCCTTTCTCAGAATGATATCCTTCCCCTGAGAGAGTGAAGGTGCAGCACCTATATCTCTGGCGATCTCCTTATCTAAGAGGTATACATAAAAATCATCTTCCCTCCATGTCTTCTCAAGATATCCGAGAAAGAAAGAAGGTCTCAGTCCACCAATAAAACCAGCTCCATAGAGAAGACCCTTTGATTTGATGGCAATATTTATTGAATCAAGATTAAAGGGAAGATAATAATCATCATATATCTTTATATTCTGGAAAGGTTCTTCTGCAAATAATTCCCAGGATTTTTCCTTTTCAGATACCCAGTCAAGGATCTCTGAATGATTTATCTCGATCCAGGGTTTGTATCCCTTTTTCCACCTGTATTGATCCCTTAGCCGGAGCAATAACCCACATATGGAATAAGTTCCCCAGGATTTTGCATCAGCGATCTCACAGTTATGCCTTACTTGTGCGATGATATCTTCCATCTCTATCATGAGTGCACTAATTGTCATCCTTTACGTCATTCCTGCGGAGGCAGGAATCCAGAAACAGTCTGTCATGATGAATTAATTTCAGCATCTCGTGATCCTGAACTTGATTCAGGACTGAAACAAGTTCAGAATGACATAAAAACCTGGATTCCCGCTGGAGTTTATCACGTATCCCCAATCAAGTTGAGGACAAGCTTGATACGGTGCGGGAATGATAAACTCTTCATTTCATGTTGCTCGCTATAGTATAGAAATTCTCTCAAATTTAAGCTATTATATCATTATGCTTACGAAAAGGATAATACCCTGCCTCGATGTAAAAGGCGGGAGGGTTGTAAAAGGTGTGAGTTTTATAAACCTGAGAGACGCTGGAGACCCTGTGGAGAATTCGAGGTTCTACGATGAACAGGGTGCGGATGAACTCACCTTCCTTGATATTACTGCATCACATGAAAAAAGGGATATAATAATTGATGTTGTGATGAGGACAGCAGAAGAGGTCTTTATGCCCCTTACAGTTGGAGGTGGTATAAGGACTCTTGAGGATATAAGGAAACTGCTAAAGGCAGGTGCAGACAAGGTCTCGATAAATACTGCAGCTGTGAATAACCATGATTTTGTAAGAGAATCAGCAGAGAGATTCGGTAGCCAGTGCATTGTGGTTGCTATTGATGCGAAGAGACAGTTCACAGTTCACGGTTCACGGTTCACGGGAAGATGGGAGGTCTACACCCATGGTGGAAGGAAGCCTACAGGTATTGATGCCATAGAATGGGCGAATAAAGTGGAAGAACTCGGTGCAGGTGAGATACTACTCACAAGTATGGATAAGGACGGTACTAAGGATGGATACGATATAGAACTTACAAAGACTATTTCAGAAACTGTAGGAATACCGGTAATAGCTTCTGGTGGCGCAGGGAATCTGGAACACCTCTATCAGGCACTTATTGAAGGGAAGGCAGACGCAGTGCTCGCCGCCTCAATATTTCATTATAGAGAATATACAATAAAAGAGGCAAAGGAGTATCTTCAGAGAAAAGGGGTTATTGTTAGACTTTAAAGGAGGAGATATGCAAAAGAAGAAGATTAAGCCATCAACATATATCTATCCTGCTCCTGTAATGCTTATCAGCTCAAGGGGCAGGGACGGAAAGCCGAATATCGCCACAATATCCTGGGGAGGGGTGCTCTGCTCCGATCCGCCTATGGTTGGTATATCCGTTAGACCGACGAGACACAGCAACAGTCTGATAAAAGATACAATGGAGTTTGTTCTGAACATTCCATCACAGAAGTGGCTTAAGGAGACTGATTATTGCGGTTCTGTTTCAGGCAGGGACAGTGATAAATTTCTGACTTCTGGTTTTACTTCTATGGAGGCAGATACTGTAAAGGCTCCCCTGATAAAAGAATGTCCCATCAATCTTGAGTGTCAGGTGAGGCAGGTAATCAATCTCGGCTCGCATGACCTGTTCATAGCAGAGGTTGTATCTGCACATGTGGATGAAGAAATCCTTGACGGTGAAAAAATCAGTATGGATAAGCTTTCTCCGATTTCTTACTGTCCCAATGTGCAGGAGTACCGTGCTATGGGAGAGAAGATCGGCTCTTATGGGTTCAGTAAGAAAACAGGAGGTGGGTGATGGAAATTAAGACTATAAGGATAGAGATCCCAGAGGGCTGTAATGTGATACTTGGCCATACACATTTCATAAAGACTGCTGAAGACCTCTATGAGATTCTTGTTACATCAGTACCACAGGCGAAATTCGGTATCGCCTTCAATGAGGCCTCAGGTCCATGCCTCATAAGGACAGAGGGGAATGATAAGGACCTTATTGATATTGCCTCGAGGAATGCGATGAATGTGGGTGCAGGACATTTCTTCTCCATCGTTATAAAGGATGCCTACCCGATAAATATACTCAATTCGATAAAACACTGTCAGGAAGTATGCACAATATACTGTGCTACGGCAAACCCTGTGGAAGTTATAGTCACAGAGACAGAACAGGGAAGGGGTGTGTTCGGTGTTATTGACGGGTTTAAGCCAAAAGGGATAGAAGGGGAAGAAGACAAGAAACAGAGGAAGGAATTTCTGAGGAAGATAGGATACAAGAGATAATCGGAGCCGTTCTGAAATATATTGCAATAATTACTGAGATGGATATATTATACCTGAGAAAAAGAGCGACTAATTTTTTAAAGCGAGCTGATGAGGCTCCTCATCTCCATTTAATCTCACAGATACAACCTTTGATACACCTGGTTCTTCCATCGTTATACCATAGAGGATATCTGCTGACTCCATAGTCTTCTTGTTATGGGTGATTACGATGAACTGGGCTCTTTCGGAAAGATCTTTAAGTATTGATGTAAATCTGTCTATATTTGTATCATCGAGTGGCCCATCTACTTCATCCAGGAAATATAAGGGGCTTGACTTTACAAGGAAACTTGCGAAGAGGAGGGCTATGGCTGTAAGTGCCTTCTCCCCGCCTGAGAGAAGGGATAGGTTCTGGAGTTTCTTACCAGGTGGCTGGGCTATAATCTCTATTCCAGAATTTAAAATATCTCCACCATCTAAAATCAGGGTTGCCTTTCCACCTTCAAAGAGGGCACTGAAGGCCTCCTGGAATTTTTCATTAAGAAGTCTGAAGGCTTCCCTGAGCCTCTCTTCTGTAGTCCTGTCTATTTTTGCTATGGCCTCTTTAAGAGAATCCACAGACTGTAGGAGGTCTGTCTGCTGGGCTGTAAGAAAATCATACCTTTCTTTAAGCTCCTTATACTCTTCTATGGCTGCTAAGTTCACAGGTCCCAGTGCCTCAAGTCTTTCCTTGAGATGGGTCAATTTCTCCTCGGCATCTACTCTGTCTATTTCTGATTCTCCGAACTCTGATATGAGATCTTCGGTTGTTTTATTATAATTGTTCTTAAGGGATTGAATTATATGTTCGATCTTTACGGTGAGTTCAGCCCTCTTCACTTCAACTTCGCCTTCCTCTGATTGGATTGATTCTAACCCTTCTCTATCTCGTCTCAGGGATTCTTCAAGGTTAGAGATTTCCTCATAGAGGCCTGTCTGGAGGTCTTTCATCTTAGTTAGCTGCTCACTATGGTCAACCCTTTCCTTAAGGATTAGATTAAGGATATCTTCCTCCTCTTTTATTCTTCCTTCTGTATCTGATACCCTCCTGTTTATCTCTTCAATCTCTTTACTTAAGTCCTGTATCCTTTTTCCTCCCTTTTCGAGGGATGCCCTGAATCTCTCTTTCTCTTTGATGTTTCCATCCCCCTTCTCTTTAAGTGTAGCTATTTCGAGCTTCAGATCCATAAGTTCAGTCCTCAGGTCTTCAAATCCATCCCTCTTTTCATTTAGCTCCTCATTGAGTTCCTTGATTGTTCCTTCCAGCGACTCTTTCTCCTTTTGGATGTCATTAAGGTTCTTACCAAATTTAAGGAGTTCTCTTTCCTGCTCATTCGTTTCCTTTCCTATCTCTTCCTCTTCTATCTTAAGGATTTCCATTCTCTTAAAAAGTCTATTCCTGTCTCCCTGAAGTATTGCAATATCTTTTTCTATTGTGAAAATGTCTTTATCAAGCCCTTCAATCCTTAATCTTATCTCCCTCTCTGTTGCCTTTAGTGTATCTAATTCGTTCGAGGTTATAAAAGTAACCTCTTCAAGGTTTATAACCTCTTTTCTTAAGACCTCCACTTCCCCTTCGAGTTCTTTTGTTTCTCTTTTCTTTCTAAGAATCCCTCCACCATTGAGAGAAGGACTCCCTCCTGTAACAGTACCTGATGGGTCGAACACATCCCCTTCGAGTGTAACAAAGGTCTTCTGAATACCATTACGGCTCCACAGGTTCAGTGCTGTAGAGAGATTACTGACAATAACTGTATCACTGAGCAGGAATTCAACAACCTTCCGATAACCGTCTCTGTACTTTATGAGATACAATACCTCTCCTATAATTCCTTCGCCTGTGTCTATTTTAATCGGTTCAGCCTTCACAATTCTCGGTTCAAGTGGTATAAATGTCCCCCTTCCTGAGTTTTCTGCTTTGAGATAATCTATTGTCTTGAGGATGGTATCGTGATCCTCCACGACTATATGCTGGAGTTTCTGCCCCAATACTGCCTCTATGGCTAATTCATATTCAGGTGATGTCTCAATGATATCTGCTACCAGACCATGGATATTCAAACCCTTACCTTTCTCTTCAAGAAGGGCTTTAACACCCTCCTGACCCCGAATCAGGTTCATAGACTCAAAACTCACTTCTACCTCTTTCAGAGAGCTCAACCTTGCAGCCTTTTCTGTCAAAGTCTCTTTTTTATTGATAAATTCTTCTTCTTTATCTGCGAGGGTCTTTTCATTTTCATGAATATTTTCGTCTGTCTTTCTCCTCTCCTGCCCTAACTCTTCCCTTTTCCTCAGCAGTCCTTCAAGTGTTTCCGATCTCTCTTTAAGGTCTTCTTCCTTTGCTGAGAGTTCTGTCTCTATATCTTTTATCTCTGATTCCCCAGTCTTTTCCTTTTTAGACAGGCCTTCTTTTAAGGTTTCGATATGAGTTATTTTGTTCCTTATATCTGAAATCTGGGCAGCCTTCTCGAATAGTGAACTTTTTGCATCCTCAAGGTTTTCCTCTATTGTTGATATATCGTTATCAAGTATAGAGAGTCTGTCCTGTCTCTGGGATAATTCTTCTCTTTTTCTGTTAATTTCTCTCTCTAAATCCTCCCCTTCATCATTTATATCTTTTAATTGATCCTTCAGAGTTTCTTCTTCAAGGGTTAGTATTTCTATCTCTTCCTTATTCTTCTCTTCCCGCTCCTTCATAGTGGAGATGTTAGTTCCTAGAAGGGATATCTCCTTTTCCTTCTGTCCTATATTCTTTTCTGTCTGAAGGAGTTTTTCCTGAAGTGACTCGATCTCCTTTTCGATCTCTAAGATCCTAATCCTCCTCTCCTCAATCTCTGTTTCCCCCTTTGAGATCTTAGCCTTCGTAATGTTCAGATCTTCGGTAAATCTCTCTAATTTCCGATTTATCTCCGAAAGCTCAGAGCCAAGTTTACTGTAATCGAATGAAAATATTCTGAGTTCTAAATCCTTTATTTCTTCTCTTATCCTCATATACCTTTCAGCCTTCTTGACCTGTCTGTGCAGGGAGTTTATCTGGCGTTCAACTTCTCCAATTATATCCTTGAGCCTCAGGAGATTCTGGCTTGCAAGTTCGAGCTTCTGTGATGCCTCAGCCCTTCTTGCCTTATACTTCATAACACCTGCTGTTTCCTCTATCAGAAAACGCCTATCTATTGGCTTGGAGTTAAGTATATGTCCGACCTTTCCCTGCTCGATAATCGAATATGATTTTGCCTCAAGACCTGTATCAAGGAAGAGGTCTCTTATATCCTTGAGACGGCAGGGAACTTTATTTATAAGGTATTCACTTTCGCCTGAGCGATAGAGCCTTCTTGTTATAGAGATTTCGTCATATTCTGATAGTCCTTGTGGAAGTTGACCAGCCAGGTCCTTAAGATATAAAGTAACCTCCGCCATACCGGTGGCTTTTCTTACCTCACTACCGGTAAAGATAACATCTTCCATACTATCGCCCCTCATGTTCTTTGCACTCAGTTCTCCGAGGACCCATTTGAGGGCATCTACAATATTGCTCTTTCCACATCCGTTTGGGCCTATAATAGCTGTGATACCTGGCTGGAAAGAAAAAACAGACCTGTCTGCAAAGGACTTGAACCCGATCATCTCTATTTTTTCAAAACGCATAGCTCCCCCCAGAATATTTATTCACATAAAAATTTCCCCCTTACCACCTTCTTCCATAAGGAAAGACAATAGGGGCAAGGGGGATTCAATTTCTGATCTATAGGTTTTATGTTCCCTTGTGAACCAAAGGCTCATTGAGTGTCTTATACCACAAAATTTTGTGGTTGTAAAGATATTTTTTACTATATAGTGTATTTTTTGAAAAATAGGGATAAAATGTTACTTGAGAAGAAAAAAACCTTATGGTATTTTAGATATATGCATAGGGCAATGACAATAGCAGGTTCGGACCCATCCGGTGGTGCTGGTATACAGGCAGACCTGAAAGTATTTGCATCCCTTGAAGTTTATGGAATGGCTGTTATTACAGCCCTTACAGCCCAGAATACAGAAGGTGTGTATGGAATTCTGGATGTCCCTGCTGAGTTTGTGAATAAACAGCTAACATCTTTATTGTCTGGTATGAAGGTAGATGCGGTAAAGACCGGAATGCTATACAGTTCTGAGACTGTAGAAGTAATATCCAGAGTTTTAAATGATTATAAGGTAAGAAATCTTGTGGTTGATCCGGTAATCAAATCCTCTACTGGGACTCCTTTAATAAAAGAAGGGGCTATAGAAGGCATTAAATTAAACCTCTTTCCCTTAGCTACTATAGTAACCCCTAATATCGATGAGGCATCGGTTCTTACAGGGATTTCTATTAAGGGTATTGGGGAGATGAGGGATGCGGCAAAGACCCTTAAAGACCTTGGCCCTCAGGCAATTATTATCACAGGAGGGCATCTCGAAAAAGAAGCAATAGATATCTTTTATGATGGAAAAGAGTTTATCGAGATGAGAGGGGAGAAAATTAAAGGTGCTTATCATGGAACAGGTTGTGTTTATTCAGCAGTTATCACAGCCTCTCTTGCATCGGGACACTCCATAAAGGATTCAGTTCGGAGGGCGAAGGATTTTGTGACAGAGGCTATAAAAATATCGTCTCCTTGCGGTAAGGGGCTAAGGATACTGGGGCTATAGGAATTATTGGCTATTGCATAATAATGTCCTCTTTTTCGTCATTCCGTGCTTGACACGGAATCCAGTTCTTCTTCCTGGATTCATGCTCCCCGATTACTACCTTCGGGGACAGGCTTCGCAGGAATGACAAAATACTAACAGAGTCCATTAATTAGCAGAAAGTAATACAAAGGCAAGATGAAGTATCTTTGTGAGAAGCGACAAATAAATCTCATTCTGAGAGATTGCTTCGCTATCGCTCGCAATGACAACTTAAAAGGATTTCGTGAGTTCAACTACCTAAAATCTTAACTTTATCCCTGCCCAGAAATAGGTCTGTTCACTCTTGGCACTATAATTAATATTACTTAATGTTGTGCCTGCTGCTGCTTCTGATGTCGTTGCATACCAGGTTTGGGTCTGTTTACCATCTGTATCCATCTTAAGGTATTCTAATGCCAGTAGAAGGAATAATCGCTGAGTGAGTGATAGTGTGCCCAGTGCCTTGAGAGAATAAAAGGGCCCATCAGATTCAGCAGTAGATCTTTTGGAGCGTAGGATATGGTCATCCTCATCCTCGGCAAAGGCCCAGCCATAGGCGGCAGAAAGATTTATAGAAAATCGGTTTGATGGCCTTAAATCGAGAGCGATTCCTCCATAGGGGATGCTGTATGTTATCTCATAGGTCATAACCTTCCCGCTAAAATAAACTGGAGAATACCAGCCAATAAGGCTCTTCTGATATCCATTATTGATCTCGAAGGAGAGGTTCTGATACCTATACCCTCCTATGGCACCTAAAGAGATATGCTCCTTTCTAAGGAAATAGTATCTTCCAGAAAGATCGAGCATAAAGGCATCCATTTCTGTATCCCATTCACTATAAATGGTTTTTCTCTGGGTAAACTCATCTGTACTCCAGACATATACAGGTTCAAAGTCTGAATCCTCCATCTTGCCTGTATCCCCTGTGAGATTCTTTGAAAGGGATAGGTCTATTGACCATAATCCTTTTTTACCAAGGGATGCATTCAGAATCCCTATCCATGAATCGAGGGGGAATACTAACTCACTCGCACCTTCTCCGTACTGACCATAATAAGTATAGTATCCATAATAAGTCCCATAAAAATCTATAAGATAGGGTGTAGAGAAGGTAATACGGTATTGGGTATTTCCAGAGAGACGACCAATATTTGCACCGAGGCTGAAGGATACAGGCTCTTCTGTCTGAGCTTCTGGAGTTCGTACCTCAGCAAAAACCGTGCTTATAAAAAAAGATAATACTGAAGCGATGACTGCTGATACTAAAACCCTTTTCATTTTTATCTCCTTTCCTGGATACAAATAGAGTCTATTCAAAATAGGATAATTATATAGTATATAGATACCTTGTCAAGGCGTTTATATTTAAAGGTGAAATTCGGAGAAAAGTAGAGGTTATGGTTGGTAATAGGTTTATAAAATGTGAGACGGGTAGAGGAATAGTTTTATCTATTCCCTACCCGCTTTGGCTGAAGATTTTTTTATTGTAGAACTGGAGAAAGGAGAGAAAACCTTTTCTCTGAGTGCAGACTTTACTGCATAGTTATTGCCTGTTCAGGGCAGCTATCAATCGCATCCTGACAGTTACATCCGTCACAACCATCTTCATTAATTACATATGCCTTTCCGTCATCCTTCATCTGAAAGACATCAGGGCATAATGCCTCACAGGTTCCACAACCGGTACATAATGCATAATCAATATAAGGCTTTGCCATTGTTTCCTCCTTTAGACTTTAGATTGGGTTTTAAATGGTGGATTCTATATTAAAAATCAGAAAAGGTCAAATAAAATTTTAGAGAGCTTCCTCTGTCCGTTATTTTCTCTCTATGAGTCGAGTCTGCGACAATTCATTTATTTCCTTAACTATCACTTCAGGATCGATGTTATGCATCATGGCACCAAAGGACAGGGATTCCATCTTGATTCCAGGGCATGTGAAGCACCCCTGACCGAAGTATTTCTCAATTACCTTCATTGCCTCAGGATTATCCTTTATCACATCACCGATGTTAGAATCTTTTGTTATAGCCATTTTATAACCTCCATACAATAATCAGTTTTACTTATCTTAAGTTATAGGGAGTTTAACGCTTATAAGGAATACCTCAATGATATATATCATACTCATTTTAAAGTTATCGTTTAGCATTGATAATTTTAAACCTGTCCTGACAACAGGTCAGGATTTAAAATGCTAATTGTTAATTTTGCATTGAGTCAATCGTCAAGACTTACGTTCTAAAAGTAGATCATTCACTTTCAAGCAATGACTCCAGCCCTTCTTTATTTGTGATCACTATCTTTTTGGTTTGTGAATCTACCAAACCATCCTTACTGAATTTAGACATAACCCTTATGGCAGTCTCTACAGTTGTTCCAGCCATCTCTGCCAGATCAAGCCTCGTCAGGTTTATATCGAGCCTTATTCCCCCTTTCTCTTCAATCCCTATCTTCTCTGAAAGCCTGAGGAGTATGGTAGCTATCCTCTTTTCGACCCTTTCAGCTGCAAGACTCCTCATCATCTCATGGGCATCTCTTAGCCTCTTACCCATATATGTAACAGTATCAAGTGCCACTGTAGGGTAGCGGTCAAGGATCTTTAAGATATTTGCCCTTGATAGTTTCAGTATCTTTGAGTTTTCCATTGCCTGGGCTGATGCAGGGTAGGGTCTTTTATCCAGCACAGCCACACCACCAAAGAGATCTCCTGAAGATATTATCTCTAAGATTATATCCTTACCACTCGCTGACTGTTTGAGTACCCTGACCTTTCCTTCTGCCACAACATAGAGCCAGTTCGATGGGTCACCTTCCCAGAAGACGTACTCATCTTTTTTAATACCTTCTTCAATGAAGAGTGGCTCAATCTCCATTAACTCTTTTTCGGTAAGGGAAGAAAATATCGGGATCCCTTTTATTATCTGGTATCTTTTGGTTTCAGACATTTTCTTATGATCTCCTTTAGCTCATCAAGGTTAGAGGATTTTACAACATAGGCATCGGATGCCCACACATTAAAGTCATCCCTGTGGTCGTAGGCAGTACACATAATAACAGGTAGCCGACTATCAAACTCCTTCATTTTTCTTAGAACTTCTATCCCATCTTCTCCTGGCATCCTTATATCGAGGGTAACTATATCAGGCTTGACCTCACTGAAAATCCTTAAGGCTTCTTCGCTGCTTTCGGCAAGGAATACCTCATAGCCTTCCTCTTCAAGTTCCTCTTTATAAAGCCTGCGGATTGCGGCATCATCGTCAACAACTAAGACCTTCATGAGTCTCTCCTTTCCTTCTTAAACCATAAAGTCATTCTAAATTTATCATTTAGCATTGATAATTTTAAACCTGTCCTGACGACAGGTCAGGATTTTAAATGCTAATTGTTAATTTTGCATTGAGTCAATCGTCATCCTTTCAGCACTTCAACACTTTTCAATGGCAGTTTAATAATAAATGTTGTTCCAATACCTTCCTGACTTTTAACCTCAATCTCACCACCGTGCATCTTTACTACACGGTGTGTGATAGCCAGCCCTAACCCTGTTCCTGATGATTTTGTGGTGAAGAAAGGGTTGAATATATTATTGAGTATATCATAAGGTATGCCACCTCCTGTATCACTTATCTCGATAGTAACCTGGTCTCCGAGAAGGGAAGTCTTAATATGAATCTCACCATTAGTTCCTATAGCCTGCTGGGCATTATTTATTATATTTATGATTGCCTGTTTTAATTGTTCTGAGTCGCCAGGAATTTCTAACTCTTCCGGGGATAGTTCTTTCACTATTCTTATCCTTTTATCCTTAAGATCGGAGTGAAAAAGAGAAAGGACATTCTCTATAAGTCTATTTATCCCTGTACTCTGGATATGCAATGGTCTTTCTTTGACAAAGCCCATGAGTTCCTGAAGTATACCTTCGAGGCGACTGACCTCGTTCACAATAATATTTGTGTAATCTGCCTCTTTAATTCCTGTTTTTCTTAATTTAGTCTCGAGACGTCTTGCAAAACCACCTATTGAGACGAGGGGATTTCTGATTTCGTGGGCGATCTTTGCTGCCATCTCTCCAAGAACTGCCATCTTCTCTGAATAGAGTAGGCGTTCCCTCATCCTTTTCTGCTCGGTTACATCCCTTAGTATATGGATTGTCCCAACAACATTACCTGATTGATTCAAAAATGGTGAAGTGGATACAAGAAAAGTTCCTTTTATACCATAATCATCGACTTCTTTGATGGCAGGTTTTTTACTTCGGAGGGTTTCAAGATGGGGACATTCAGAGTTAGGTCCTCCACATTCAAAGACCTGATAGCATTTCTTCCATACAAGGTCATCGGCCTTTGCATTTAGTTTTTCTAAAATGGTTTTATTGACCTTTATTATATTGAAGTCTGTATCTATGAAAAAGACCATGTCTGTGATAGAGTCGAAGATATTCCTGAGTTCGGACTCTGCCCCAGAGACCTTCTCAAATAACCGGGCATTCTCTATTGCTGATGCTGCCTGATTTGCAAAGGCAGTGAGGAATCGCATGTCATCGTCGGCTATAGGCCTCTTTGTAAAGAGGTTATCCACAAGGATAAGACCGATAACCTTATCTTTGACTATAAGGGGGACAGTTGCAAAAGCCTCTGTACCAAACTGCTGGATAAGAAAAGGGTCTACAGTGGGATCTGCCCTTGCAAGAGATATATTATAACCCTTCCCATTTGTTATTGTGAGTGATAAGACACCTTCTCCATTAAGAGGGATTTCCACATTTTTTGCGAGACGATCTACGAATGAGCCTTCATCCCATGGCATTTCTCCTGCTACAAGGTCTTTGAGGCTTTTCCCCTCAGAGGCGATCCTGTTCCAGATCTGCCATGCCTCCTCATGGCTTCCAGGACCAACACCTATCATCCCTTTAATGATATTTTCCCCTTCATCTACCAGGAAGAGGATAGCCCTATTAAAACCGAGTCCATCTCCCATTGTAACACTCGTAAGTATTATCCTGAGGAGTTTGTTGAGATTCAGTGTTCTCCTCATCGCATCGCTTATAAAGTAGAGTGTCGAGAGCTCATGGGTCTTTCTCAGAAGTTCCTCCCCGAGTCTTTTCTTCTCTGATAGATCCCTCGAGATTCCTGAAACTCCTATAACATTACCCGAAGGTCCAATTATAGGTGATAAGGTAAGACTCACCTCGAATATCGTTCCGTCCTTCTTCTGCCTGAAGGTCTCTGTATTCTTTATGGTCTCTCCTGCCTTTATCTTTTCAATATATCCTCTCTCTTCAACCATCAAAAACTCTGGTATCATCGGCAGGACCTTGCCTATTACCTCTTCTTCCTTGAATCCATAGATCTTCTCTGCCGCTTTATTCCAGGAGGTTATTCTTCCATCAAAGTCGGAGGTTATGATGGCGTCAGCAGAATTCTCTACAATCCCTTCAAGGTAATCCTTTGTTTCCTGCAACCCCTTCTTTGCCTCGGCAAGGGCTGATTCCCGCTCTTCGAGTTCAGAAACCTTTTCTTTCAAATTCGAGATCGTTTTCTCAAGTCTTGATGCCATTAAGTTGAATTTCTCTGCAAGGCTCTCGACCTCATCTCCTGTCTTGACTTCAATAGGTATATATAATTCACCTTTCCCCAGGAGTTCTGCCTCACTACTCAATCTTTCTAATGGCTTCGAGATAGCCCTCGAGATGATAATTCCGAGAATAACGGCAAGGGAAACCCCTGCTGAGGTCTGAACAAGAAGAAGGGTATATGTCCAGTTTCTGGTCTTATTTGAAGAGGCTATCTGGCTATTCATCTCTTCTGCAAAGATTCCCTGTAATCTGTCACCGAACTCAAGGAGATTAGTTGTTTTTTCTTTTATCGAGTTCATCACAGGCATGGCTTTTTTATTGTTCTCGATTGTAAATAGGTAATGAGCCTCTCTATAAAGATTATCATATCCTTCCTTTAACAGTATGTAAGCTCTCCTTTCCTTATCGTTTGAGATGGACTCCTCAAGTTCTTTAAGGGTGAGAGAAATCCTTTTTGAATTCTTCAGAAAATTCTTCCTCTCCTCAGGGTTCCTGGTATTAAACCAGTTTGTGATTGCCCTGTAGGAATTATGAAAAAGGAGATGGATATTGTTATTTATCTGTTGTTTTTTATTTATAGCATAAAGGTCTGCTAAGCTGAGCGATATCTTATTCAGGGCTATGTATGAGACAAGGCTATTTAATACCAGGATTGCAACTACAATAAAGAAGGCGCCCATAAATTTTGTCCTTATCCTGAGTTTCATTTTTACCTTTATCTTGTCATTTCTGGATTCCCGCTTTCGCGGGAATGACACATATTCTGTTTCTAAATTCGTTTACCTACCATTTTGATCGCCTTTCTGTATAAACTCAGATATTTCTTTGCTGAAGCACCCCAGGAGAAATCAGATGATATGGCATTATGAAGCAGAGATTTCCACATATTCTTATTCTGATAGAGACTGACTGCCTTTTTAACTGACTTAAGAAGTGCTTTGGCTGAATATTCTTCGAAGAGGAATCCGTTACCACTAATGCCCCTTTGCCCCCCTTTAGTAAAGAGGGGGTGGGGGGATTTAGGGTTAAATTCCTTTACGGTATCCGCTAAACCTCCAGTTTTTCTTACAATAGGGATTGTGCCGTATCTCAGACTTATCAACTGTCCAAGTCCGCAGGGTTCATACCTGGATGGCATGAGGAAGAAGTCCGATCCTGCGTAGATCTTATTTGCGAGAATAGGATCAAAGCCGATCTTTAATCCTATTTTATCGGGGTACCTCTCGGATATATCGCTTATTGTTCTATGGTATCTCTCCTCTCCTTCCCCAAGGATCAGAAGTTGAAGGTCGAGCTGCATAAGATCTTCTATTGATTCTGAAAGAATGTCTAACCCCTTCTGGCTTGTGAGCCTCGTAATCATGCCGATTAGAGGAGAACCCCTCTCTTTTAGTCCCATTTCTCTCTGGAGGGTCTTTTTACACAGGGCTTTACCATTTATATTATCCAGGCTGTATCTTGCAGGGATAGATTTATCTGTCTCCGGATTCCATTCGTCATAATCTATTCCGTTAATTATCCCGTAAAGATCAGCCTTCCTTTTCCTCAGGACACCATCAAGGCCGAAACCATATTTCTCAGTCTGGATTTCCTTGCTGTATGTCCTGCTGACAGTATTTATTATGTCCGAAAAGATCATCCCTCCTTTCAGAAGGTTTATCTTTCCATAAAACTCTATACCTTCAATGGTAAAATATTCCCACCCCAGACCTGTGAGGTGCATATCGAAATGCCAGAAGATCCCCTGGTAGCCGAGATTATGAATGGTGAGGAGGCTTGAAGTTTTCTTAAAATAAGGGTCAACCCTATAGAGTGTCTTAAGATAAATAGGCACCATGGCTGTCTGCCAGTCATTACAGTGGATCAAATCAGGCTTGAGATTTATGGCCTTAAGTGCTTCGAGTATTGCCCTCGAGAAGAAGATGAACCGTTCTGCATTATCGGGGTAATCCCCTCCTGCTGTTTGGTAAAGTTCAGGCCTGTCGTAGTATTTATCCTTTTCTATAAAATAAACAGGTATATTATTCCCTGTTTTGCCTTTCCAGATTGATGCCTCTTCAGTCCTGTCAGAGATGGGAACCGTAAAACTCAGATCCATCTTTTTAAGTCCTTCCCTTTTTATAATTCTGTATAAAGGAAGGATCAGGCTTACATTTACCTTTAACTTTTCTAATTCTTTCGGCAAGGCACCTACTACATCAGCCAAGCCTCCGGTCTTACAAAAAGGTACCGCCTCAGAAGAGGCGATCAGCACATTCATTTACACTCCTCAAGGCTCAATCGTTGCCTCTTTTAAAAACCTTGCAGACTCCTCAGGTGAAGTGGGGTTAATATAGAAGCCTGAACCCCACTCGAAACCTGCTATCTTCGTGAGCTTCGGTACAATCTCGATATGCCAGTGATAGAATTCATTAAGGGGGTCACTAAGGGATGATGTATGTATCATATAGTTATAAGGAGGATTACTCAAAGCCTTATCAATTTTTCTCAGGGTTAGCTGAAGGATTTCTGCCAGTTCTTTATACTTATCCTGAGGTATGCATTCAAAACATGAATCATGCCTTTTTGGAAGTATCCAGGTCTCAAAAGGGGATCGTGGGGCAAAGGGGGCAAGGGCGATATAGTTCTTATTTTCTAAAATGACTCTGACCTTTTCTTCCGTCTCCTGGTTGATGATATCACAGAAGATACACCTCTCTTTGATTTCGTAATGCTGTTTTGCGCCATCGATCTCTTCTCTCACAAGTTTTGGAACAATCGGAAGGGCTATGAGCTGGGAGTGGGTATGCTCAAGGGATGCACCTGCAGCCGAACCTTCATTCTTAAAGATAAGGGCATACTGTAAACGGGGGTCTTTTCTGAGGTCTATCATCCTTTTCTGGTAAGCAGACAGTACATTCTCTATTACATCCGTTGAGAGGTTTGAAAGGGTATCTTCATGTCTTGGGGATTCGATGATTACCTCGTGTGCACCGATACCGTTCATCCTGTCAAATAGCCCCTCACCGGACTTATTAAGGTCACCTTCTATCTGGAGTGCAGGAAATTTATTCGGCACTACCCTCAAACTCCATCCCGGACTATTGGGTGGTGTCTCATTCCTGTATGCAAGGATCTCTGGTGGGGTTGTATGTTCGTTGCCAGGGCAGAAGGGGCAAAAACCTCCCCTTTTCTGCTCCCTCTGTTCCTGGAAATCTGAAGGCCTCTTTCCCCTCTCGGTAGAGATAATAACCCATCTGCCTATGATAGGGTCTTTTCGGAGTTCTGGCATACACTAAATTATAACATAAGAGCCTTATATAAGATTATTTTTTTGAGATTGCTGTAAGTAACAAAACGTTTGTGGAGTTGTCATGCCGAGCCATGGTCGAGGCATCTCATCTTTTTTTAAAACCGAGATTCTTCGGGTTTGCCTCAGAATGACAAAAGTGCGAAGCAATCTCGGTTTTATGTAGAGAACGATATATAGACAGGAAAGACCAAATATTGTATTCTTTCTCTATGGCTTATAGATTCAAGAAGGCATCCGATATCCTTTCTGTCCTTATGAAAAATTATGGCCTCAGTGCGAAGACCCACGAATATAAGATCCTGAAGCTATGGGATAGCACCTTTGGAGATAATATATCTTCCCATACCCAGCCTTTAAGATTGATCAGAGGTGTTCTCACGGTGATGGTTGATAGCCCGGCATGGATGCACCAGTTAACATTTTATAGAGATGAACTTATAGAAAAGGTAAATGATAGAATCGGGAAAAAGATTGTTACTGCTATACGCTTCAAAGTAGGAAAGGTTGAAACCAAAAAAACTCAAAACTCCAAACTCCAAAATCCCGACCCCCAAATGTCACCTCAACAATCTGAAAAGATAGAAGGTTATCTTAAACCAGTCAAGGACATCGAAATCCGGGAAGCAATAAAGAAGGCAATCACAAAGGCTATAATTAGGGGGAAGGGCAAGAGTTAGATGAAGATCTTTATGCCGTCTCTGCCTGTTTCTCGTAAAGGAGTAAGGGTTTTTCCCTGTTATTTATAGCCTCTTCACTGATGATGCACTCTTTCACTCCTTTCAGGGATGGGATCTCATACATGATATCGAGCATGATATCTTCAAGGATAGCCCTCAGGCCTCTTGCCCCTATCTTTCTCATTATGGCCTTCTTGGATATAGCGGTTAGGGCACCATCTGTGAAACGGAGTTTAACATTCTCAAAGGCCATTAACCTCTGATACTGTTTAATGAGGGCGTTCTTCGGCTCTGACAGGATCTTTACGAGTGTCTCTTCATTGAGGTCATCGAGTGTGGCAACAACAGGCATCCTGCCGATAAATTCAGGAATCAGACCATATTTGAGAAGGTCCTCTGGCTGAACAAGTGATAATATCTCGCCGATCTTCTTCTCTTTTTTGCTTGTTAATTCTGCACCGAAACCGAGTGATTTTTTACCTATCCTGTTCTCAATTATATTTTCGAGACCGACAAAGGCCCCCCCGCAGATGAAGAGGATATTGGTTGTATCTACCTGGACAAACTCCTGGTGAGGATGTTTTCTTCCACCCTGAGGAGGGATGCTTGCCATAGTCCCCTCTATGATCTTAAGGAGCGCCTGCTGGACTCCTTCTCCTGAGACATCCCTGGTTATAGAAGGATTCTCAGATTTCCGGCTTATCTTATCTATCTCATCGATATAAATAATTCCTCTCTGCACCCTTTCCATATCATTATCAGCGGCTTGGAGCAATTTCAGCACTATATTTTCAACATCCTCTCCAACATATCCTGCCTCTGTGAGTGTAGTGGCATCTGCTATAGTAAAAGGTACATCAAGGATCCTGGCGAGGGTCTGGGCAAATAGGGTTTTTCCTGTACCTGTAGGGCCTATAAGGAGGATATTACTCTTTTGAAGCTCAACACCTGGTTCAACAGGGCTGTTTATCCTTTTATAATGATTATGGACAGCTACAGAGAGGATCTTCTTTGCCTTTTCCTGTCCGATCACATAATCATCGAGAATCCTTCTTATCTCTTTAGGTGTTGGGAGTTTTGTGAGACCTATCTCTAAAGTCTCATCTACTTCCTCAGCGATGATATCGTTACAGAGTCCTACACATTCATCACAGATATAGACAGTAGGACCTGCTATGAGTTTCCTCACCTCGTTCTGGCTCTTTCCGCAGAAGGAACACCTAAGGGTAATGCCATCGTTCGCCTTTTTTGTCATCCTTATATCCTCCCTTATCTTACTTTCAGGGCTTCTGCCCTGCTTTTTATTACTTCATCAACAATGCCATATTCCTTTGCCTCTTCCCCTGACATGAAGAAGTCCCTCTCAGTATCGGCCTGGATCTTTTCGAAGGGCTGACCTGTATGGGATGCGAGGATACTGTTCAAGATATCTTTCATCTTCAGGATTTCTTTAGCATGGATTTCGACATCAGTTGCCTGACCATGGAACCCCCCCATTGGCTGATGGATCATAATCCTTGAATGGGGTAAGGCATATCTCTTACCTTTGGCACCTGCTGCTAAGAGGAGGGCGCCCATGCTCGTAGCCTGACCAACACAGTAGGTTGCCACATCAGGTTTCACATACTGCATGGTGTCATATATAGCCAGCCCTGAAGAGACTATTCCACCAGGAGTATTTATATAAAGAGAGATATCTTTATCAGGGTCATCGGTCTGAAGGAATAGCAGTTGTGCTATAACGGTATTTGCTAAAGCATCATCAATTGGTGTTCCTATGAAGATTATCCTGTCTTTAAGCAGTCTTGAATATATATCATAGGCCCTCTCGCCACGGTTTGTCTGTTCGATAACAATCGGTATCAAGTTCATTTAATTCCTCCTGGATTTAAATTATACCATAAAAGATAGAACTATTTGAAGGCAACCTTCGAAAAGAGATTGTCAAGTGTTTTTTCTACGAAGATCTCGCTTCTCAGTCCTTCTAAAGAACCGTCCTTAGAGATATAGAGTTTCTTGATATCTTCGGGATTCTCCCTGAGTTCTGATGATATCTCATCTATCCTTTTATTTAAGTCTTCGTCAGAGACAGAAATATTTTCTTTCTTTCCTATTGTTTCAAGTATTAACCCAGCCTTTACCCTTTCAGAAGCGATTAATGAAAGTTCAGTCCTCAAATTATTTTCATCAATCCCTTCGAGTGAACCTCCTGCCTGGAGGACCTGTTTTTTCCTTCTGTTGGTCAGAATTCTTAACTCCCTCTCGACCATTGAAGATGGGACTTCGAAGGAGTGTGTTTCGAGCAGTTTTTTAATAATAGTATCCTTCTGATCCCTTTCAGCAATTCTCTTCTTCTCCTTTTCGATCTCTTCCTTAACTTTATCCCGAAGTTCTGATATGGAATTCTGTCCGAGGTCTTTAGCGAACTCATTATCGAAATCTGGTAGAACCTTTCTTTTAACCTCCTTGATCTCAACTTTAAAAGAGCCCTCTTTTCCTGTCATATCTTTAACACCGTAATCTTCTGGGAAGGTAACTTTAATATCTAACTTGCCACCCTTTTTTGATCCTATCAGTTGTTCCTCAAAACCCGGGACTAATACATTAGATCCAATTTCTACGAGGTAATCCTGGACATTTCCTCCCTCTATAGGTTTATCTCCAAGGAACCCTTCGAAGGAGATAAGGCAGAAATCCCCATTATTTATTGTGTGGGATTCCTCAAATGGCTCAAGGCGGGCATGGGACTCCTGAATATTTTTAAGTGTCTTCTCGATATCTTCTTCAGATATATCTATGGACTGTCTTTCTATCTCTATCCCTTCATAGCCTTTGACCTCTATTGTGGGTTTTATTTCAACTGTGGCTTCAAAGATAAGTGGAGAGTCTTTTTTTATAAGGATTTCTCCTTCGATTGTAGGATTCTCTACAGGTGTAATCCCTGATTCCCTTACCGATCTTAAGTAATAATCAGGGATGAGATTCTCTATTACCTCTGCCTCGATATTCTTGCTGAATTGTTTCTCGAGGATCTGTCTCGGTACATGGCCAGGTCTGAAACCGGGTAC
Organism: Thermodesulfovibrionia bacterium; assembly: GCA_919902995.1. GTDB lineage: Bacteria > Nitrospirota > Thermodesulfovibrionia > JACRGW01 > JACRGW01 > JACRGW01. The sequence goes on from CAKKSD010000031.1 coordinate 32,493, forward strand.
CTTGACCTTCCTGTTAAGTCTCGAATAGGCATCGGAGGTCTCCTGTTCGATAACCTCTTTAGGAATCTCTATCCTGAACCTCTTCTTTATAGGACTTATTTCTTCTACAGTATACATTTTAAGAATATTTAACATATTAAGAAATGGACTGTCAATCTCTGAATAGATCAGAAGAATAGTTAATGATATAAAAATAGTATCATCTACGACCCGTTTCTGGACACGGGTTTGAATTTCAAGAAGGAGTATGAGATGGCGAAAGAGATGAAGAAAAAAGGTTAACATTTCTCTTAGCTCTTAAACTCATACCCCCCTTTTCCCCTGAATTCCAGAATTCCTTTATCTCGCAATATCTGCAACTGCTGACGGATTTTTGGGCGGAAGTGATTTGCGAATCCCTTTAATAAACTATTGACTTCCAAATGAGATGATGATACCATAATTTATGGTAAACCCACCATCTATTTTGGTAATTAGAGGAAAAAATGCTTGAAGGGCTTTTTGGAAACATAACAATCGAAAAAATATTCTTTTATCTTAGTGCCTATGGCGAGGGCTATCCGCTTGGCATAGCCAGAACTTTCGGAGTGCCTGTAAACAGAATCCAGCAGCAGTTAAAAAGGCTTGAGAACAATGGCATCGTGGCCAGCAGGCTGACAGGCAATGTAAGGATATATACCTTTAACCCCAGATATCCATTTCTAAAAGAATTACGGTCTCTGATTACGCGGGCATATGAATTTCTTCCGGAGACTGAGAAAGACATGTTTTACCGTATGCGTACGAGACCAAGAAGGGCTGGCAAACCGTTTTGAAGATAAACTGGGAGCGCATTGGCATCAAAGACCTCGCCGCACTTGTGTCCAAAAAATTAAATGAGAATGGGATTAATGCGCTTATTGTTGGAGGCGCGTGTGTATCGATCTACACAGAGAACAAATACCTTTCGAGCGACATAGATTTTATATCTCATGCTTCCCTGAAGGATATATCAAAAGCCCTCGCAGAACTTGGCTTTAAAAGAGAAAGTTCACGCCATTTTGAAAGGAAAGGTTGTCCGTTTTTCATGGAGTTTGTCGCGCCGCCTGCCGCTATTGGAGAAGAGCCGGTAAAAGAGACGGCTAAGCTCAGGACAAGGTATGGCATGATAGAGCTGCTTACTCCTACAGACAGCACAAAAGACAGGCTCGCAGCATATTACCACTGGAACGATCATCAGGCTCTTGAGCAGGCAGTGATGGTTGCAAAGGCACAGAAGGTGAACCTGAGAGAGATAGGGCGGTGGTCAGCCAAAGAGGGACAGAAGGGAAAATATCATGCCTTTGCTGAAAAACTGAAAAAGAAAGACAAATAAATGCGTATTTTAGTATAATATTTCTGTGCTAACCAAAAAACATTTTATAAATAAAGGGTTACATGGTAATCATTCACAAAATTAATGATTTTCTGTTTAATCTTTTCTATGTCATAGACCCGTTTCTGGATACGGGGTTGAAGTTTAAGAAGGAATATGAGATGGCGAAGAAGATGAAGAAGAGGAATACGTGAGAAAGATGAAATCTTTTTCAACTATAAATATTGATGGCGAGAGGTTGCAGTAATATTGAATATATATGACAGAACAAGATGCTCGAATAGTCATCAATCGAAAGCTGATTGAGGCAGGATGGAAACTCGAAGGCCCTGACAGAAATGTCCTCACAGAACAGCATTGTGGTGAAGGCTTTTCTGATTATCTTCTATTGGGAAGAAAAGGCCAGAACCTTGCCGTTCTGGAAGCAAAGGATGACAATCAGGGAGATGTCTATCTTGCCAAAGAGCAGGCCCGTGGTTATGCACTTGCTATGGGTTGCAGATATATTTTTCTTGCTAATTCTGAACAGATATGCTTTTGGGACCTCGATGAAGGTGATGCCCGCCCAATAGAGCGTTTTATTTCTCCTGAAGACCTCCAGAGAAGAACTGACCTAAAATCAATTAAAAAGCCCTTATCTCAAGTAGAACACTCAATGAATATCGCTGACAGACCTTACCAGAAAGAGGCAGGCGATATTATTGCCGAGCAATATGAGAGAGTCGGAGAATAATATGCAGACGACTTTGCCGAAGGGATGGAAAATGGTAAAGCTTGATGAGATTGTAAATGTTGATAAAGGGAAGAAAATGGCAACTATAATGTCACATTCTAAAGACTGCCAACCTTATATAGGAATTGATAACTTAAGAACAACTCAATATACAAATTTTACTAAAGAAAAAGATGGCTTATCATGTATTGAAACGGATTTATTAATTGCTTGGGATGGTGCTAATGCTGGAACAATAGGATATGGGCTTAAGGGATATGTAGGCTCTACCATTGCAAGATTACGCCCATCTGAAAGTACAACAACATACTATTTGGGCCATTTTTTAAAATCTAAGTTTCAACAGTTCAACATTCAAACACATGGAGCAGCCATTCCACACCTGAGTAAATCTCAATTGTTAAATACCTTAATCCCCCTTCCTCCTCTCCCCACACAGCACAAAATTGTTGAAATCCTTGAAGAAGCAGACAACCTCAGAAAACTCCGCCAACAGGCAGATGAGAAGATGAAAGACCTCATCCCATCACTCTTTGTTCAGATGTTCGGCGATCCTGCAACAAATCCGAAAGGGTGGGAGGTAGTAAAACTGAAAGACTTAGCAGTATCAGTTAAAAATGGTTTATTTAAAAGGCCACATGAATTTGGTTCTGGGGCACCTTTGATAAATGTCGTGGATTTATTTGCAGAGTACAAAGTTGACTTGTCGAGACTTGAAAGAGTAATGGCATCATCTGATGAAATTGAAAAGTATTTTGTTGAAGATGGAAACTTATTTTTCTGTCGCTCTTCACTGAAAAAAGAGGGTGTCGCAAAATGTGCAGTGGCGTTAGGTCTTAAAGAACCTACTGTGTTTGAGTGTCACACTATAATGGTTCGGTTAAGCAGAGAAGCTATTAAGCCATTGTTTGCAAGTATCTATCTCAATCATCCTGGTGTCAGAACACATACGGTCAATACATCACAAACTGCAACAATGACTACAGTCAGCCAAAATGATGTTTTACGACAAAAGATTTTCCTTCCCCCTCTTGCCCTCCAGCAAGAATTCTCAAAACTCGTTGAAGATATTGAAGCCGAGAAGGCAAGACAGGCGGAAAGCAGGAAGAAGCTTGATGAACTTTTTGACAGCCTCATGCAGCGGGCTTTCACAGGGGAGTTAGTGGCGTGAAAATCTCCTAACTTCTCGATTTTATTGATGCCGTTGGAGGGAATTGAACTCTCTCTAATTTTTGGTAGTCTTGTTTCTGTCGGTGCTGATTGTAAGTTCAGATTATCTGAGGCAATGATGTTTTTAAATGATTTTTAACATTTTCTAATTTTATTTTGCTTTTATTAATTTCTGTTTCGTTAACTTGAATGCATTTATATCTAACATCTCTAGAATCATCCCGTAAGTCGCGGTGGGCATTACTGCGGGCAGAGCTGGACGCATACTACGCGAAGCTTTACGGACTTACCCGCGATGAATTGCGCTATATCCTTGATCCTCAGGATGTCTACGGCCCGAACTTCCCTGGTGAGACCTTCAGGGTCTTAAAAGAAAAGGAAATAAAACAATATGGTGAATACCGTACCCGTAGGCTTGTGCTTGAGGCGTGGGACAGGTTGTTTGGAAAAGGAGCTTGAACATGCCATTGAAAATATTACATACATCAGATGTACATTTGGGGATGAAATTTGCTAGTTACCCCGATGTTCAGCTAAAGCTCAGCGAGGCGAGATATGAAACGCTTGGGAAGCTTGTAAAACTGGCAAACAGTGAGAGATGTGAATTGTTTGTCATTGCCGGCGATCTCTTTCACCTTACTTCAGTTGCCAAGGGTCAAATACATAAGGCAACGGAAATACTCAAAGAATTTAATGGAAAGCTGATTGTTATATTACCCGGCAACCATGATTTTTTAACAGGCGATAGAGCGGATACTTGGGGCATTCTTAAGGATAAAGCAGGTGATAATCTTTTATTGCTTGAGAAAAAAGAAGTTTATGACTTAAGAAGATATGATCTCGATGTCCATATGTATCCTGCCCCATGTGATTCGAAACATTCGGAAATTAACTATATCGGCTGGATCAAAGACGTTCAGAAGGACAATAATGTCAAATACCACATTGGCATTGCCCACGGCAGTCTTGAGGGATTCTCACCGGATTTTGACAAGAAATATTATCCCATGTCTGTGCAAGAACTTAGAGAGTGTGGAATAGACCTCTGGCTGATGGGCCATACCCACATTCATTATCCGGAAAAACCAGGTGAAAGGGACATCATTTTTTACCCCTCAACGCCTGAACCTGATGGGTTTGACTGCGTTCATGAAGGCGGAACATGGATTATAGATATTGACGATGACAAAAAGATAAGACCACAGCTTCGGACAACGGGTAATTATCGGTTTCTCCATGATGAAGTCACGGTCAATGAAGCATCTGACTTGGAAAGACTAAAAACAAAATATGCCTCCGGCTATTCAAAAACACTACTGAAACTAAAGCTGAGAGGACGACTTCCCAAGGAAGAATATAACAGCTTGTCAGATCTGAAAAAATATTTGGAGTCACAACTGTTTTATCTTCAATTTGACAACGAGATAGCCGAAAAGGTCACGCTTGACGATATCAACAGGACTTTCACTGAAGGCTCATTTCCACATATGTTGTTGACCAAGCTTGCAGAAAACAATGAAATTGAAGCGCTTCAGATAGCACATGATCTCTTAGTGGAGCAGAAGCAATGATTATTAAGACAATAAAGCTTGATCCATGCGGAGGTATAAGCGGTAAAGAGATACCTTTCACGAGCGGGATCAATGTCATACTTGGATCGAACGAGGCTGGTAAATCAACAGTGTTTAACGCTGTTCAGAAGGCGCTATTGGTTCCTACGAAACTTGGCAAAAAAGATTTCGAAAAAGAAATTAAAAGGTTGCTGCCTATCGGAGGGGGAGATACTGTCGCCGTGGAAATGCATTTTGAGAAAGATGGAAAATCATACACACTTAGAAAGAAGTGGGGAGGCACCAAGCTCGCGGAGTTGATACTGCCTGACGGCTCGATTATTACTGATGACGATGCTGTAGCTGAAAAGATGAATCTGTTGCTTCCTGCCAAGACAGGGACTGTCAAAACAGTTCTAATGACATACCAGTCGGGATTGGAAAATACACTAAGTGATTTTAATAAAGAACCCTATGCAGTCCATGAACTGGGAGACATATTGAGGAAAACCATTCTGGAGACGGATGGAATCTCAGTAGACGCATTCAAGGATAAAATAAATCGGCAGTATGATGATTATTTTGGCCGGTGGGATCGCATCAAAAAGGGTCCGGAGGGCGATCGCGGTATTAATAATCCCTGGATAAAAGGAAGCGGTTACATCCTGTCAGCATTTTACGAAAAAGAGAAGTTAAGGGTTTATCATCAGAATACCCTCATATATGAAGAAGATCTTGACACATTAAATAGGGAACTGTCTGTAATCTCTCAAAGAGTCGCCGAAAAGGATATTTTTATCAAGGCGAATAAAAAAGTAGTTGAGGATGCAAGGGAACGCAGGGTGTTAACGGCCGAGCTGGCTAACATCCAAAATCAAGTGAAAGATCTTAAAAAAGCTAACGAGGACTGGCCGGTCTTTAAAAATCAGATAGATACGATTAATAAAGAAATCCCTGGCCTTAAAGAAAAAGAAGCAGTGCTTCAGAGTGAAGCGGCTGCTGCCAAGGATGAACAGAGCAATAAAATCTTGCGCGAGAAGTTTAAAAAAGCAAATGAAAAGAAGGAGGTTCTGAGTATTGCTGAGAAAGAGCTTCAGCAGACTAAAGAGCTGACTAATGCTAACCTTGAGAGCATAAGAAAATCATTCTCAAAGGTTGAAAACCTCAAAACCAGCTTGGCCGCTGGTAGGCTTGTCGCAAGACTCAAAGCCAAGAAGGACTTCTCTGTATTAATACAAAAAGACTTGGAGCCTGAATATCAGAAGGAGATCAAAATCGAAGACGTTCTCCAACTTACTGCCGGAGGAGCATTAAAGCTTGACCATGCCGATTGGTCATTGGAACTGACCACTGGAGAAGGGGACTTTGAGGCTATCAAGAAAAGATGCGCAGATGCGAAAGATGGACTGGAAGAACTGTTGAAGGAACATGGGGTTGCAACGCTCGAGGAGGCAGTAGCCGCCAACGACAAATATGGGCAACGTCTTAAAGAAGCTGAAAAGGCAAAAGAAGTTTATCTGAGCGAACTTGGTAATGAAACATATGCAGCTCTTGAACAAAAGATAAAAGAAATCGGCGATGTCAAAGAGACGAGACAGTATGAGATGGTCTATGCAGAACTGATTGACCTACGAAAATTGATCGAGTCCAAGAACACAGAACTTGAAAGATATCAGAATGCAATTGCTGAATACACGGCAAAATATGAAAGCCATGATCAGATCTTCATGAAACTTGCAGGAATTATAGGCGAAGAAGCCAAGATAAAGGAAAAGCTTAACGCGCTTGCACCGCTGCCTGAAGGTGTAACAGACTATGAGTTTATTAAAGAATATGAAAAAAAACAGGAAGAGCTCAGTGCGGACAAGAATAACTTAAGTGAGATTGAAAAAAAACGGATTGAACTTACAGCGCGGATGCCTGATGAATCTTCGGAAGAGATTGAAAAAATGCTGAAAGATGCACAGGAACATTTTGATGCTATATTACGGCGGGGTGAGGCTATCGCCCGGATCAAGGATTTGACTGAAGAAATGCTCAAAACTATGGATACTGGCACTTATAAAGGTCTTGAAGATGATGTTGCAAACTATGTGGCTGCGATAACCAATAACAAGTACACCAAAATCAAGATGGAAGGGAGTCTGCCTCAGGGGTTCATCCGCAGTGATGGCAAAACAATAGTATATGACCTGCTTTCTCACGGGACCAAGGATGCACTTTGTCTTGCCCTTCGTCTATCTATGGCCGGTCATTTTCTTAAAGAGGCAAAAGGATTTCTTGCCATGGATGACCCTTTGGTAAACATCGATCCCTTAAGGCAGAAGAAGGCCGCTGAAGTATTAAGAGAGTTTGCAAAAGAAAAACAGGTGATTATTTTTACCTGCCATCCCAATCATGCACAACTCTTGGGAGGCAATCAGATAATGTTGTGAAAACCGCACCCGCAGACTCGTGTTTGAGGCGTGGGACAGGTTGTTTGGAGAAAAGTAATATAATGATTTACAAATAGCTCTACTATATGTAAAATAGAGACATGATATTTCCGAGAACTGTCTTTAAGGAGATTAAACAGTATCTTCAATCGCCTGAAGCGGTTATCCTCACCGGTATGAGGCGAACAGGCAAGACCACTATCCTCAATTCCATTCATGAACAGAACGGCTCCAAAAACAAATTATTTCTTGACCTTGAAAACCCGCTGAATAGAAAATACTTTGAGGAAGAAAATTATGAAAAGATCAAATCCACTTTTGAATTTCTCGGCATTGATTTTAAAAAGCAGGCGTATATCTTTCTTGACGAGATACACCATATAAAGAAACTGCCTTCAATTGTTAAATATTTCATAGACCATCACAAGGTAAAATTCTTTCTGACAGGCTCTGCCAGTTTTTATCTGAAGAACCTCTTTACAGAGTCACTCGCAGGAAGAAAAGTTATCTTTGAGGTATTCCCCCTGACTTTCCGTGAATTCCTCGTATTTAAAGAGGCAAAGTTTAAAATACCGAAGAATGTCGCTTCCATAACCAAACCGATTTTTGACACAATTGACAGGCTGTATGACGAATACCTTCTTTACGGCGGATTTCCGGAAGTGGTTTTGAAAGAGACTGCGCAGGCAAAGGCAAAGGCGCTCGAAGATATTTTCACCTCCTTTTTTCAGCTTGAGGTCCTTCAACTCGGAGACTTCAGAAAAAATGAGGTGATACGTGACCTTATGCTTCTGCTCATGCAAAATACAGGCTCAAAAACAGATATTCAAAAATTATCAAGGGACCTGAAAATCTCCCGTCCTGCGCTCTATGACTATATCGCCTTTCTGGAAGGGACTTACTTTATTAAAACCATAAGACCGTTCAGCAAGGGAAGAAGCACCGAGGTCAGAAAAATGCCGAAGGTTTATGTATGCGATACGGGTCTTGCCAATCATTTTGCCAGACTTGCCGCAGGACACATATTTGAAAACAGTGTTTTTCAGAACCTCAGGACACAGGGTGAAATAAATTATTATCAGAAAAAAAGCGGGGTTGAGATTGATTTCATACTCAGTCAGGAAACCGCCTTTGAGGTCAAGATAAATCCCCGGGAATCAGAGATTAAGAGACTTAAGGAGCTTTCAGAACAGATAGGGCTGAAAAACTATAAAATGATTTCGAAGAATTATTCCGAACTTAAGGACATCATTTACGCTTTTATGCTTTGAGGGTAAAGTGAAAAGGGAAAGGGTGAATTTGAGTCTGCTATGAATATCTTAAATTTGAGAAACGGCGTTATAAACGACTATCATCAGTATGTTGAAAGTTTCCTGAACATTCAGGATGAAAGAATCAAGCAGTTTGTAAACGAAGAACTTTCAAGCGGCATTCTCTGGCCTGACCCTCTTATCCGGCTCAATCCATCCTATGAAATGGAAAAAACAGTTTCCCAACTCGTTAAAGACGGAGTGCTTCATCCCCTTTGTGAAAAGATATTTCAAAAAGACGGGAAATCATTTCATCTATATCATCATCAGGAGCAGGCTGTCAGAACAGCATTGAAAAAAGAACATTATGTTCTGACAACAGGAACCGGCTCCGGCAAAAGCCTGACTTACTTAATCCCCATAATTGACCACATACTTAAAAACAATCCTGAACCTGAAAAAACACGCGCGCTTATCGTTTATCCAATGAATGCACTTATAAACTCACAGGCAAAAGAGATTGACAGATTACTGTCCAATCTTGGTGAAGGGAACAGCCCTATCCGCTTTGGACGATATACCGGTCAGGAAACTCAGAATGAAAAAGACCAGCTACAGCAACACCCGCCGCACATTCTACTTACAAATTACGTTATGCTGGAACTAATGATGTCACGTCCACGAGAGTCTGTATTTTTAGACCGTACCCTATCAAATCTGGAATTTCTTGTACTTGACGAACTCCATACATATACGGGCCGTCAGGGCGCTGATGTAAGCATGCTCGTGCGTCGCCTTCGTCAGCGCTGCGGCAATGACAATCGTCTCTGTATCGGCACAAGCGCCACCATGGTAACCGGCGGAACAAGAGATGCTCAAAGATATGCGGTTGCACATATAGCAGGTAAAATCTTCGGAATTACTGTATCCTCTGAAAATGTTATTGATGAAAGATTGAAGAAATCAATTCAATTCAGCGGAGATACCCCACAGCTTAGTTTATTCGACAACGAAGCCCCGATTGTAGAAGTACATAAGAAGTGGGAAAGCGCTGCTGAAAAAGAGAGAAAAAGCCGTACACGGTTTGCACAGCATGCAATTAAACCTGATGAGGTTGCCCAAGAATTAAAAGTTTCTGATGCGGTTCTTGGTAATTCACAAGTTGTAGAAACATTTATAAGTACTGCTTGTCAGCGTTTGGGTGGTCCAATTGTGAGAGCTACAAGACATTTAAAATTGGACATATTGCAATTACCTCAAGCAGTTCAATTAAAAGTACCTGATAAAAAAATAGAAAAAATTAAGTTTGAGCAGCCTGTTGAAGATGGTATCACTTATATATCGAGAAACCATCTCTTAACTACAGCTCTTGCTGAATATTTATTTGGTATAGCATTACAGCCAGACGGAAACCGAAATATTGCTGCAAGATGCGGGGTCATCCGTTCTAAAGATGTAGAAGCTATAACCGTGCTTTTGCTTTTGAGAATAAGATTTCTGCTTAAGGATAAAAGACTTGATATTCCTTCTTTTGCTGAAGAGTGTATTGTCTCAGGATTTCAAGGGACTATTGGTTCAGAAAAATGGCTTTCTCAAGAGAAGGCTGAATCACTTTTTGAGGGGGTTGTGCCTTCAGAAAATATTTCCGATAATGACAAGAAATATTGGGTAGATACAGTATTGAAAGATTTTAATAAGGCAAAATATAAAATAGATGCATTAGCAAAAGAGAGGGCAAATACCCTTCTCCAATCATATGAGAGGCTAAGGAAAACTATAAAGAGCGGACAGGTAACCGTTGAACCACTTTTACCTATGGATGTATTGACATTGTCTATAATTGTGCCACAGCCGAAAATTTAGGTACTATATATTACAGGTTGAGAGTTAATGGCATATACGAGGGTTGTGGGAGCACATACAAGTGCAATAGTCAGAAGTAAAAAGTCAGAGGATATTGTCTCACCCCTTCTGAAGGAAAAGAGTAGGTGGGGTAAAGGTCTGGTTTACGTCCTTTACAGTGCTTGTAAACAAACCGCTGGCACAGGCGCTTTTCTTCTGTCTTGCGGGAGAGGAAAAAGGCACAGGTGGATTATCTGGCAGGAGATTAAGATTGTGGAGGGGAGTAGCCGATTTATCAAATAGTATTGCATTCCTATTAATAACCTGTTATGATAGTAATGTATTCCTAACAGGGAGGATGACATGCTGGAAGAATTATTTCGCCTCAGCCAGAACTTCATACGATTAAACAGCCGGAATTATATTAGGTATTTCCTGAAGTCCAATCCCTTCAAAAGCCGTTTTTCTATTGTCGTCGGCCAAAGGGGCGTGGGAAAAACCACTGCTATTATACAGCATATCCTCGCCTCTTATAACAAGCAAATCTTCACCAACAAGGCGCTTTACATTCAGGCAGACCACTTCCTAATCGGCAGCCGCTCGCTTTATGAGATAGCTGAACAATTCTACAATCTCGGCGGTGAAATGATATGCTTTGACGAGATACACAAGTATCCCACATGGTCAACGGAATTGAAAAGCATCTATGATACATTCCCTAAGCTCAAGATAATTGCCTCCGGCAGCTCTGCTTTAGAGATTTATAAGGGCAGCCGCGATCTTAGCAGGAGGGCTGTGGTTTATCGGATGGTCGGGATGTCATTCAGGGAATTTATAGAGCTTACACTTGGAATTAACCTTAAAAGTGCCAGCCTTGAAGAAATAACCAAAAACCACCAGCGCATAGCTCATGAAATCATCAAAGCTGTGGAAAAAAAAGGCAGAAAAATCCTCGCCCTTTTTAAGGATTATCTTGAACATGGGTATTATCCGTATTTCAAGGAATTTAAGAACAAGGAGCTTTACTATATCACCCTTGAACAGAACATTCATACTACCCTTGAAAGCGATTTAATAGCCATATACCCTTCTTTGAGTGGCAACAGCATAAAAAAGATAAAGAAGCTCCTCTCAATCATCGCAGGCTCTGTTCCATTTACGCCTGATTTAAAAAGGCTAAAGACTATGCTTGATGTCGGAGATGAGAGAACCTTGAAAAACTATCTTAAATATCTTGAAGATGCTGGAATAATCCTTACTGTCTCCAGAAGCGGCAGGGGGCTCAGAGAGCTGGAAAAGCCTGAAAAGATATATCTTAATAATTCAAATTTAACCTATGCTATATCAGGCAATGTCCCAGTGAATATTGGCACCATTAGGGAGACATTCTTTTTAAACATGGCAAGCGCCACACACAAAGCATCAACGCCTGATAAAGGGGATTTTTTACTTAACAGCAAGTATATCTTTGAGGTAGGAGGAAAAAACAAGGGTTTTACCCAGATAAGGGAGATGAAAAACTCTTTTCTGGCTGTGGACGGCATAGAGCTTGGAGTTGGAAACAAAATCCCATTATGGGTTTTTGGATTTTTGTATTAGGGAATACATTTTGCAGAAGCAGATGGCCTGGTCTACCTACACCCATGACAAAGATGTAGAGACGCAAAATCTTGCGTCTCTACATCAAGGGAAATATAAAAATCGGCACAGGCGCTTTTCTTCTGCCTTGTAAAAAAAGAAAAGCCACAGGTACACTATCCGAAAAGGCAATGGGTAGAATTTAAAGCATATCCAATACGCAGTAATTCAGATATTCGTTGAACTTTGACGCAAAGGATATATTGAAAAACTACTTTCCGCCTCTTACCTTATATTTTGTTTCAATTTTATTGAATAATTGGTTATATTTTGTTACATTATAAATCATAAGTAGGTTATAAAATATTACATCCCGTAGATATTATCAACGAGATAAATTATGTTTGAGCGTGAGATAAACAAAATTTTCCTTGAGTGGAAAAACCGGAAAAAGAGAAAGCCTCTTGTAATCAGAGGTGCAAGGCAGGTTGGTAAGACCTCGGCAGTAAATCTCTTTGCCGAGGACTCGTTTAAAACTTATATATACATAAATCTGGAGCAGGAAGATAATCTTGCCCTGTTTTCAAGAATGAATCCTGTCCATGAACTTGTTCAGGCAATCCAGTTGAAGTTTAATAAGAAGATTATCGCAGGCGCTACGTTCATCTTCATTGACGAGATACAGAATTCAAGCATAGCCATGAACCAGCTTCGCTATTTTTATGAAGAAATGCCTGACTTGCATGTTGCGGCAGCAGGCTCGCTTCTTGAGGTAAAAATGAAATCTGAAGGATTTTCATTCCCTGTAGGAAGGGTTGAATACTGTTATATGCATCCTGTCACATTTGAAGAATACCTGTCTGCCATGAAAGAGACAGAGGCTCTGCATTATATAAATTCTGTAAAGCCTGAAAAAAAGATACCTTCTGAAATTCACAATACACTGATGAAGAAATATCAGGAATACCTGCTTGTAGGCGGAATGCCTGAGGCTGTTGCCAGATATGTGGAAACAAAATCGCTGATTGATGTTGACCCTGTATATGAATCCATATTGACTGGTTTTAAGGATGATGTCTTAAAATATACGAGCATTGCAAAGGCAAAATACATTCAATACCTCGTAGAGCATGCATCCAAATATATAGGGCTTCCTGTCAAATATGAAAATTTCGGTGGTTCTGGTTTCCGCAGCAGAGAGATGAGCGAGGCGTTTGATGTGCTTGAAAAGGCCATGGTTATAAGCAGGGTTTATGCCTCTGCATCCAGTCAACTCCCGATAGTAAATAATTTAAAGAAATCGCCGAAGCTTTTGTATTTAGACACAGGGCTTGTCAACTATCAGGTCGGACTGAGGACCGAAATAATGAATATAAAGGATATTAATGCAGTATATCATGGCCAGCTTAGTGAACAGATAACTGGCCAGACTCTACTGTCTCAGGCAATAAGAAAGAATATAAACCTGTCTTACTGGTACAGAGAGCAGAAAGGCTCTATTTCAGAGATAGACTATCTGATAAGTTACCATAATAGGCTTATCCCTGTTGAAGTAAAGTCAGGCAAGTCAGGGACGTTGCGGTCTCTCCTCAATTTCATTGATGAGGGCAGGAATAATTTTGCAGTCAGAATATATTCAGGGGTATCAGGGATTGAAAAGATACGGACTCCCAATAAAAAGCAATTCGCTCTATTTTCTGTCCCATTCTATTTGCTCCATCGCATAGAGCAATTGCTCGATGGAGTGTTGTAATTCACAGGGCTTGGACGGGCATTGCAATAACAAGTGCAAAAGAACAAAAGTGTAAAAGAATGAAAAAAGCAATGGGATCTGGCCTACACATATGGCAAACAATTAGAGACGCAAAAGCTTGCATCTCTACATCAAGGTAAATATGAAAAATTGTCACAGGCGCTTTTGTTCTGTCTTGCGAACTCGGCTAAATAACACTTGCTTTTTCATCAATATCTGGTAGACTACAATTAAGACTTAATTTAATCCCATACAAAGGAGGATGAAATGAAACTAAGCACAGCCGTCAAACCCATAAGCCATATTAAATCCCACGCATCGGAGGTAATCAGTGAGATATCTGAAACCGGCAATCCAGTTGTCGTAACCGTAAACGGAGAGGCGCGGGTAATAATTCAGGACATAAAGGAATATGAAAAAGACCGCGAAAGCATGGCTATATTGAAGATGCTGGCAATGGGAAGAAAAGACATGCTTGAGGGCAGGCATAAACCAATTCATCAGGCATTCAGTGAATTAAAAAAGAAAATACGCGCTGCTGAAAAACTGTGAAGTACGAAGTCCGCATTACCGGCGTTGCCCAGGACGACCTTTACTCAATCTATAGGTATGTTGCCAACAATGACTCGTCGGCAAAAGCAAACCATCTGTTTGACAATATTGAAAAAGCTATGTCTTCTCTTGAGGCAATGCCTTCGCGCGGCAATTACCCCCCTGAGTTGCAACGGTGGGGAATATTTGATTTCAGGGAGATATTTTTCAAACCCTACCGCATCATATATGAAATCAGAAACAAAACGGTTTTCATTCATGCCGTTCTTGACGGCAGGCGCAATTGCGAAGACTTTTTACAGCAACGGCTTCTGGGAGCACTATGAACAAGCCTTTGACGCTTTATTCTCCTGTCATCCCGAACTTGATTCGGGATCTATTTTTTGTTTTTAAGGAAGGAGATGCTGAAACAAGCCTGCCCTGAAGAGATTCTGAACCAAGTTCAGAATGACACTTTCAGGGTTCAGCATGACAAATAAAATGTCTTTGCTGAAGAGGTGGAAGTGGGTAAGGCTGGAAGCGGAAAAAGGGGAGAGGCTGATTTACTTATAGAATGGTAATATTCCCTGTTTTCCCAAAGCCTGCAACGATTCTCAATTTCACATCCGCAGAGAATCTTTCTTTGACTCTTCCTGCTGATTGGTGATTTATTAAAGGCCCGAAGGGTAAGGAAGCGTGCCAAAGTTTAAGGTAGGCTTTACAGAAAAAGCCCTTTGAGGGATTCACAGAGGTTTCATCTTTGGTGCGAGAGGGGGGAGTTGAACCCCCACGGTTTTACCCACTGGATCCTAAGTCCAGCGCGTCTGCCAGTTCCGCCACCCTCGCAAATATTTTCCCCCTTTGAAATTTAACACATTACCCTAAAGATTTTCAATAAGCCTTTTTCATATACAGTTTTTACAATCTCTTTATGAATAAAATATTCCCTTGACATCCACCATAATATCAGATAAAGTTTTAAACTTTAAGAATAAAGATAAACAATAAATGTTAGAGTTAAACAGCCTTGGTATTGCCATTTAGATATGAGCTGCTGAGGCAAGGACTCACAGAGGAGGTTGAGATATGGTCTGTCCTAATTGCGGAAGAGAAGTTAAAACAGGCAGTCAATTTTGTCCTGGATGCGGTAATCAAATTGGAGAAGTAGTATCATCAGGTCCATCTCCCCAGGTGTCTGGTGCTCTTGAGATAAAGCCCAAGAAAAAGATGAAATTATGGATAAAGGTCCTTCTCGGTCTTGCCCTGGTAATCGTTATTGTTGTTATCCTCGCCCTTATGTTAACAAGTGGGATGGTGAAGACCATAGAGGCTCAGCTTCAAGCACTGAAGGCTGGCGATATCGCTACTGCTTACTCATACACCTCCAAGGATTTCCAAGCAACAACCTCGCTCAATAAATTTAAAAGGTTTGTCTCTGAGTATCCAGCACTTTCAAAGAACAAATCCCATAGCTTCAATGAGAGAGTGAGTGAGGGGAATATAGGGACTGTAAGTGGAACACTAACATCTTCTGACGAAGGAGTCACTCCGGTCAAATATCAGCTTGTCAAGGAAGGAGGGACATGGAAGATTCTGAACATTACCCTCAATGCTCCTGGACTTCCAACCCGTACTGTACAGCCACCTGCACCAGCGCCTGAAGCCCGTCCTCCTGTTGCCTCTGCAATGAAGATAGTTAAGATAGATGCTGGAACCACGACAGATGGCAGGGGCATTGTGAACAAGCCTCTGACGGTATTCCGCCCTGATTCAAGAGAGATTTCTATAAGTGTCTATATTGCAAACGGAGTCAAAGGTGTTGATATTTCCACTTTCCTGGAGCTCACAGACAGCGGGGAAAAAACAAAACCTATCTCTCAGCATCTTGAAAATAACGGAGATACAATCTCTCTCTTTTCCTTTACATCACCACCGCAGGGATGGCCAAAAGGGAAGTACCGCATTCATGTGGAAACATCCAGGGGATTGAAAAAATCCGTATCCTTCCATGTGCGGTAGGATTGAAAAACATGGTTAACTGGGGAAATCTGAAATATGCGGCTGATTCAACATGTGACGCAATTACAGTCTGAACTCCCTTGATTGTCTGGAGTCATCATAAACTTTGGAAAGGAGCGACATAAAATGACAGTCACCAATTTCTGCAGCCAATGCGGATCTAAGCTTGAAGAGGACTCCAACTTCTGTACCAAATGCGGAGCAAAAGTCGGAGAGGTATCTCCACCTAAGGGAGATTTTACTGGAGAGATTCTTGCGCTTGCCAATGACGTACTACTTGTCCGAGAGGTCGGACCCGATCTCATCGAATTCATGAGTAATTCCGAGTCGAAATGGATTCTCGGAAAGATTAAGGTGAAATTTGAGGGACGTGCCAGATTGAATCGAGAGAAAAAAGAAGTGACATACTGGGATCAAATCAAGAAGACATCATCCGGGTTTGGTGGCGAAGAGATGGGGTTCGGTAAGGAGTCGTTCGTATTAAAGGGGATTGAGCGGTCAGGAAGCGGTGAGGGATTTGTTCCTTCCGGAGATAAATATAGTTACGATTTTGGAAAGGTACGTGAACTCGTACGGTCGTTTACTGAGAGACAGGGATGGAAATTCAAGACAACGCTGTTCAAGCCAAAATAAAAGAGGTGTGTTGAGATTTTTTCATTTCTTTATTATTACTCCTTTTAGATCATAGTCTGATGCATCTGTAATCTCAATATCAAGAAATGTATCCGTTAACTTCTGGCCCTTTGTCCACTCTACAAATGTAATCCCATCTATCTCGGGGGTCTGTGAGTATATCCTCCCTATAGCGGTCTTACCGTCAATTTCGTCAACAATTGCCCTGAATCTCTTCCCTATCAGTTCTTGATTTTTCTCGAGTGATATTCCTGCCTGAACCCTCATGATTTCATCGAATCTCCTCTCCCTGATTGATTCGGGCAGATGTCCTTTAAATCTATAGGCAGGCGTCCCTTCTTCCTTTGAATATTTGAATACACCGAGCTTATCGAATCTTACCTCTTCGACAAAATCTTTCAGATTAAGAAAATCTTCTTCTGTTTCTCCGGGGAATCCGACAATAAAGGTAGTCCTCAAGGCAATGCCCGGAATCATACGCCTGATCTTCCTTATAAGTTTAAGGTATTCCTTCCTGGTACCTCTTCTACCCATAAGTCTAAGGATCCTGTCTTCAGAGTGCTGGAGAGGGATGTCAAGATATTTATATATTTTATCCTCCGATGAGATGACCTGAAGGAGTTCATCGTTGATGGCAGATGGATAAAGATAGAGAAGACGAACATAGAAGTCGCCTTTAATAGATGTTATATCCTTTAAAATAGAACTCAGACCATACCCTTTAAAACTGTATGATGTGATATCCTGGGCAACGAGTATAAGTTCCCCTATTCCTGATTCGATTTTATTCTCTGCATCTTCTAATATGCTCTCGGGTGAGAAACTCCTGAAGGGTCCTCTTATTGACGGTATCACACAGAAGGTGCACTTTTTACTGCATCCTTCGGCTATTTTAAGATAAGCGTAAGATTCAGTCTGGAGTCTGGAGTCGGGAGTAGAAAGTCTGTTTAATATTTTAATTCTTTGGCTGAGAACTGGGGACTGTGGACTGAGGACTGATTCACAATATTCTACTATTCTATTCTCTTCCCCCACCCCAAAGATAGCATCTATCTCAGGAATCTCTTTAAGAAGTTCGTTCCTATACCTCTGTGACAGACATCCAAAGACGATGAGCTTTTTCCCGTTGTTCTTTAACTCAGAGAGCTTGAGTATTTCGTCAATAGATTCCTTTTTTGCATCCTCTATGAAACCGCATGTATTTATGAGGAGTACATCTGCTTCATCGGGATCGTTCTTAACGGAAAGCCCATTCTCAAGTAATCTATTTAAGAGATTCTCAGAATCTACCTGATTCTTCGGACATCCTAATGTTAAAAGAGAGATATTCATTTCTTCTCATAATCCTCAACAATCCTGCTGTATTCAGATGACATTAAGGAAGAAGAGACGATGAAGTCTGCAGAAGCCCTGTTACAGGCTATGGGGACATTATAGACAACTGCGATTCTGAGGAGCGCCTTGACATCCACATCGTGTGGCTGGGGTTCGAGGGGGTCCCAGAAGAATATAACAACATCCATCTCCCCTTCTGCTATCTTTGCTCCTATCTGCTGGTCTCCACCCAGAGGCCCGCTAAGGAACCTGTTTATCTCGAGTCCGAGTTCTGTCTGGAGCAATTTACCTGTTGTTCCTGTTGCATATAATATATGCTTTGAAAGTGAACCCTTATTAAACTTTGCCCATTCAAGGAGAGCCCTTTTCTTATTATCATGGGCAACAAGGACTATCCTCTTTTTCCCTGGCATCGAGACTTCTTTCATTTCCATTCATTCCTCCTAATTTAAATTTAGTTTTTGTCATTCTGAGCCCCTCGCTTGTCATTCCGACCCCGCATCCCCGGCCATGCTCCGCATAGTGGGGCAGGCAAGTGCGGGGGAGGAATGACATATTTTTGCTCGGGACAGGCTCCGCGAAGAATCTCATTTTAAGGATGAGACCCTTCGCTCTGCTCAGGGCGACAAATGGCGAAGGGTTCAGAATGATCCACAAGTATTATCTTTTTAATCCTCTTCTATTGTTATCGCTCCTTCGGGGCAGTTTTCGGCTGCTGCCTCACAGCAGTTTGCAAAGTCGCAGCCCTCAGGGTCTATGACCTTTGACTTTTCATCTATGAGTTGAAATACTGCAGGGCACAACGCCTCACAGTTGCCACAGCCTGTACATTTATTTTCGTCGACAACAGGTCTCATATCCTTTCGAGCACAGCAGCAGCAAGGAGAGGAAACATAACCTCATGATGGCCGGTGAGGGCATAACCTTTACCTCCGGGTCTTGCAAGTACATTAACGGATGGTCTGTAATGCTGGATAAAATCCATATTCACAGTAGTAAATTTTTTTACCTTATGTCCGAGATTTCTTGCAATTGTAAGCGCCTTTAAGAATACCTCAGGCATTATGACAGCTGAGCCGAGGTTTATATAGACCCCTCCTTCGAGTTGGGAGATGACCGATGTAAAAGTCCTGAAATCTATATGGCTTCCTTCTCCTATGGCAGAACCATCAGCAGAAGGGTGCATATGGATTATATCTGTCCCGATTGCGACATGGACTGTGACAGGGATATTGAGTTTAGCACCTGTAGCGAGGATGCTTTTATCCTTATAGGGATACCTGCCTCTAAGTATTTCTCTCCCGATAGATTCCCCTATGCCAATTTTCTTTGATACACCTTTGATTATCGCCTGATTGAGTATTTTGCCTGTTTCCTCTGCCATACCAAAACTGCCATGGATTAAACTTTCTGCTACATCCTCTGAGGTCTTTCCTGCTGAGGCGAGCTCGAAATCATGGATAATCCCTGCACCATTCATCGCAATGGCAGTTATGATTCTTCTTCTCATCAGGTCAATAATAATGGGATTGAGCCCAACCTTTACAGGATGTGCACCCATACCCAAGACAATTGGTTTCCTCTTTCTATAAGCCTTTGCGATTGTATCTGCTACCTCTTTGAAGTCTTTGGCAGCAAGTATACCGGGTAATGAGCTAAGAAAATCCTTAAAACTCTTTCCGGGTTTAAAGGGTGTCCCAAAATCCGAGAGCGAAACCTTAGACATCCTGCGTTTCAAGGGATAGGTCTTTACCTTTTTAAGGTCGATAGGGCTAAATTTCTTCAAAATCAGTCTGCCTTATTTTGTCTTCTCTTTTTTATTATGTCCAGAATGTGAAACTGATATTATCATCGGAACAGTTATATGTCAACCCAATATAGGTAGTTTCAAAAAACCCTCTGCTATGCTAATATTAATTAATGGATATTATAACGAGCCATACAAATGCCGATTTTGATTCCCTGGCATCTATGGTTGCTGCAAAGAAGTTATATCCGGAGGCGAAGGTTGTTTTCCCGGGTTCGCAGGAAAAGGGAATAAGGGACTTCTTTCATAAAACCAACTATGATCTTCCTTTTGACAAGATAAAAAATATAAAATTACAGGAGATATCGAGACTTATCCTTGTGGATACGCGGAGCCCAGGAAGGATAGGAAGATTCGCCGATATCATAGGAAGATCTGGACTTAAGATTCATATCTATGACCACCACCCTTTTATTAGAGGTGATATAAAAGGTGAGGAAGAACTAATAGAGGAGGTAGGTGCTACCACCACCATTTTCATAGAAATCCTGAAAGATAAAGGTATCGAGATAACCCCTATGGAGGCAACAATCTTTGCCCTCGGGATATATGAAGAGACAGGGTCGCTTACCTTTCCTACGACTACTGAAAGAGACCTTTTAGCGGTTGCTTACATTATCTCCAAGGGTGCTGACCTCAAGGTGGTATCAGATTTTATAACAAGAGAACTCGACCGGGAACAGTTAAGTCTTCTTAATGAACTCATCCAGTCAAGTAAGAGTTACCTCATAGGAGGTATAAAGGTTGTTGTGGCAACAGCCTCCACAGAAAAATATTTGCCTGAACTGGCAGTCCTTGTCCACAAGATGAGGGATATGGAAGGATTGGATGTACTCTTTGTGGCTGTGAGGATGGATGAGAGAATCCATATGGTTGCAAGAAGCAGGGTCCCTTCAGTCGATGTAAGGGAGATAGCCTCTGAATTTGGAGGAGGTGGTCATTCTACTGCCTCATATGCAATGATAAGGGATATTTCATTAAATGAGTTTGAATCTAAACTTGTTGATGTCTTAAGAAAAAAGATTATAGCAAAAGATACAGCAAGAAGGATTATGACATCCCCTGTAAAGACAATCCAGGATTCTACCACAATTAAAGAGGCAGAGGATGTTATGACCCGTTATGGTGTGAATGTACTCCCCGTGCTTAAAGGAGAGGCCTTCCTTGGTCTTATATCGAGGGAGGTTGTTGAGAAATCCCTTTTTCATAATCTTGGAGAAACCAGGGTCTCAGAACTTATGACAACCGATGTACATATAGCCACCGTTGATACCCCTGTGAGCAAGATTGAAGAGACGATGATAGAACATAACCAGAGGTTTATGCCGGTTCTGGATGGATCAAGAATTCTTGGTGCGATTACAAGGACAGACCTTCTTAGATCACTCCATGAGGACATCCTTAGAAAAGAGAGGATCCCTGAGGAAGGGTTGGTAAAAGGGGGCGGTCTTAGGAAGAATGTAGCAGCATTGATGGAAGACAGACTCCCTGCGAAAGTTATAGAAACCCTTAAAAAGGTCGGCTCTATTGCAGAAGGTTTCGGGTTCTCCGCTTATCTTGTTGGGGGGATTGTGAGGGATATACTCCTTGCACCGAACCTTATTCAGGATGAAAGTCTTGATATCGATATTGTAATAGAAGGAGATGGGATAGCATTTGCTAATCGTATATCTAAAGAGCTATCAGTAAGAGTAAAGAGCCACCAGAAATTCGGGACTGCCGTGATTCTCCTCCAGGATGGACTTAAATTTGATGTTGCTACAGCGAGGACAGAGTATTACAAATCACCAGGGGCATTACCTACAGTAGAGATAAGCTCTATAAAGAAGGACCTTTACAGGAGGGACTTTACGATTAACTCTTTATCGATAAAGCTTAACGCGAAAGAGTACGGTACCCTTGTCGATTTCTTCGGAGGGCAGAGGGATTTAAAGGATAAGGTTATAAGGATACTCCATAATCTGAGTTTTATAGAAGACCCCACAAGAGTCTTCAGGGCTATCAGGTTTGAGCAGAGGTTCAACTTCAAGATAGGGAAACATACAGCCAATCTGATAAAGTCTGCTGTTAAGATGGATCTGTTTCATAAGCTATCAGGGCCGAGGCTCTATGGGGAACTTGTTCTGATCTTTTCCGAGGCGGAGCCCCTTAAGGCTTTAAAAAGGATGGCTGAGTTCGACCTCCTCCGTTTTATCCATCCAAGGCTTGTTTTCACTAAGGGTCTTGAGGCGATCTTTGAAGGTATCCAGGAGACCCTGTCATGGTTCAAACTCCTCTTTCTTGAAGGAAAGATAGAAAAATGGCTTATCTTTTTCGTGTGTATGATGGATGAACTCAAGAATGATGAAGTCACTGAGACATGTGAACGCCTTTCTATCCCGGAAAGGTTAAGAGAGAAAATCCTGAAGGGCAGAGAAGATACAAGGGTCATTCTCTATGAATTTTTTAAGGAGAAGAGGATGAAGCCGAACAGGATATATAGACTCCTCAAACCCATTCCCTTAGAGATTCTTCTCTTTATGATGGCGAAGGCTAAGGATGAGACCTCTAAGAGGTATATCTCTCTTCATCTTACAGAACTTCAGAAGGTTAAGGTTAGTCTTAGCGGTAGTGATCTTAAAGAAATGGGGATAGAACCCGGTCCACTTTATAAAAAGATTCTTGACAGACTCCTTGAGGGGAGGCTTAATGGAGAGATAAGAAGCAAGGCAGAAGAAAAGAGATTCGTCAGAGAAAATTATTTAAAAAAGGTCAGTAACAGACCTTGAGTCCGAAATAGTAACAGCAACACTCGTTATCGAGGTCATTGATGAACAGTCTCTCTACACCATCCTGAAATGCTGTAACACCAAAATGATAATGTCCTAATTAGCCAAAATAGAAATGTCCTAAT
>CAKKSD010000032.1 GCA_919902995.1 Thermodesulfovibrionia bacterium
CCTTTTGATAAACTACAAAAAGTTACCGAATTATTGAGCTAGTACAACGGTTCTATTTTAAGTAACGTCTGCAACGGTCGGCTAACAGCGAACAATAACTTAAACAAACTGAGGTAAAGGGTTGCTTATGTCAGCTCCAATAGAATTTAGCTCTCATTCTTTACTAAAAATCGAGATATTAAAGTCCCATGGCATTAATATTTCAAAAGAAATTATTGAAGATATTATTAGGTTTCCTGATAAAATAGAGGTAGGTTACAAGGGGCGGTCAATTGCTCAAAAGGGATTTGATGAGACACATGTTCTTAGGATTGTATACGAAACTAAACCTGAGAAGATTTGGGTTGTAACTGTTTATCCTGGAAGGAGGTCAAGATATGAGAAAGATTAAATACAGTAAGGATGTTGATGCCCTTCTTATAGAGCTTTCAGACAAACCAATAGATTATGCTGAAGAAGAAGGGCAAATGATTATCCATTTCTCTAAAGATGGTGCGCCTGTTCTTCTTGAAATACTTGATGCAAAAGACTTTATACTTAATTCACTTTCCAGTGTTGTAAAAGAAAAAGAAGTAGCAATTCCTTAAGGGAAAATGTAGCGGCTCTTTTAAGATGCCTGCAACGGACGGCTAACACGTTGCAAAAGACTAAAGGGTCAAACCCTTCGGGCTTCTTTTGCACAGGAACCGTTATCTGAAATGGGGTGCGGGGAACAAAGACAATAAAAAACCATAATTAGAGGATATCAGTGTTTGATCGAATTTTGAAAGAGATGCGGGATAAGATTCGCAAGCGGGAATATGTGATGACAATTCATGGTGAAGAGGAAATGAACAACGACTACCTGACTATCTATGATGTTGAGAGTTGCATACTTACTGGGAAAACTTTAGAGCGCCAGAAAGATAAAGAAACAGCAGAATGGAAATATCGGATAAATGGAAAATCAATCTCTGGAGGAGAAGTTGAAGTTATTGTGAAATTGAGTCCAACAGGGAAGTTGGTTATAATAACGGTATATGTGATATAATATTGCTATGGGAACAGGGAGAGAAATGATTTGTGATAATTGTGGGAAACAAGGTGCACGTATCCGCAGGGTTGCAAGGACCTATGGTAAGGGCAAAGACATTTTCGTTATAGGAAATGTCCCTGTTGTTACCTGTCCACACTGTGGAGAAAGTTATCTTGAAGCAGAAACATTGCATGAACTTGAGCGCATTAAGTTGCACAAGAAGAGTTTTGGTGTTAAGCGCTCAGTTTCTGTTGTTGAATTTGCTTTAAAGGGATAATACACGCACCCCACTCCACATAACAAACGCACAGGCGTTTACAAGACATTATTATTTGCCATCTGTCACGAGCTTTGCAACAACAAGTCTCGCGCCAGCCATCAAACATCGCCCGTGCGCCTTCCGATACTCAAAATGCCGCTTCGCTTGTCCCGATAAATCGGGATACATTTTTGGTATTGGGCTGGCTTTAGAAATTCGATATATTTTTAAAGGATAAATTTAATTCCATAGTAAGAGAGGGTTATCTTATGAAAGTTGTTAAATTAGCTGACATTGAGGAGACGAAAGGAGAGGGATTTGCTTTATGGCAATTGATAAACCCAAATACAGTAGGATCGAAGAATGCTATGCTCTTTGTTGTTACGATAGAACCTGGAGGAAGGATACCAGTCCATAAGCATGGTCTGGCGGATGTATCGATTTATGTTCTTGAAGGTCGAGGGGCCTTCTCAGTTAATGAAGAAAAACAAATCATTGAACCTGAAACCGCACTCTATGTCCCAGTTGGAGCCGGAATCGGGTTAGAAAACATTGGAAAAAACACCTTACGACTTATTGTAGCAATATCACCCCCTATTGATGTGGAAACTTGCCCAGTTTGCGGTATTAAGATCGGATAGCCGCTCATTTCAAGAAGGAAAAGATCTAAAAGATGTTATTAGAGGTGTTAAAATCTAAAAGTTTGAGTATTCTGAGAAATCAGAGGATGGATAAGCCTTATATAAGTCATATAAATCCGGATGGCAATGCAGAGAGAAATAGGTGTAGGTGTTAAAAGTCTCTTTCATTGGTGTTACATGGAAAGAATTTTCCCAAAGTCTCCTGTTCATTTCTACATTACTCTTTGTTGTGATATGGCACGATATCGATTTACTATGACATTCTGAACATTCATTCATCTTAATTTCATGATATTCGCTCTTTACGTTTTACAACGGAAGGTATGCCCCGGGGTTGAGGTCAAGGGATGCATGGATCCCCCTTTTATGATAGTGATAACCTATAGCAGCAATCATAGCTGCATTATCTGTACAGAGATCGGGTCTCGGAATGAAAACCTTTAAACCTTTATCCTTCGCTTTTTCTGTAATCTCACGTCTGAGGCTACTGTTTGCTGCAACCCCTCCTGAAAGGACAATCCTTTTGACATTCTTCCTCTCGGCCCCCTTTAATACTTTATATATCAATACATCAATGACCGCCTGCTGAAAAGATGCTGCAATATCAGCAATCCCTATCTCTTTCTCCTTCTTTCTCGGGAAGTGGCCAAGTTTTTCTATATCTCTCATATAGTTTACAACAGCTGTCTTCAGACCGCTGAAGCTGAAATCGAAGGAGTTAGGTAGGTATGGTCTCGGAAACTTCACAGCATGGGGATTCCCTTTTAGAGAAATCTGGTCTATAATTGGTCCACCAGGATAGCCCAAGTTCAGAATCTTTGCTACCTTATCAAAGGCTTCTCCTGCTGCATCATCTCTGGTTCTACCGAGTTCTTCATATTCACCAAAATTCTTCACATAATAAAGAACTGTATGACCACCCGATACAACAAGGGAGATAAATGGAAAAGAAACTTTTACCTCTAAGAATATCGAGGCAATATGACCCTCAATGTGGTTTACTCCTACAAGTGGTATCCCTGTCGAATATGAAAGTGCCTTGGCAAAGGAAACACCCACAAGTAGAGAACCCACAAGGCCAGGCCCCTTTGTTACTCCTATAGCCGAAAGGTCAGCAACCTTTATTTTTGCATCCCCAAGGGCTTTCTCAACGATGGGGGAAATAGTCTCTATGTGTGACCTCGATGCAAGCTCCGGTACAACCCCTCCGTATCTTTTATGAATATCTACCTGTGAAGAGACGATATTGGAAAGGATAGTCTTGCCATTTATAACAACTGCTGCAGCCGTCTCATCACAGGAGGTATCAATGCCGAGGATAAGCATTAGAGATAAACCATCAACCCCGCAGATGACATTCTACTGAATGACCTCCCCCTAAATCTGTAGTCTTCGGTCTAATCTTATCGCAGGGTTCTATCCTTTTAGGACATCGGGGGTGGAAACGGCAACCAGGGGGAATCTGTGCAGGATTCGGTACATCTCCGGCAAGAATTATCTTTTTCCTTTTTGTGGAAGGATCGGGCATTGGAATCGCAGTAAGGAGTGCCTCGGTATAAGGGTGCTGCGGATTAGTGAAGATATCTTCTGTCTTTCCGGTTTCAACTATTATCCCCAAATACATTACTGTAACTCTTTCACTGAAATGGCGGACAACCTTCAGGTCATGGGATATAAAGAGAAAAGAAATCCCTAATGATGTCTGAAGTTCCTGGAGGAGATTTATAATCTGTGCCTGGATCGAGACATCGAGTGCAGAGAGGGGTTCATCTGCAACTATGAACACTGGCTCAACGGCAAGGGCTCTCGCAATCCCTATCCTCTGCCTCTGGCCACCGCTGAATTCATGGGGGTAACGGTAAAGTGAATCAGATGAAAGACCAACCTTCTCGAGGATAGATACTACCCGTTCTTTAAGTGCTTTACCTTTTGCCATTCCATAAATTATAAAAGGCTCTCCCACCGTATCTATAACCCTCTTTCTCGGGTTAAGGGAAGAAAAGGGGTCCTGGAATATAATCTGCATTTTCCTCCTCAATGCCCTTAGCCTCCTGTTATCCACCTTCATCATATCCTCTCCATCGAAGATTATTTCTCCGCTTGTTGGTTCAATAAGTCTCAGGATAGATCTACCAAGGGTTGATTTCCCGCATCCCGATTCCCCGACAAGACCGAGGACATCCTTTTGACCTACATTAAGATTAACCCCATCGACAGCATGGACAGGTGCAGGTTTTTTGAGGAATCCAGCTCTTGTATCAAAATATTTTTTAAGGTCTCTGACTGTCAGAAGGTTGCTGTTAATCATAGACGTTTGATCTCTCCTGATCTTATGCATCTCACCCAATGTCCGGTATCTATTTCTTTCAAAGGAGGCTCTGAACTCTGACATTCTTCTATAACATACCTGCATCTTGTAGAAAACTTGCATCCCTCTGGAAGCTCTGAGGGCTTTGGTACCATCCCGGGGATTGCTACAAGTTTTTCACCTTTCCCTTTGGGCAATGAGTCGAGAAGTCCAATTGTATAGGGATGCCTTGGATCTCTGAAGATTGTCCTTGTGTCGGTAGATTCAACAATCCTCCCTGTATACATTACGGCAACTGAATCTGCCATCTCTGCTATGATACCAAGATCATGGGTAATCATAATCATCGATGTCCCTGATTCCTCTCGTATCTTCCTTAGCAGATCGAGTATCTGTGCCTGGATAGTAACATCGAGGGCGGTCGTCGGTTCATCAGCTATAATCAGAGAGGGTTCGCAGGCCATCGCCATCGCTATCATTACCCTCTGGCACATCCCACCGCTTAACTGGTGTGGATAGTCCTTCACCCTTATCTCAGGAGAAGGCATTCCTACTGCCTTAAGGAGTTCCACAACCCGTTTCTTTGACTCTCTTTTACTTACCTTCAGATGTGAAAGTATCGCCTCTTCTATCTGATACCCAATAGTAAAGATTGGATTAAGGGAAGCGATAGGTTCCTGGAATATCATAGAGATCTCCCCTCCCCTTATTCCCCTCATCTCTGCCTCTGTCTTATTGAGGAGATCATCCCCCTTAAAGATTATTTTTCCTGAAACTGTTTTCCCTGCAGGTGGCAGGATTCTCATTATCGAGAGGGCTGTAACGCTTTTTCCACATCCAGACTCTCCAACCAAACCAAAAACAGTCCCTTTAATAAGGTCAAAACTGAGACCGTCTATCGCCTTAATAGGACCGTCGCCTGTGTAAAAATACGTTTTAAGATCCTGAACTGATAAAAGGGTTTCCATAAAATAAAATCCTCTCTCCAAAAGGAGTAACTTTTAATAATTGGCTGGGGAGAGAGGATTCGAACCCCTGTAAGCAGATCCAGAGTCTGCCGTCCTACCACTGGACGACTCCCCAATTGTGGAGTAGTATAAAATTAAAGTTCAGAAACTTCAAGCCCAGAGGGGACTGTTCTCGGAAAATAAAGGGAAGAGATAACAAGAAATCCGCAGCGAAACTTCTGATTGCAAAAGCTGAATCTACTAAATTTTAAACATATCCTTATGTCTGTAGGCTATAAGTATATCCATAAGCCCTGAAGGCTTTCCATTCGACTTTTTATTGATTTCTTCCTTAAGGATATTTAGCGCATTTTCTACATCATCACCAAAGAGTCTCTTTAAATAACTCACGGGTATCCGTGGTTTATCTGTCGGTCTCCCATCTCTATCAAAGGCTGGAGGAGAAAAAGGAGGAATATAAAACACATTAGGTGATGTACCCTTCTCTGGCATTAATGGCAGGGCAACCTTCCATACCTTAACGAGTTTATGAACAGGCCCTTCTTTATCCTCCAGATAACTCTGCCAGCGCGCCCTTCCAACACACTGCCTCGCACAGGCAGAAGGAATGCCCTTCTCAAGCCTCGGAAAACACATGATGCATTTCTCAACCTTTTTTAAGTAAGTGTTAAAGTAGACCTTCTTATACGGGCATGCCTCCACACAATCCCTGTATCCACGGCACTTCTCGAGGTCAACGAGGACTATACCATCCTCTTTTCTCTTATATATGGCTTTACGGGAACATGCAGCGAGACAGGCTGGGTCTGTACAGTGATTACAGAGTCTTGGGAGATAGAAATAGAAATTATTCGGGTAGTCCCCTTCACCGACCTCTTCATCCCAGTTTGGCCCCCAGAGAGGTACTTCTTCAGGTCCTATCACTTTATTCTTTCCCTCTATAAACCCTCCATAATTAAACTCCCAGGGCTTACCATAATCGACGAGGGATGGTAAAGGTCCCAAAACCACTTCTTTATTTTCATTAAATCCTGTATTCATATCCATATAACCCTTTGGATACCCCTTCCCAGGCATAGTCTCCACATTGTTCCAGTACATATATTCACGACCTTTTTCTAAAGTCCATTGGGTCTTACAGGCCATTGTACAGGTCTGACAGCCGATGCATTTATTCAGGTCTATCACCATTGCGATCTGCATCTTAACCCACCTTTTCTATCTCAACAGATGATTCACCCATGATACGATTTCCATCCCAGAATACGGAAAATGTAAGATGTCCATATCTGCCTACAAGTTCAAGCGGTGTCAGTACAGGGGCGAGGACATTGTTATAACCCTTCCCTCCTTCAAACTGGATGTCCTCCCAGCCATGCTCTGTCCAGATTGAATGAGGTGGTATCTTCCCTGTTATCTTTGCCATACATTTAAACTCTCCGATATCGTTAAAGACCCTGATTATGTCTCCATCTTTTATATTCCGTTTTTCAGCAGTTACCGGGTTTATACAGACATAGGGGATTCCCCTCTGTAACCTTTGATGATATTTCATAGTCCTCCAGGTTGTGTGGATCGCGTATCTGGTATGTGCATCAAAGAAGGCAAGAGGAAATTTTGAGGGCCTCACAGATTTCTTCCCCACAGGAACATGACATCCAAGCCTTATATAGATATCGTGATCAATATAGAACTGCTGTCTTCCTGATAAAGTCATATAGGGTCGCTTGAGATAGACCTGCGGTTCGTTTGGGTAGAAGGGCTTATCAGGATAAAGGGGACTTGTTTGACCTGCCTCCGAGTTTAATGTAACGAAACCCTGTTTCAATGTGGTCTCCACAGACTGATGCCTGACTGGCGGTATTCTTCTATAAAGCCACCCGAAGAGGTCCCTATCAGTCAATGCTGTGGTGTCTTCTTCGAGTGTTATAAAATCTTCATAAAGGGTATGGAGTTTTCTTTTTAAAGGTAAAGATGGGTTCTTCGGATCTTTGAAGGTCTTATCTTCCAGCGAAGATATACCTTTTTTCTTAGAGACTTCATTGATCTTCTTCGAAAGACCTTCAAATATCTCCCACTCTGATTTGATCTCTCCCGGGAGCTTAAGCCCCTCTGGAGGAGACATGAGATTTGCGAACCTGCAGTAACCAGGATCCATACGCAGGTCCCATCCTTCATATGCTGTTGTTGTAGGTAGAAGGAAATCAGCATAGTGTCCTGATGAACTCATACGGAAGTCGAGAGTCACAAGGAGTTCAACAGTTTTAAAGAAGGCATTCTGGCTCATCTTCTGGGCAGAAGACCTTGGAAACTTATTATCACCTACAAGGATTACTATTTCTGGTTTCCCGAAATAATCGAATCCATTCTCTTTTACAGCAGTCTCGGCAAGCCTGATGATCTCATTTTTGGAAAATCCTGTCGTTTCCTTAAACTCATTCTCGTCATAATGCCTGAGGAAACCCTCCTTATAGTCCATATCAAACCAATCACCTAAAAATCCTGAACCAAAACGGGGAGGGAGGGGTGATGAGAGCGGACCTAAATCACCCAGATTCCACTCATTGTCAAAATCGAGGGCTCCTGTCCTTCCCCCATGTCCGGTAAGGGCAAGCATGAGTGCCTGACCCCACATGGCAAGTATACCCCAGAAATATTTGTGCGTGCGGTATCCTTCCACTATGATAGCCTTCTCTGCCTTCGCAAAATGGCGTGCCTCTTCATAAACAATATCAGGATGGATGCCGGTAAATTTCTGAGTCTCTTCCGGAGAGAACTTCTTAAGCTCTTTCCTGAGTATCTCGAATGCCGTTGTCACCTCTATCTCCTCACCTGTAGCTGTCTTAACAGTCCATCTCCCTTTGAGGGCAGGTCTTATCCTGCCCAATCTGATGCTTTTTATATCACTTCCAGCAGTACCGGGTGCCTCAACAGGCATGGATGAAGCGAGGTCGTAGAGATAAAAGATATCAGGCCGTCCCCATGGCAGAATATCAGAACCCCTCAGGAGTTTCCTGTCCTTTACTTTTACCAGGAATGGAAGGTCTGTCTGCTCCTTTATAAACTCCTCATTGTAGAGTTTTTCCTTCAATATGACATGGTTCATAGAGGCAGTAAAGAGACTATCAGTTCCCACATTTATTGGTATCCAGAGAGTGCTTGCCCTGGCAGTTGGGTTATACTCCGGGGAGATTGTCACCACCCTGTTACCTTTATATTTGCCTTCATTTATATAATGGGCATCAGGTATTCGTGCAACCATTGGATTTACACCTATTATCATTAGATAATCAGCCTCATACCATGCCTCTGAGGTGGTGCCTATAAGGGAGTTACCATAAGCTATGGTTGCACCAGGAAACATATCGCCGAGGGGACTTGCAATATTGTATCTTACAGCGCCGATGAGTGAACCGAAACGTAAACCCGCAGCCCTTTTTAATGGAGAGAGGATACCTGTTCCTGGATAGACCATGATCTTTGCAAAATCTCCTCTCGAAAGTTTTTCCACAATTCTTTCTGCTATCTCTGTAAAGGCATCATCCCAGCTTATACGCTTCCATTTGCTACTGCCACGTTCTCCGATCCTCTTCATCGGGTATAAAAGCCTATCCTTTTCATAAAGGGACTGGGAATGGATCGCTCCCTTATTACACCCTCTCGGGTTTGCATCGGGTATGTGAGGACTTATCTGCGGGTATCCTGCAACCTGCTCTTCCCTGACTATCCTTCCTTCATTCTCAAAGGTCTGCCAGGCGCAGTTTCCCTTGCAGTTTATACAGTGGGGTGAAAAACCTGTTGTCCTGCCCCTTGAGTATTCAAAGAGCGAACTGTATAGATCGAGTGTCTTCTGGCCTACCTCATCAGGGATAGATTTCTCTCTCCCTTTGGGTACAGTTCCTTTAGCCTCAAAGGGTAGTCCGAATAGGGCGGTAGAGGCGATTATTCCGCCTGTGGTCTTAAGAAAAGTCCTTCTGTTTATTTTTTTACCAGATCTCTTTGCCATGACTTATTTTCCGGCAAACTTACCGGAGGAATTACTTCCAGGCCTTTGTTAATGCCTTCTCTGGCCTAAAAAGGTCAGCAACCCTGATGGTATCCCCCTGTTTCATCCCCTTCACAACAACAACCTGACCATAGGCATTATTGAGTTTAAAATCCGCTATGCCCTGTGGTTGTATCCTGTAGGCAACCTCATCGAGAGTAAGGAGGACAAGCCTCTGTCCTGTAAAATTCTCAAGAGGACAGGGATTCTTCTTTGCCAACAGGCAGTCTTCATCTATAAGCCTTCCCTGCATTATGGTAAATTCAGAAGCAGATAAATGAGCAGCTGGAGCGACTGCAACAATAAAAGACAGAATCCATAAAACCGTTCTTGCTTTTTTAAACATAACCACCTCCATTAATTCTCTGAAAATCATTCCAGTCCCAGAAGCTCTGGGGTAGTAACGGGCAGGGTTGAATCCCCTGACCATTCCTCCATACTTCCACCATAAACACGGACATTTTCAAAGCCGAGCACCTTAAGATAAAAGAAACCGGCAGTCCCGCGTCCTACACCCCAGTTACAGTAGGTGATATATTCCTTTTCTCTATCAAGAGGAACACCATTATTCTTTAATACAGAAAACATCTCTTCATTTGATTTAACAGTCTCTTTACCTGACAGTTCTTTCCACTCTACAGGATGGGCTCCTGAGATATGTCCTTCTCTCCTATTCCCCGCACTCTCAAGTCCTGTATACTCCCCGAAACTCCGCATATCAATTATAACTACTTTACCTTTATTCTTAATAATCCAGTCCTTTGTCGCCACAAGTTTCTGGTTCGGTCTTGCCTTAAAACTCCTGTTTTTCGGTACTGGAACCTCTTTTGTTAATGGACGTCCTTCTTTTACCCACTTCTCGATCTCTCCTCGCATCACCTGGACATTTTCATGTCCGTATTGTTTCAATACAGCAAAAACGATAGTCGAATTCGGGAAGGCATTTGTGCCATAAACAATAACCCGTGTATTTTCATCAATGCCGATACCTCCAAAGACCTTCTCTGTCTTTTCGGGTGACGTCAAAAAGCCGTGTCTCGATTTATAAATAATATCCTCTGGTGCTCTAAAAGTTTCCTTTGGAATATTTATCGCTCCTGGTATGTGGGACTTATCATACTCCTCTTTATCCCTTCCATCTATTATAATTATATTTGGTTTTCCTAAGAGTTTGGCAACTTCGTCGGTTTCAGTAATAAGGGAGGAATTAGCAGAGGCAAAAGGTGTGATTGATATAGTCAGGAAGAAGAGTCCTATAAAACCTATCCGGTTTAAAAGGCCTTTCATTTTTTAATTTATAAAATACTTATTCGACATTGTCAAGTCTTTATATAAACTGTTATTCCAAATCTCAGTTGTCACATTTTTCCAAATCTAAACTGTCATATTGGGTAGGGGCGACTTCAGTCGCCCAGTATAGAAATATATCAAGAAAATTCCTTTCTAATGATTCCTATTATTAGGATCTTTGTAGGGAGGCTAAAGCCTCCCCTACCCATAAAGAGACGTCAATTCAGACTTGGAAATCCTATGACAGTTTAGATTCGGGATAACATATAAATAAGACCTAACCCTTCTTTAACCTGGAGGCCAGTGCATCATTCTTCCACCGAGTAAATGAAGATGTATATGATACACTGTCTGCCCGCTCTCAGGGTTGCAGTTGATAAGTGTCCTGAATCCCCTATCGGCTACCCCCCTCTCTTTTGCTAATCTATTAGCAATCATATAGAGATGACCCATAAGCTCTTTGTCTTTCTCCTTCAGGTCTAAGAGAGTGGGAATATGTTTCTTCGGGACTAACAGAATATGGACAGGTGCCTGGGGATTAATATCCTCAAAGGCGTATACAAGCTCATCCTCATAGATTTTTCTGCCCTTTTTTTCTCCTGAAATTATCTTACAGAATATACAGTCCATTCATTCTTCCTTGTCTTTAAGTAATTTTCTATAGAAGCATGTCTTCTCCCCTGTATGGCACGCTCCTGAGCCGTGCTGTATCACTCTTACGAGTAAAGTGTCTTCGTCACAGTCATAGAATATCTCTTTGACCTCCTGGACATTCCCGGAGGTCTCTCCCTTCTTCCAGTATTCCTTTCTTGACCGCGACCAGAAATGCGTGAATCCTGAATTTATTGTCATCTCGAGGGCTTTCCTGTCCATATATGCCATCATAAGAACCTCATTGTTATTGATATCCTGTATGATAGCAGGGATAAGGCCCTTTTCATCGAACTTCAAAATATCTATAATCTCTTTATCCACCCTCTTCAAAATTCTATCCCCCTCCTTGCTTTTACCCCTTTTTGGGAAGGATGTTTTATTAACTTCATCTCGGTTACATAGTCCGCCATCTCTATGATCTCCTCTGGAGCGCCTCTTCCGGTAAGGACGAGTTCCACATTCTTCGGTCTTTGCCTGATCAGATCCTGAACCTCACCTTTACTCAACCACCCGTTCTTCATTACATTATTGATCTCATCGAGAATTACGAGGTCATAGTCACCTTTTATTATAATCTCCTTCGCAGCGGAAAAGTCTTTCTCTATCTGTTCCTTAAGTTTTTTCTCAACAAACCTTTCTTCAGGTACAAATATCGGGTGTTTTTCGTCTAAAAATCGGATTATCTTTGCACCCCTTGTAATAACCTTAATTAAAGCTGTCTCGCCTGTAAGGGGCGCGTTCCCCTTCAAGAATTGGAATATGAGGACCTTAAGTCCTTCTCCGAGTGCCCTTACGGCTAATCCAAACGCGGCTGTTGTCTTACCTTTGCCATTACCTGTATAGATGTGAACTAATCCCCTCTCAAGTCTTCCCATAATCCTTATCCTCAAATACCTCTACGAATCACCGACTTGAAGTGATTTATATCACTTCAACCTAATTTATGCAAGTTCACAGCGATTAATCTACCTTAAGAAAGGCACACTTAAGATATTCTGTTTCAGGTACTGAAATTAAGACAGGGTGATCCTTTGTCTGAGACCTCATCTCAATAAGTCTCACTTCCCTTCCTGCTTCCTTAGCCGATGATCTTAGCATATCCATGAATAATTCTCTGCTGATATGGTGAGAGCATGAAGATGTAGCAATAAGTCCTCCCCTGCCGAGTAATCTGAAAGCGTTCGAGTTTATCTCCCTGTATGCCCTGAGTGCCTCTTTTAACTTAGATTTACTTTTGACAAATGCTGGTGGGTCAAGGACTATGAAGTCATAGTGATTTCCACTTGATACCTCATCCCTCAGGAACTTAAAGACTTCACCCTTTATAAACTTGCATCTGTCAGATAACCTATTCAACTCAGCATTCCTCTTTGCCTGTGAGATGGCATAATCGGAGTTATCAATTCCTATAACATCCGCACCTCTGTTTGCCAGATGAAGAGCCCATGCACCTGAATAACAGAAGAGGTCAAGTCCTATCCCATCGCCTATAAGTCTGCTGAAGGCTATCCTGTTTTCTCTCTGATCAAGGAAAAAGCCTGTCTTCTGTCCGGATAGAGGATCAACCTCAAAAAAGAGTGAATTTTCTTTTATCATAAGGCATTCTTTAAGTTCACCTTTAATTATTCCTTTCTCTATCTCAAGTCCCTCAAGCAATCTGGCTTGGCTATCATTTCTGAGGACGATCAGAGATGGTGAGAATATCTCATCGAGAATCTCTATAACAATCTCTGACCACCTCTCCATCCCGAGGGTAAGAAACTGGATTGAAAGGGAATTGCCATACTTATCCACTATCAGTCCAGGCAGACAATCACCTTCGCTATAGATTACACGGAAGGACTCCCTCTCCTCCAAAAAGCGATTCCTGTATTCGATGGCCTGCAGTATTCTCTTCCTGAAAAAATCATGGTTTATTTCTTCCCGCTTTCGTGTGAGGATTCTTATTGCGATCAGGGAGTGTGGATTAATGTAGCCGATTCCGATGAAGTCATTCTTTCTATCTCTCAGTTCTAAAAGTGAACCTGGTTCATACCTCTTTGGGCTCACTCTAAGCTCATTAGAGAAAACCCAGGGGTGACCTGACAGTATCCTTGCTGTACGATTCAAAAGGATAATTTCCATATCTATAAATAAAAATACAGGTAGCGAGATTGAAGCATTAGTTTAAAAGAAATCCGCAACGGAATTTAAATGGAGCGGGCGACGGGTCTCGAACCCGCGACACCAAGCTTGGGAAGCTTGTACTCTACCAACTGAGCTACGCCCGCTTTCTACTTAGATAAAACTTAATAACCCTTTCTGGTTTACTGAATCTTCTCAACAGGATCTTCTACCATACCAATGGTCTTAGTACCTGAATTTAAAAAATAACATACACATTAAGGGGTGTCAAGGAAAAGTAAGGATGTTATTCCAAATCTCAGTTGTCACATTTTTCCAAATCTAAACTGTCATATTGGGTAGGGGCGACTTCAGTCGCCCAGTATAGAAATATATCAAGAAAATTCCTTTCTAATGATTCCTATTATTAGGATCTTTGTAGGGAGGCTAAAGCCTCCCCTACCCATAAAGAGACGTCAATTCAGACTTGAAAATCCTATGACAGTTTAGATTCGGGATAATATAAGGATGAAATACCAAAAGGAATATCACAACAAAAAAGGAGGATTTCGAAGATCATCAGACCTTAATACCATCGAGCCTTTTGAGACCAGACTCAAGAGCCATATTCACTGCCTCTGAGAATTCCTTTCCTGTTATCCTCCTGTTAAGGGGAGGATTTGCAAAGGCCCTGTAACAGGGGTAATACTGGTCCATCACATTAAGATATGTATTCATAGATATCTCTTCAGCAAGGAACCTCACAATCTCTCTCGTCCCTGCCAGTCCTTCTGGAAATACAAGGTGTCTTACAAGGAGACCCCTAAATGCTATTCCCCTTTCATCAATGATAAGGTCTCCCACCTGTCTATGCATCTCCTTTATAGATGCCTTAGCGACCTCAGGATAATTCTTTGCCTTCGAGTATTTAAGTGCTGGCTCAGGATCGGAGTATTTAAAATCAGGCATATAGATATCGATAATCCCATCAAGGATTTTTAATGTTTCTACAGATTCATATCCTCCAGAGTTATATACGAGGGGAATCCTTAAACCCTTTTCTATCGCAATCTCGAGGGCACAGAGAATCTGAGACACCTGGTGTGTCGGGGTTACGAAGTTTATATTATGACATCCGAGTTTCTGGAGGTAGAGCATAATATTAGAAAGTTCATCGAGAGATATCTCCTCCCCTTCTCCGATGTGGCTTATTGCGTAGTTCTGACAGAAGATGCAGAGTAGATTACAGTTGGTCATAAAGATAGTACCCGACCCATGCCTTCCTACTAATGGTCTTTCTTCTCCAAAGTGTGGGTTATAGCTTGACACAAATGGCTTACTCCCGGTCCTGCAAACCCCCTTCTCGCCTTCGAGGCGGTTGACCCTGCAGTCCCTCGGGCATAATGTACATTCCTTAAGGATTTCGTAGGCATTCCTTACCCTTTCCTTGAATTCAGTCTTAGAAAGATTGAGGTAAGACGGTATTAACTCAGTAGAAATCGCCATAGTTTTAATTTAATGGATGAACATTGTAAAGTCAAGGACACCTAATTGTATGATATGTTATAATGATGAAAACCTATATGGACAAAGAATCTAAAAATATAGTTGACTGGCACAGAGTAAATCATGTCCTCCTCGATATGGACGGAACCCTCCTTGATAGATACTTTGATGACTATTTCTGGGAACATCTCGTACCCGAAAAATATGCTGAAAAGAACAATATAACCTTCGGGAAGGCAAAGGAGGAACTCTTTAAGAAGTATAAGGCACATGAGGGGACATTGAACTGGACAGATCTTGACTTCTGGTCAGGTGAACTTGACCTCGATATACCTGTTCTCAAAGAGCAGATAAAACACCTTATAGAGGCCCACCCCTATGTGGAAGATTTTCTCTCGATGCTCAGAAGGAACAGCAAAAAGGTATCCCTTGTAACGAATGCCCATTATAAGAGCATAGATATAAAACTCAAGAAGACAGCCATAGGGGGATACTTCAATCATGTGATTTCCTCCTTTGATGTAGGTTTTCCCAAGGAGACCCAGGAATTTTGGAAGGAGGCAGAAAGGATACTCGAGTTTAATAAAGAAAGTACACTCCTTATCGATGATACCTTGGTTGTCCTTAAGACCGCAAAGGTATATGGCATAAAGTACCTGATCCTAAAGATAAGACCGAACTCAAGACTTAAACCTGATAGTGTTCAGCCACAGGAAGAGTTTACAGAGGTCGCGGATTTTAAGGACTTAACCCAGATGTAATTAAGACTATACCATCCTTATCGGATCTACATCTATATCTATCCTGATACCTGGAAACTTCCTCTCCTTTATAGTCTCGTTCAGTCTCGATGCATAGTTATGAAGGGATACATGACTCTTCCCCTTAAGGATCAGGTGCCATCTGTACATTCCCTTCAGTTTGTAAATGTGTGCAGGAGCCGGTCCGAGAATTTCTATATCTTTAGTGTCTGAAGCTTTTATTATCCCTTTTAGTTCAGGGATCTTTTTCACCAGCCCTTCTTCGTTATCGCACTTTATAATAATTCTTATGATACGGTAAAAAGGTGGATATCTCAGTTCCTTTCTTAATCTTATTTCTTCCTTGTAGAAACCATAGTAGTCGTTAGCCTTAATATATCTGAGGCTGTAATGATCCGGATTATGGGTCTGTATTATTAACTCTCCAGGTATTTCCCCGGTTCCAACCTTCTCTGCAAGCTGGGTCATAAGCTGGAAGGTTCTCTCACCGGATCGGAAATCAGGGATATGAAGACCTCCATCTGCCCATACCGCACCTGCAAGGGTAACAGAAGGAAAGTCGTTTCCCTTTGCAATTATCTGAGTACCGAGGATGATGTCTGTATCCTGATTTGTTATCCCCTCTTCTTGAAAGGTCTCTCGTGACACCCTATAAAAGGTCGTCTTTCTCCTTGTTGTATCCCTGTCTATTCTTAATATGCTTGCTTCTGGGTAGGATTTAGTGATCTCCTCCTCAGCGCGCTCTGTGCCAACGCCGATATATCCAATATTTATCCCTCCGCAATCCGGACATATTGTGGGCGGGGCTGTTTTATAATTACAGTAATGACACTTAAGAACAGGATTGACCGATTCCTTATTCGTCACTTTATGATAGGTAAGTGTTATACTGCAATCCGGGCATCCTGGACTGTAGCCGCATTCCCTGCAGAGGATAAAGGGAGAATAGCCTCTTCTGTTAATTAGGAGGAGGACCTTTTCTCCTCTTTCTAATCTATCGGAGATCCCTTCTCTTAATCTGTCAGAGATTATTTTCTTTTTCTCTTTGCTTATGTCTATAAGGGATATGGCGGGGAAAGGTCTTCTATCGATTCTTTCAGGTAGAGAGAGGTAATGGTATCTACCCTTCCTCGCATTATAAAATGATTCTACCGATGGGGTAGAAGAGCCGAGTATCACATTTGCCCCCTCGATCTTCCCCCTCATAATTGCCACATCTCTGGCATTAAACCTTAACCCTTCCTCCTGTTTATATGATGGGTCCTGTTCTTCATCTATAATAATAAGACTGACTTTCCTGAATGGAGCAAACACAGCAGACCTCACCCCTATCACTATCTCTGATTCTCCTTTATGGATTCTCCTCCACTCATCGAACCTCTCCTTTTCTGAAAGACCGCTGTGAAATACTGCCACTCTTCTGCCAAATCTTTTACGGAATCTCATCACAAACCGTGATGTGAGGGAGATCTCAGGCACAAGGACTATTGCACCTTTTTCTCCAAGATTTGCTATAGCCTGCATATAGACCTCTGTCTTTCCACTTCCTGCAATACCATGGAGGAGGAATGTATTGAAACCCCCATTCTTCAATCCCTCTTTTATCCTTTTCAGAGCGTCAAACTGGAATTTATTAAGTGCTATATCACTCCGTTCTGGTAGATGAAGTCTCTCATATTTATCTGTCTCCGATACCTTTCTCTTTCGAGCCTTATGTACAGGACTGTTCAATCTCGATGGAAGGGATGTCTTTATCGCCATTCCCCAGGAATAGAAGTAGTAGTTCGCCATCCATCTTGTAAGTTTAAGCAGGTTTTCAGGTAATATTGGTTCATCATCGAGTACCTCGCGGACCTCCTTAATATCCGTAACCTCTGCCTTATCTGCAATTCCAATCACATAGCCCAGGAGTCTTCTCTTTCCAAAAGGTACAAGTACCCGCATCCCAACCTTTAATCTTTCTAAGAGGGGTTCGGGGATAAGGTAATCGAAAATATTATCAACCGGTATACCTACTACTACTCTGGCGTATCTATTCCTATCCATCATAATCAATGACACAGTATTCTAACATAAAGAACCTAAGATATTTATTCTTACTGTAGAATTGAGAAAGGTGATATAATAAATCTGTCTATGAAATTCTTGAGACTTACCAATTACTTCGAACGCCTCGATGCAACAACAAAGAGGCTCGAGATGTTTGAGATACTCTCAGGGCTCTTCAAGGAATCAAACAAAGAGGATATAGACAAAATCATCTACCTCAGTCAGGGACAGCTCCTCCCTCCCTTCCTCGGTCTTGAGATCGGAATGTCAGAAAAACTCCTTATTCGCTCAATATCAGATGCAGCAAAAACACCTACAAAAAAGGTTGAGGAAATATTCAAACGTAATGGAGACCTCGGGAAAACTGCAGAGGAGCTTATAACATGGAAGGGTCAAGGTCTGACTGTAGAAAAGGTCTATGAGGAAATCAGAGATGTTGCTCTCACAACAGGTGCAGGAAGTGTGGAAAGAAAGATCGGATATCTGAGCAGTCTATTAAAAGGGGTATCTTCTAAAGAGGCAAAGTATATTGCGAGGTTTGTCATAGGCAGATTGAGACTCGGTATCGGTGACCCGACAGTTCTTGAGGCGCTCGCCCTTGCCCAGGGAGATAGGACATTAAGGCCAGAACTCGAGAGGGCCTATAACCTCTGCTCAGACCTCGGGCTTGTCGCAAAGACCCTCCTTGAGAAAGGGGTGACAGGCGTTAGGAAATTCCATGTCAGGGTCGGTTATCCAATAAGAATGGCATTATGTGAAAGACTTCCTTCATCAGAGGAAATTATAGAGAAGATAGGGAAGGCTGCTGTTGAGGCAAAATACGATGGGTTCAGGGTTCAGATACATAAAAATAAAAACAATATTGATATGTTCTCAAGGAATCTTGAACGGACAACACATATGTTCCCTGAGATCAGAGAAGCGGTAAGGAATTTCATAAAGGCAGATACAGCGATAATCGAAGGGGAAGCCCTTGCATATAATGAGGCAACAGGAGAGCTCTATTCCTTCCAGATAACCATGCAGAGAAAGAGAAAACATGGTATAGAGGCCCTTGCAAGGGAATACCCTCTAAAGTTTTTCGCCTTTGATCTCCTTTTTTCAGACGGAATTGATTATACAGAGAAACCTTATATTGAGAGGAGAAAGAAACTCGAATCCCTCATAAAGAAGGATACCATCATCGAACCCTCTTCCCTCTTTATCACAGATGACCCTAAGGCGATATATAAATATTTTGAAGACGCAGTAGAGAGAGGACTCGAAGGTGTTGTTGCGAAGAGGCTTGATGCACCCTATTCAGCAGGGGCGAGGAATTTCAACTGGATAAAACTGAAGAGGTCATACCGTAGTGAACTCGCAGATACAATTGATATATGCATAGTCGGTTATTTCAAGGGAAGGGGTCTCAGGGCAAGGTTCGGTATCGGTGCCATACTCGGTGCTGTTTATGACCCGAAGACAGATACATTTAAGACAGTAACAAAGGTAGGCTCGGGATTTAGCGAAGTGGAATTGGAAAAACTCAGGAAGATCCTCGATAAGATTGCAATTTCACATAAACACGCAAGGGTTGATTCCCTCATGAATCCAGATGTATGGGTAGAGCCGCATTATGTTATTACCGTTATGGCTGACGAGATAACCCGCTCACCTGGGCATACTGCAGGGAAAGACAAGGAAGGCATCGGATATGCCCTCAGATTCCCCAGGGCAGTCGGATTCCTGAGGGAAGACAAGAAACCTGAGGACGCAAATACTGTAAAAGAGATTATAGAGATGTTCGGACATCAGAAGAAGGCAAAGGCGAGACCCACAGGGTGATTTTTTTCTTGACAAATTTTTCTAGTTTTAAGTATATTACGCCGTTTCTGTCGTAGACTCGACTTATAGAGTAGTTTCCTCAGGTTTACCGATTTACCCACCTCAGGGTAACAAATCCGGGAAGAGGATAAATAATGGGGGGACTTTGTGTGTATTATAGCGGGAAGTTTTTAAGATTCCCGTAATAACAAAGAGAGCAGAAAGGAGGGAATATCATGGCTGAAAAAGGAAAATCAAAGACCGATGTAATTGCGAGGCTGGACGTAAAAAACAGGGTAGAGTTATGCCGTTATTGTGGAAACAAGGTTGATGTCGTACTCGCTGTTTCACCTAACGGAAAGAAAAGGATGAGACGCCTCTGCTGCGAGGACTAATCTGTTGTCTCCTGTGATAGACCTATCTGTCGCAGGAGACATTTCTATTTCAACTCCCTCTCAATCCTCCCGATCCTGTAATAGATTAACATTTCGATAAAGCGAGGTGATCTGATCGGGTCTTTTTTCATTCCGAAGAGGTGGCTTTTACAATTGCAGTCGGAAGAGCCGAAATCGGGAATTGACCAGTCTGCTATCGTTTTCAATCTTTCTGCGATCTCGCATTCAAGATCATAGCGTGTTCTTATAGGAAGGGCTTTATAAAAGGATGCCGACTCTCTTAAGTAATCTATAT
Source organism: Thermodesulfovibrionia bacterium (assembly GCA_919902995.1). GTDB lineage: Bacteria > Nitrospirota > Thermodesulfovibrionia > JACRGW01 > JACRGW01 > JACRGW01. The sequence goes on from CAKKSD010000032.1 coordinate 20,093, forward strand.
GCCAGAAGACCTTTTTCCTTTTTCGCTTATGTCTCTCGATCCTCTTTGAAAGTCCTTTCTTCGCAGACCCAACATAAAGATAATAACCTTTTCTGAAACGGACTTTCCCGAGTTCTCCTATCTCAAGTGATACATTTTTCTTTAAATCGAGGATGATTATATAGACACCTCCATCCTGTGCCTCCCTTTCCAACAATTCCCAGGGGATAACGAGTTCTTTTACAGAATTAACAGAAAGGTCTCTCTTCAATCCAACAGCGATCGCCTTTATAAGAAGACTGTCATGAGCATTTATGAAATTTCTCGAGAAATCAAAGTCTGTATGATATTCAGGCATGAAATATCTTGCATAGGGCCACTGGACAACAAATAGAATATTTCCATCTATTCCCTTCCTTTTCAACTCCGATAACTCTAAAATATGGCGGCTACCACGTTCTGTAACAGCATCAGGAAACATAGCAAGGGTATCTCCAAAGAGCGTGCAGGTCTTTACTTCAAGTACCAACTGTTTTCTACCTCTGCTCAGTAGAAAATCATACCTGCTCTTTCCAAAACTCACTTCTCTCCTAATTAAATCAACATCCTCAAATCCAGGGATCCTCTTCTCTTTTATCAGTCCTTCAACAAGTGAATTTGTTAGATGGGTATGGAGGAGTATGGGGATACCGTCCCTTTCGGTTGCTATCACTGTGTAAGAGAGCTTATCTTTCGATGGATTCTTTAAAAGATATAATTCACTGCCTGGAAGAAGAAATTCCCAGAGTCTTCCTGGATTGGGAAGATAGGCTTTTACAGTTTTACCTCTCAGAAAACATTCTACAGTAAATCTGTTCGGTCTGCCCCTGAAGATTGCCTTTTCGAGGTTACCTTTAATCAGATGCATAATGGATTATACCCGAAAATAGACCCTTCACAAAATGTTAGCTAAAACCTATAATAAAAGCGAAAAACGAGATTGCTTCGCTTCGCTCGCAATGACAAATACGAGGGAATTCATTGTGACACTTTATTAAGCGTCATTGCGAGGAGTCCCGATGAATCGGGACAACGAAGCAATCTAAATAGATTATGCTAATCTCAAAAGAATATTTAGAGATAGTGAACAGGAACGGTAAAGTAATTGGTATTCGTCCAAGGGCTGAAATACATGGAAATCCTGCGCTGATTCATAGGGTAGTCCATGTTCTTGTATTCAATGGTATAGGGGAACTCCTTCTCCAGAAACGTTCCATGAACAAGGATGTAGCTCCCGGGAAATGGGATACCTCTGTTGGAGGTCATGTTAATCCCGGTGAGGAACTCCTTGAGGCGGTAAATCGTGAGATGAAGGAGGAGCTGGGAATAACAATATGTGAACCAGAGTTTCTCTATACATACATCCATTCAAATCCCTATGAGAGCGAGATCGTCCATACTTATTCTTGTATCTATGATAAAGAGGTATCTTTTAACAGGGATGAGATCGATGAGGTGAAGTTCTGGCGCCTTGAGGAGATAGAAGAGAATATCGGAAAGGGAATCTTTGGTGACAACTTTGAGGATGAAATAGGGTATTATATAAGGACAGCGAGAAAGGGGAAGTGAATAATGAAGATAGATTATTATTCCTTCGGAAGAATTACTATCGATGGTAAAGATTACTCCTCTGATGTAATAATCTATCCTGACAGAGTGGATTCATCCTGGTGGAGAAAAGAGGGACACAGGCTCGATATAGAGGATCTCAAAGATATTCTTGAGTCAAAATCAGAGGTCTTGATTGTTGGGACTGGAGCCTACGGAACGATGGTCGTCCCCGGAGAGACAGAGGAATTTCTGAAGAGAAAAGGAATCAAACTCATCGCCCTGATGACAAAGGATGCCACAGAAACCTTTAATAAACTCTCAGGTTCTGGCAAGGTGATAGCGGCACTACACCTGACATGTTAAGGGTTTCTTTATTAGATAGAAAAAGATGCTGAAACGAGTTCAGCATGACAGAACAAGAGTCAACTTGTCACCCTGAACTTGTTTCAGGGTCTCCTGCGACTAACTCTCCGAACCCCTTAAGAATCCTCAATCCTATCTCCTGGCTCTTCTCTGGGTGGAACTGAGTAGCAAAGATATTATCTTTCCATATCATAGATGTAAAGGTTATCCCATAATCAGTTTTAGTTGCTATTACACTTTCATCCTCGGGTGCAACATAGTACGAGTGTACGAAGTAAAAGTAGGACTGATCGGGTATACTGTCAAGTATTGGAGGCCTCTTCTTTATATCTATGCTGTTCCAGCCCATGTGCGGTACTTTAAGGATAGAAGGTTCAAGGGAAAGACCTGACGGAAGGGATGGCACAGGTTCTTTCATCTTTTCAGGGAATCTAACTACCTTCCCCTTTATGATATTGAGCCCCTTACAGACCCCGAACTCCTCGCTTTCAGTGAATAGTATCTGAAGTCCGAGGCAGATGCCGAGATAGGGTTTACCTTTCTCTATAGATTTTATAACAGAATCTATAAGAGACCCCTTTTCGAGATTCCTCATACAATCAGAGAAGGCACCAACCCCTGGTAGGACGATTCCGTTAGCATTAAGAATCACTTTTGGGTCACTCGTCACAATTGCGTTATAACCCACCTTCTCGAAGCCCTTCTCCACAGACCTCAGGTTCCCCATCCCGTAATCAACGATTGCTATGAATTTCTCTTTCATATAACTTTATTGGTGGAGGCGGCGGGAATTGAACCCGCGTCCGGAAACCTTCAGACATAGGTCTCTACATGCTTATTCCCGATATTGATTCTCGCCTCATCAAACGCCCCGGGAAAGGCTCCTGAGTCGGCCAGTCTGTTAATTCTTACCTCTCTGCTACAGACAAAGCAGAAAGGCCAGCCTGATTTATGACGCCTTGGTGGCTGCTCAGACAACAACCATTAGGCGCGCTGCTTTAATTAAGCAGCGAGTGCCAGTTCTTGATTGGCAGTTAAATGTTTCCCATGTGTTTTACGAGTTTCATGGAACCTCGGCATGCAACCTATAACCTCTCTGTCCCCGTCGAATCCTATCGCCCCCCTTTCTTTACTTATGTCATACTGAACCCTGAGAGTGTCATGCCGAACTTGTTTCGGCATCTTATAATGAATACTTCTTCAAGACCCTGTCTACGACTCATAGAGAAACGAGTTCAGTGTGACACTTATAAGTCACGGATATTACCTAACCATTTCTTTCAGTGCCTTTTCTGATTCCCTTCTAAGATCTTTTTCCTTAATAGCCTCCCTTTTATCAAATAGCTTCTTCCCCCTCGCCATGGCGATCTCTACTTTTGCCCTTCCCTTGGACAGGTATATCTTTAATGGGATAAGGGTGAAACCCCTCTGTGTAACCTTTCCTGTTAGCTTCCTGATTTCTTCTTTATGCAAGAGGAGTTTCCTCGTCCTTAAAGGTTCATGGTTATAGATATTCCCATGGCTGTAAGGACTAATATGACAGCCAATGAGAAATGGCTCTCCGTCCTTGATAATCGCATAACTATCCTTCAGGTTTGCCTTCCCCTCCCTCAGGGATTTTATCTCTGTCCCCTTAAGTTCGATTCCTGCCTCCAGGCTCTCCTCTATATGGTAGTCGTGGTAAGCCTTTTTGTTTGAACAGAGTACCCTTTCTTCTACTTTTTCTTTCATATTAAATGATACCAAAATTATTGGGGTTTTACAATAACCTTCCCATCTTCTCCCTCCTGCCTTTCAATTTCAATATTTATAGAGAGGAATTTTTTAATAAGCCAGATATTCGTGATGAGGTGCTGTGTTATCCTTGAGGTGGTGAAGGAAGACTCCCCTTTTGCCAAAGAAAGATAAGGAACTATCTGATCGGCGAGTCTGGGGTCAAGGGCATTTTCTGAACGATGGAAGGCAAGGAACTCCTCACAGGCCTCCTTTGCAACATCTTCTGCTCTCTTTCTCCTTTCTCCGAGTGAAGAAAAGCCTGCGGTTAAATTCTCATACTCAGCATTTATAAAGAAAAATGTCCCTCTCCCTATCGAAGGGGCATCTATTAACTCTATCTCAGCATAAAGATTGCTCTCCTTCAGAATCCTCAAACCCTCTGCCTTCTGCCTTTCTGCTATTGATAAAGGAAGATTAGAAACAGCAGAGATTCCTCTTACCCTGACAAGTTTACCTCTCTCTCTAATGTCTAAAGTAGAAATCCCTTTTACAGGGTCTATCTCTGCCCCTGCTCTCCCTCCTCCCTTTGGGTACCAACCATATTTATCTATCCATAACCTTATCTTTAATCCAATCCTTTCAAGGATCGGAATAAATATAGTATCAAGATAATGGAATGGTGGGCTCCAGGGTACATGTGTCCCGCCGATAATCTCAATCCTCGATTTCTCAGCAGTAAGGCTTAGAGGCAACATAATAGCCTGCAGCACAAGGGATGTTGAACCGGCAGTTCCTATATCAAAGAAATAATCTCCTCCTCTAACCTCTTTAGGGGAAAATATCAGATTCAAAGAGCCGATCCTATCCCCTTCAACTTGGGCATCAGATATCTCCTTGACTGCCTTTACAGAGGTAAGATGCTGGGGCTGGAGTCCGGGAACTTTTCTTCCCTTTCTGATATTGAATATTTCTATGGGTCTCCTGAGAAGACATGACAGAGAAAGGGCGGTCCTCAGAATCTGCCCTCCTCCTTCACCGTAACTTCCGTCAATCCTGAGCATAGCTATATTTTACCCTAATCCAGTCGAGATTGCTTCGTCATCCCGATATTTCGGGACTCCTCGCAATGACATTTTTTGCGTCATTGCGAGCCGAAGGCGAAGCAATCTTGTCTTTTATCGATTGATTTAGGAATAAATGATTTATGTCATAGCCTTTCTGATGAAATATGTTATTATTCAAAATAAAAAGAGGAGGATCCATGGACAAAACATCAGTATGGTTCATAAAGGCTGGTATGATATATTTCCTGGTAAGTTCTATCGTAGGTGTGAGCATGGCAATCTGGCCAGAAGTCATAACATATTATAAGGCTGTTCATGCCCATCTTAACCTTCTCGGCTGGATGTCAATGATGATCTTTGGTATAGGTTATCATATACTTCCTAGGTTCAGCGGTAGACCCTTACACAGCCCTTCTATAGCGAGAACCCAGTTCTGGCTTGCAAATATCGGGCTAATTGGCATGTCATTCTCCTGGGCACTCATATACCACGGCAGGGCTACAGGTTATACGAGGATACTGCTAACTATCTTTGGTCTTATAGAGGTTACAGTTGTATTACTTTTCATCTATAATATGTGGAAGACGATCAAGGTGGTAGAACCAATGAAGACCGCCTGATTCTACTTATTATTAAGTCCGTATATCTCATTCATCTCTTCTGAATAGTTTCCGTTTCTGTCATAGATATAGAGCGGTTTCTCGACCTTCAGTCCTCCGCGTACCCCTTTTACCCCCTCTACAAGGACCATCTTCGCCTCTACCCCTTCTTTAGAATGGATGAACCTCAGCCTTTTTGGTTCAAGCTGACATTTTTTCATCCTTGCGAAAAGCTCTTCCAGTCTGACAGGGTGATAGATAAGATCAAAACGTCCTTTATCCTTAAGGAGTAATCCACTAATTTCCAGAATATCATCAATGGTTACTTTTATCTCATGCCTCGCTATTGCCTTTTCTTCTTCAGGACTGATGAGGCCGGTTCTTGCCCTCCTAAAAGGTGGATTTGATACGATTAGGTCAAAACATTTCTCTTTAAATACTTCCTTCAATTTTTTAATATCCTCTGTAATTACATCTACTCTTCCTTTGAGCTTATTCAGAATCACATTTTTTATGGCTAATCGCGCAAGGCCTTCCTGCAGTTCGATGGCATAAACCTTTGCCTCAGGATACCTTTTCGCAAGGAGTATCGAGATAATCCCGGAGCCTGCACCAAAATCGGATATATTCGTGCAGTGAGGAATCTGAACAAAGGAAAACAGGAGAAGGGCATCAACAGAGAAACGGTAGCCCGTCTTTTTCTGGATAATCTTTATATCCCTTATGCTGTCGAGTGTCTCTGTCTTATCTGAGATTTGCTCGTTTATCATAAATTCAATTTTTTAAAAATTATTTTAAATCTATCATTACTATTGGCAAAATACAAGATTAGACATTTTCAATCAGTTTGGGAAGGAACTACCCTGCCCCGCAGGGTATCCTAATACAACTACAGAAACAAATATTGTCATTCCGGACATACATGCCCTCAGAGCCATTAATCGAGGGATGCGGAATCTAGGTATTCAGCTTATACGTCATGCCCGAAGTTTTTAATCGGGCATCCAGTTCTTTGATCTTCTGGTTCCCCGTTTTCGCGGGGACGACGTCTGGATTCCCGATTAAGAACTGCGGGAATGATATCTCAGTTGAAACCCTATGGCAAAACCACAAGGAATTATCAAGTTAAATAGATAAAATTGGTTAATTATTTATTGCCATAATTAATAAATCTAATATTATAATTTTAGTTGACATTAATTATGGATATGTGATACTAATAAATTACAGAAAGGAGGTGGAAATTTTAAATTTTAATGAATTAAGTCATAGACTATATATGTCTTAAGAAAGGATGGTGGTTTTTTATGAAGCGGTTGAGATTATTCCTGATCTTACTTTTTATTTCATTTCCATTAGTAGCTTCAGGTGCAGAAAAGGCAAAGACCGTTGATGAACTTGCAAAGATGTACGATGTAAGCTCCTGCAAAAGGTGTCACAAGAAGCAATTTGCTGAATGGGAAAAGTCCATACATGCCAAGTCCCTTATAGGTACCGGCCGTACCCTTGGAGGGTTTAAGGGATTCATTACTGGCGGTCTTATGGGAGCTTTCACAAAGTCAGGTGTAAAAGATGTGAAGGATATAAAGATGGATCACTTTGCGATGTGTTTTAAGTGCCATCTACCCCAGGCGCTAACAAGCGGTACTGATGAACTCGCCAGACAACTCGCAAAGGCCTTTGTCGATGCTGACAGGGAGACACTCGGAAAGTTGAATATCAACTGTAATGTCTGTCATACCACTAAGGCCCTCATTCATAAATGGCAGGACGGCGAACCTGAAAAGAATGTCACATATGGACCTGCTTTAGAAGGTGACCATGACGACAAGATGACACCTAAAATGAAAAAGAGTGTCGTTATGAAAGAGTCTGTTTTCTGCGGACAGTGCCACGGTACAGGGCCTAACCTTGAATTCCCTCAGCCATCGCAATGTGGAACGATCTATGGAAGCTATCTCCATGCCTATATCCCTGCAGGTGGTACAAAGACCTGTCAGGACTGCCACATGAAAGGTGGCGACAAGGGACATCTCATGCCTGCATATCGTGACCCTGATATGCGGAAATGGGGAATGAATGTAGAAGTCGAGACACTCGGTTATAAGTTCCTTCCAAAGGCAGGGGATCTGGTTCCAACAGCTGTGGTTACAGTAAAAATGACCAATAAGGCTGGTCATAGAATCCCTGATGGGTGACCATCCGCACAGAGGCTGGTCCTGGAAGTGACCGCTAAAACAAAGGATGGTAAAGAGATATTCAGGGACTCAAAGATCTATATGCCACAAGCAACTAACAGTCGTGGTGATGCCATGGTCTATGGTGCCCATTTCAAGATGGGATATAGTCGTGATACAAGCCTGCAACCACTTAAGACGAAGGTAGAGACCTTTGAGATCAAGTTCCCCTATGAAGATGTAGAAAAAGAAAAAGGTAAACCCAAGGTCAGGGAAATAAAGGCTAAAGAAATGGATGTGACTGTAGAACTACGTTATCAACTTGACCCTGCTCCAGGTGAACCTGATAAAGACAGCTTCAGTTACTATAAAGATACCAAAAAGGTAACAATTCAGTAGAAATTAATCCTCAGAAAAAGCCCACCCCCAGCTTACCGGGGTGGGTTTTTTTATTCCCTACCCAATATATATCTTGACAAATAGACAGAGGCAAATATAATGGAGCATTATCAACTTATGTTGACTGTTGGATCTGTATTTCAAAATCCTTTTCAGACGGAGATATAATGAATTTCATAGATAATCTGAAGATTAAAAACAAGCTTATCCTTATGCTTGTCTTTCCAATCGCAGGTCTAATTTATTTCTCACTCGGTGGTATATGGGATAAATCCAAATTAACGAGCGAGATGGTAAGCTTTATGTAGACCTCATCAGAACAGCCAAAGAGAAGAATGCAGAGATGGTAACAGACTCGTTAGGAGACAATATATGATAAGAGGTCTATTCTCAAAAAGTTTGAGTCTTAAGGTTGCAATCACGGTAATAGCTGTTCTGACTGTGCTGGGCGGTGGTTCGTTTGTCTATATATACAATAAGATACAGAACCAGCTTATAGATGCCCAGAAAAGGGAGGCATTGACGCTCGCTTCTACCCTGAACAGTAGCCTTTCCGCCATGATGTTAAAGGGCGGAGGACTGAACCCTGAGGAGATACAGGTCATCTTTATAGCGTTATTAGAGAGAAAGGAGGTAAAAAATGCTGTTGTATACGGCCACAACGGCCGACGGGTATTTACAAATCATGAATCAGAGAGAAATACCATTATAAACAGAGATAAAGAGGAAGAATGTCTTGTCTGCCACAGGCTTTCGCCTGACAAGATGCCGCTTACGCAGTTTATAGATCTCCCAGGCAAGGGGAGAATTCTGCGCGCAGTGGCTCCGATAGTCAAGAAAGAGGCATGTCTCCAGTGTCATTTCACCGGTTCAAACATGGGTTTTGTTCTGCCCAATGAAAAATATCGCGGCATGGTGCTCGTTGACATGGAAACAAAAGAGATGGAATCCCAGATGTTTGCAATCCTTGTGGCGGGAATAGCGACATATCTTGCCATAATATTAGCCGTATATTTTGTTTTGAGGAGGCTTGTAACACGACCTCTAAATGATATTGTAAATTCTGTTACTAAGATAGCTACCGGTGACCTGACTGCAGACATTAAGATTAGTTCAAAGGACGAGGTTGGTACCTTGGCTGTTGCCTTTAAGGAAATGGCATCAAACTTAAGCGAAATACTTAAAAAAACAAAAACATTATTTACAAATGTAGATTCAGCAGTAAAGAAGATTGTAGATGGGGCAACCAGCATAAGGAGGGGTTCTGAAGACCAGGCAACCGCCATGACTGATGTCTCATTTTCTGTGGAAGGGCTTCATAAGATGGCACTCGACATTGCTAATGGTATGGAGCAGTCTTTGAAGCTATCTGAAAAGACATCGTCTTCTATCCTTGAGATGGCTCTATCTATTGAAGAGGTAGATGGAAATGTGGCTGAAATTACTTTCGCTGTTGAGGATACATCAACCTCTATAGAAGAGATCGCAAGCTCCCTCAAAGAAGTTGCTATTGGGACAGATAATATATCCAAAGGCGCAGACGAAATAGCCTCATCGCTTATCCAGATAGATACATCCGCAATGGAGATAGAGAGACATTCAGGTGAGGGAGCAGGACTTTCGAATGAAGTTGCGAGGGAAGGTGAGATGGGTCTAAAGGCTGTAGGACGTACCCATGCAGGGATGGAAACAATAAAGGGAGAAGTCAAAAAACTTGCAACGGTTATAGAAGAACTCGGTCAGAGGTCAAAGGAAATTGGAAAGATCTTGAATGTAATTGATGATGTAGCAGTAGAAACCAACCTACTCGCATTGAATGCCACAATCCTCGCCGCCCAGGCAGGAGAACATGGTAAGGGTTTTGGTGTTGTAGCACATGAGATAAGGGAACTATCGGAGAGAACCTCTGCTTCAACAAAGGAGATTACTGGTATAATATCGGGTATTCAGAGCCAGATAGGAAAGGCAGTGGTATCGGTTGAGGAAACGATTGCAAAGGTTACAGAGGGAGAAAAACTCTCTATAGACACAATCGGGATACTTGAAGGGATAACGGGAAGATTCAAGACATTCCAGGATATGAGTCTTAAGATTTCAAGGGCAACACAAGAACAAACAAGGGGGAGTAAGGAAGTAACACAGAACATGGAAGACATTACTGCCACCATTCACCAGATTGCAAGGGCAACGCAGGAACAGTCACAGGGAAGTACCCAGATAGTAAATTCTTTAGAAAATATGAAAGAACTTATATCGCATCTTAAAAAGTTAACTTCTGAACAGGCAGAAGGCAGCAAGGTGATAGCATCTAATACGGAAAAGATGATGAGGTTTATCCAGGATATAAATGTTCTCTCTTCTGACCAGGAAAAGGAAAGCCAGAGGATATCTGCTGCTGTGATGGAAACCACGACTATCGCAGGTGCAGGAATGGAGAATACGAGTTACTTAGAAGAGATAGTTAATGTTCTGAAAAAGGAGGTCGAGACATTAAAAGAGGGGTTGGAACAGTTTAGATTGGAATAACTACTTAATTTATAAAGGGCTAATGCCTTCAGTAAACCGTAAAAAGAGGAGAAGGAGGATACTGAGATGAATGAGTTAAACAGGAATTATCTTAACGATCTGAAAAACGATCATAAGATGGTTATAAAACTCTTAGATGATATTAAAGGTTCTACTCAGACAAAGGATATCCAGGGAATTACATCCTTTATGGAACAGCTTAAAAATGGGCTCCTTGCACATTTGAAAAAAGAAGATGATAAGATATATGCAGACCTACTTAATGTTGCTAAAGAAAGGAATATTGAACTGGTAACAATAACAATAAATACATTCTCTACCGCAATGAAGGGAATAGCAGCAAGGGTTCTTAAGTTCTTCGATAAATATCCTAATAAAGACGAGATCGCAAGGCATGCAGCAGAGTTTTATAAGGATTTTCAGGAGGTCTATGAAGATCTCCACAAGAGGGTTGATCGGGAAGAAAAGGTTTTATATCCGATGTATGAGAAGTATTGCTGCTGAGATATCTTCCTGAAACCACCATTTGTATTGAATATTTTTTGAGGAGTGATAGATACCTTTCTTTGTCTTCGTCATTTAAAAAGACTTTTTCTCTGTTGTTGCCTCTTTGAACGACAAAACTGTGCGGTGGCTATTAGCCATCCGCACGAGTGATTTGTTAGGCACTTTTCCGAATCAATTTATTATCAAGGTCAAGTTCGTAGGAGAGGATTGTTTTAATGTTCATCTTCTTAGAAGCATTGAGTATTTCTATGCCAACTATTTTATCTTCAGATGTCGTATCTAAATTAACACCTTCAGATAACTCAACAACTCCATCAGGTTTCTGGTTTCCTAATTTGATATAGATTGCGTCAATATTGGCGTCATAATGCACTCTCATTTTTTCCTCCCTTTCTTCAAAGGATAGTTTGTTATTACCGTTACTGTATCCCCTTTGACGGAGACAACAATTTTCAATGGATATTGAAATCCCGTAATATTTCTTACGATCTCATGTTCGCCCTGGTGTAAATTCATGGTTTTTAAAATGTCTGTTATTATTGTTTCGGAAATCTCAAAAAGTTTTGCCCGCCTTTTAGCATGGCGGGAGAATTTTATCTCCATCAGATATTACCCTTCTAAATTATAGCTTTTTTAACAAAAAAGAGGTAATTTTATCGCTACTGCATCCCGGCAGCTCTACGTTTACATAATTGCTAACATTATATATCATGCAATTGAATAGTTTTGTACAAGTCTATTACTAAAATTGGCCTTAGTCAAGAAAAATTGCTTGAAAATAGCTAAGAATGCTGTATAGAATTAAATATTTTAATATTAGACATAAGTTATATAATAATAACAATGATTATCTGTACTCATATTGCTTCAAAAAATATTCTGGGAGTGCGAAGCCCACTGGATCAGACAGGATAAAGAAACTCTTGCAAGAATAAGTTAAGTTATGAAAAAAATATTCCTATTCTTTATCTTTCTCTCTGTGTTAAGCTTTATCTATCTCCTCTCCTCCCCCAATATCTCCAGACTCAAGAAGGAAAACCCCAAGAAGACATCCTTTATGGAATACAGGGAAAGGGTGTCGAAAAAGAAGGGGAGGAGTTATAAGATAACTCAGATATGGGTTCCCCTTAACATCGTTCCATCACATCTTATTAAGGCGGTCCTTATCGCAGAGGACGATAAGTTCTGGAGCCATGAGGGCTTTGACTTTGAGGCAATTAAGAAGGCTATAGAGAAGGATATCAAGAAAGGGAAGTTTGCCTTTGGAGGAAGCACAATAACACAACAGCTCGCCAGGAACCTCTACCTCACACCTGAAAAAGCACTCCTCAGAAAGATCAAAGAGGCCATAATTACATGGCGTATTGAAAGGGTCATCACTAAAAAGAGGATCCTTGAACTTTATCTCAATGTTGTCGAATGGGGAGACGGGATATTCGGAATTGAAGCAGCATCAAGGTATTACTATAACAAACCCTCTTCTGAGTTGAACCCGGAAGAATCGGCAAGATTGGTAGCGGTATTACCAAATCCGAAGAGATATTCACCAACAGGTGAATCGAAATATATTGAGATGAGGGCAAGACTGATCCTTGACATTATGAAAATGAGAGGGATCATACCGCCAGAATATGAGGAGATTATACCCCTATTCAATTTTTAAAGTTGCAATTGTGAAAGAAGGATGTATAATTTAGATACCTCTATGGAAGAAGACCATATCGAAATAGATTCTGTTCTGGTCGATTCGAGAATCTTTGAAACCCCTTACACATGTGATGTTAAGGGTTATAGATGTAATTCCACTTGCTGTTATAGGGGATGTATCATCAGACCCTCTGAGGTTAAGAGGATAGAAAAACACATTTCTGGTATCCTTTCCTATCTGAGCCCCGAAAATAGAGAGGCGATAAAGGACAATGGTTCTTTTGTTGCCAGATGCCCTATCCAGTGTCCCGATGGTTGTGATATCCATCCAGAAGAGGCAACCTCAGCCAGGAGGTTTTTTAAGGAAGATCTTGATTTCAGATGTACACTTCTCTTCAACGATCTATGTGTTTTTATTTACACAAATCATGAAGGCCTGAAATACTGCGCCATCCACTCTTATGCACTGGCTAACAGGATAAAAGTCGAGGATATCAAGAAGATAGATTGCATCCAGTACCCACTGATGGTATATAGAAGTAATGGGAAAAAGGTACTTACTATTCAGGAAGTCCCATATCTATCTCATATACCCTGTATGAATGACAGAAAGGGTGAACCAATGTATAAGGGACTCCAGTCTGCAGTCGAAATTCTACTCGGCAAGGAATTCAATCAAAAACTTCAAGCCTATGGCAGGCGATATATTCGTAAAACTAAAAAACAAAAATGAGCTGGCAAGTCTTCACCCTCCGAGTAAAGTGAAGGCTATCACCCGGAATAGTCGAAGTAAAATAAATGAAAATAATTAAGGATATTGAAGGCATAAAGGAAATATTCCAGTACCCTATCCTGACTATTGGAAATTTTGATGGTTTCCATTTAGGTCATAAGGCTATCTTCAAGGAGATGGTGAGTCATGCCAAGGAGATTGGCGGAACTACTATCGCCTTTACCTTTGAGCCTCATCCCTTAAAGGTACTCTCGCCGGAAAAACAATTGAGACTCCTCAGCACATTTGAAGAAAAAGTGAGACTGATCGAAGCCGAGGGAATCGATATCCTTCTATGCCCTGCCTTTACAAAAGACTTTGCCGATCAACATCCGAAGGATTTTGTAAAGAATATTCTTTATAGAAAGCTCAGAGTTTATGAGGTATTCGTGGGGTACGACTATGCCTTTGGAAAAGGAAGGAGAGGTACTGTCGAATCCCTTAAAGAAATGGCAAAAGAGTTTGATTTTAAGGTCGTAGTTATTAAACCCGTAAAAATAGGAAAAGAGGTGGTAAGCAGCTCTAAGATCAGAGACCTTCTTTCTGAAGGTAAGGTGAAGGAGGCATCTCTTTTTTTGGGGAGGCCTTTTTCTTTAGAAGGTACAGTTATAAGAGGTGAAGGCAGAGGTGCTACTCTCCTCGGTTTTCCTACCGCCAATATAAACATAAATAATCCTGAACTCCTTATTCCAAAGGAAGGCATATATGCCGTTAACGTTATTTTTAATAGTAATACCTTCAAAGGGGCAGCAAATATTGGCTATAAACCTACCTTTGGAAATGGTAATCCTAGCCTTGAAGTCCATATCCTGAATTTCAGTGGTGACCTTCTCGGAAAGTACCTGAGGATTAACTTTATTGAGAGACTCAGAGATGAGACAACCTTTCCAAATCCTGAAGCTCTATCCGAACAGATTAAAAGGGATGTCGAATCTGTAAGAAATGTTTTTCGATAAAGGAGTTAAGATGAAGAAGTTATTTGCTATATCTTTATTTTTGGGGTTTATAGTCTATCCGTATTTATCTGAACCTTCAGACACATTTGATAACCATTTTGATAAAGGTTTGACTTATTACCAAAAGAGGAATTTTAAGATGGCCATAAAGGAGTTTGATGAAGCCCTCAAGATTGACCCCAATGTAGCTAAGGTTTACTACTATATGGGTTATGCAAAATATAAGAAAAAAGACTTCAAGGGTGCTATTAAGGATTTTAACAAGGTCTATAGCCTTGATCAAAATTATTCCCCATTCCTAAAGTAGGAAGGATGGGGGAAACTACATTTTTTTCTGGTGCCGAAGGGGGGAGTCGAACCCCCACAGGGTTACCCCCACTAGACCCTGAACCTAGCGTGTCTACCAATTCCACCACTTCGGCTTTATTGAATCTTATCCTCTTATCCTCCTAAAGTCAATCTCATCATTACAATTTACCTCTTATTATCCCGGATTTCTCTTACAAAGCGAAAAATCGCAAAACCCTAGGTAGGGGAGGCTTTAGCCTCCCCTAAAAAAGATTTTATTTTTAAATGGGCGACTAAAGTCGCCCCTACCCATTTAAGTACAATAGCATTAGAGAGAAGTTTAGATGACAGATAAGAGGGAAATTCAACTCCGAAAGGCATCCCAAATCTCCTTGACAAATATGGGTTATTGGGATACTTTAGGGTTTGGGATTCGAGGCTTTAGACGATACATGATCCATGATGCCAGATGCATTATTCTGTATCCTCTATCCTGAATCGTGTATCCTGTATAACCTGACTATTTGCCTCCCTTGAATTCCTGTATTTTCATAGGAGTTGAAAATGACTTTCATTGGAGAAATCTTTGTAGGTGAAGTCCTTAATAAACCTGTACTCGATCCATCGGGAGAGGAAATAGGAAGGGTAAAGGACCTTTTAGTCTCAATCGGTGAACCTTTTCCTCAGGTAACTTCCCTTATAATTAAAAGAAAGAAAAGGGAACTCATCGTTCCCTGGGACAGTATAAACATCTTCAACAGAAAGGTAATCTCTTCTAGGATCTTCAAAGAGGAACTAAAAGAATACTTAACCTCTGAAATAGATATACTTATAGGTAGAGACATTCTTGATAAACAGATTGTAGATATCAACGGTGTTAAGGTAGTAAGGGTAAATGATATTAGACTCGGGGAGTTCGATGAAAAGCCATGTCTGGTAGCGGTGGATATAGGAATGAGAGGGATTCTCAGGCGTCTTGGGTTAGAAAGAAGGGGAGAAGGAATTGGAATGGCGATTGGATACCCTTTGAAACATAACCTCATAGGCTGGAATTATATTCAACCTATAGAGCCGAGACTCACCCGTCTTACCCTTACAATTCCAAGAAAATCTGTGGCTACACTCCACCCTGCAGATATAGCCCACATAATAAGCCAGGTATCAATGAAAGATAGGGCAGTCCTCTTTGATTCCCTTGACCTCGACACAGCAGCAGAGGCACTGCCTGAACTTGAACCTGATGTTCAGACCTCAATTATAAATCAGATGGGTAAAGAACAGGCATCTGATCTCCTTGAGCAGATGTCCCCTGATGAGGCGGCAGATATCATCGGTGACCTTTCTCCGGAGAAGGCAAAAGAGATCCTTGAACTTATGGAAGAGGAAGATGCTGAAAATGTTCAGGAGTTACTAAGCCACGATGAGGACACTGCAGGAGGCTTAATGACTACAGAATATATCGCTTATCATTCTGGCCTATCTGTAGGTGATACTATTGAAAGATTCAAAAGGGATGCATCAGATATCGATACTGTTTATTACATCTATATACTGGATGAAGAGGAAAGGCTAATAGGGGTTATCTCCCTGAGAGATCTTCTTCTATCTAATACCGATAGTCTTCTCTCAGAGGTCATGACAAGGAAGGTTAAGACTATAACCCCTGAGACAGACCAAAAACAGGTGGCAAAGATTATATCCAAGTATAATCTTGTGTCGCTCCCTGTCGTAGATGAGCATAACAGACTCCTGGGAGTAGTAACCATTGATGATGTGATAAATATCTTTATGCCTAAAAGGAAAAAACCGAGGGTGTGAGATGTTTGAAAGAAGAAGAATATTACTCTTCCTTGCGGTGATCGGCCCCGGAATCATTACAGCAAATGTTGATAATGATGCCGGTGGTATTGCAACCTATTCAGTTGCAGGGGCAAGGTTCGGATACAGCCTCCTCTGGGTATTGATCCCTACGACGATCGCACTTATCGTTATCCAGGAGATGGTGGCAAGGATGGGGGTTGTAACAGGCAAAGGTCTGTCAGAACTTATAAGGGAGGAGTACGGGGTTAAGTCTGCCTTCTTTATAATGCTTGCCCTTCTTGTTGCAAACTTCGGAACTACGATAGCAGAATTTGCCGGATGGGCCGCAAGCATGGAGGTTTTTGGAATGACAAGGTATATAACAGTCCCTTTCATGGCCCTGTCCATATGGTTCCTCGTAATAAAGGGCAGTTTCAGAATTGTCGAAAGGGTACTCCTTGTAGCATGTCTTCTTTACATGGGTTATATCATATCGGGATTCCTTTCGAGACCTGACTGGTTAAAGGTAGCAACACATACATTTATACCAACATTCAAATGGGACAGGGATTTTATAATGCTGACAATAGCGATCATTGGCACAACCATAACTCCCTGGATGCAGTTCTATCTCCAGTCGTCTATAGCTGAGAAGGGTATAAAGAAGGAGCAATATAAGACTTCGAGGCTCGATGTTATTATAGGGTGTTCGATGACTGATATTATAGCCTTTTTTATTATAGTTACCTGTGCCACAACTCTTTTTCCCTTAGGTATAAGGATAAACGATGCCTCCGAAGCAGCAATCGCACTGAAGCCACTGGCAGGAGAGTATGCCTCCACCCTTTTTGCTATAAGTCTTGCTAATGCATCAGTTCTCGGAGCAATAATAGTCCCATTAGCCACAGCCTATTATATCTGTGAGGCAATGGGATGGGAGGCAGGTGTGAACAAGACCTTTAAAGAGGCACCGCAGTTCATGGGGATCTATACCGCCCTGATACTCATTTCTGCATTGATAATTCTGATACCAAAGGCGCCACTTGTCCTTCTTATGGTTTTATCTTCTGTCCTCAATGGTATTATTCTTCCCTTTATACTTATTTTTGCGGTTCTCCTCGTAAACAACAGGAACATTATGGGAGAGTATGTAAACTCGAAGGAATATAACTATATTGCATGGGGGACAGTGGTGGTTATGATAAGTTTGACCATAGCACTGTTTATTACAATGTTCTATCGTTAGCTATAAGGAGGTGAGAAATTGTTAAAAAGTATATTCGCTAAGAAACAGGATTTCTTCGGACTCTTTGAAAGTGCATCAAAAAACCTCCATGAAGGTGCCAGACTCCTAAAGGAGTTGATGGAGGACTATACAAACGCTGAGGAGAAGACAAAGAGGATCTTCAATGTAGAGAATGAAGGTGATCTGATCACCCATGAGACGATTAAGCGGTTAAACAAAACCTTCATAACCCCCATAGACAGGGAGGATATCCATGCCCTTATATGTAGACTCGATGATATTCTCGATCTTATCGATGGAACAGCTGATAGGATGCTTGTCTTCAAGGTAAAGGAACCAACAACTGAGGCCGTAACCATGTCAAGGATTATATTTACTACTACAGAGGCTATTTCGAAGGCCCTATCCTATCTGAAAGAGAAGAATTATAGCTATATCAATGAATACTGCATAAAAATTAATCAACTCGAGAATGAAGAAGATAGGGTATACAGAGATGCGTTAGGAAATCTTTTCGACGCGGAGAAAGATCCTATGATAGTAATAAAATGGAGGGAAATCTATAAGAATATGGAAGATGCTATGGATAAGTGTGAGGATGTAGCTAATATACTTGAAGGTATAGTGCTGAAGCATGCCTGAATTGATCATTATAATCATCATTGTCTTTCTGGCCTTAGCCTTCGATGTAAGTAATGGATGGAATGACTCAGCTAACGCCATAGCAACAGTCGTCTCAACCAGAGTTCTCAGCCCAGTAGTTGCTGTAGTTATGGCAGCTGTAATGAATATCCTCGGTGCATTTTTTACAACAGCCGTTGCAAAGACCATAGGAACAGGAATTGTTGACCCCTCTGCAGTAATCCAGCCTGTAGTTGCAGCAGCCCTTCTTTCCGGATTTATCTGGAATGGTCTCATGACACTTTTGGGAATGCCTGTTAGCGCTTCTCATGCCCTCATCGGAAGTCTAATCGGTGCGGCTGTGGCCTATGGAGGAATTAATATCCTGAATCTAAAGGGACTCACAAAAATATTTTCTTCCCTGCTTCTATCGCCTCTTTTCGGTTTCATAATAGGAATCCTCTTTATGCTCCTGATCCTTAAGTTCTTCGGAAATTTTTCTTCAGGATTTGTGAATAAACATTTCGGCAGGCTTCAGATACTTTCATCAAGCTTTATGGCTTTCAGTCATGGCAGTAACGATGCCCAGAAGGTAATGGGAATAATCACCCTTGCCCTTGTTAGCGGTGGATTCATAAAGAGTGTTGATGTTCCTTTCTGGGTTATGCTGATATGCGCTGTTGCTATGGGTTTAGGTACAGCCTTAGGTGGATGGAAGGTTATAAAGACACTCGGTATGGGAATGCTTAAGCTCCAGCCAATCCATGGCTTTGCTGCTGAGACTTCTGCTACATTGATCATTCTGACCTCAAGCCATTTTGGCTTTCCTGTTAGCACAACCCATGTGATCTCTACGTCTATTATGGGGGTTGGTGCAACAAAGAGGCTCAGTGCTGTGAGATGGGGAATAGCAGGGAAAATAGTGCTGGCATGGATATTTACTCTTCCCTTATGTAGTATAATGGCATGGCTGATCTGTAAAGGATTTCTACTTATAAAGTCCCAGGGGCTTTTATTCTAATCTACCGCACACAGAGTGCGTTTACATTATTGATTACGTCTTAACCACAAGGACAGGGCATGGTGAGTGTCCGATAACCTTCTCGGTAACACTCCCCATGAGGAGTCTTTTCAGTCCTGTCCTTCCATGAGAACCCATTACAATTGTATTTATATCCTGTTTCCTTGCGAGATCTGTTATTGCCAGATAGGACTCACCTTCTCTAACAAAGGTCTCTGTTTTTACTCTTGCGGACTCTGCCTGTTTTTTTACATCCTCCACATAACCCTTTGCTTTCTTTATCATGTCATCCACAATTTGCGGGGCCTCCCCATAAAACTCGGCAGGGACATCCACAACAGATATTGCCTTCAGTTCTCCTCCGTATGATTCAGCAAAGTCTATCGCCCTTTTTGTAGCAGTCATACTGTATTTTGAGCCATCAGTGGCAAGGAGAATCGTTTCCCAGGACACAGTTGTATCTCTCGGAACAACGAGGATATCTATAGGGCTATAACCTATAACCCTTGCAGTAACACTCCCTACAAGCATCCTCTCAAGGCGACGGAGTCCTCTTCTTCCCATTACAATGAGATCACAGTTTTCTGACTCCGCAAGATCGATAATCCTCTCGTATGGTTCACCCTCTTCGTAGACAGTCTTTATTAATGCCTTTTCCCTTTCAGCCATCTCCCGTGCCTTTAAAAGGGCATCCTCGCAGGGCTTCCTCATGGATGCCATAATATCTCCTACGGCAACTGAATCCAGATCACCAGTATAATGAGGCACAACAGAGACAACAGTTATCCAGCTTTTTTCATTTATTGCAAATTTGAATGACTCCTTTAATGCATGCATGCTCGATTCAGAGCCATCAACAGCAACAAGTAACTTCTTATATCTTCCCATGTCCGATAGCTTCTTTTGTGGCTATCTTTTCTGTTTTAATTCCCTTCCACATCGCCTTAAGAACTATGAAGGCGCCCAGAAACAATGCTAATACCATTATAGCAAAACTTGTGTTTTTCAACAACTTCACAGTTGCCTCGCTTAAAGGCTGGAGGATGCCAAGTTGTGAAAGATAAACAGGAACCATCAAGCCACGGCTGAAAAGAACTGTAATCATTATTACACCCATGACTACCTTTATCATGTAGGGTTTCACATAGGTTGTACCAATCGCTCCCAACTGAATGCCGAATAGTGAGCCACCAAGGATAATCATTGCAAGGCGGATATCAACAAGGCCACTCAGGGCATATTTAAATGACCCTCCGAGTCCCATAACAAAGGCGATTACAAGTTCTGTTGCAGATGCCATCAGACTTGGAGCGCCGAGGACATATATCATTGAAGGGACACCTATAAAACCACCGACTGCAATGGTAGCAGCAAGCATACCTGTGGCAAAGCCGAGGGGGATCGTGAAGAGTACTGAGACCTTTGCGTTAAGGCTTTTAAAATATACCATTGTCCCTGGAATATTAATAGATTGTACCCATTTAGCCAGTTTAGTAGCCTTCTCCTCTTCATGGGTATTCCCGGATTTATATGTTTTCAATGCATCAAGCAACACAAAGCTGCCTACGATACCAAGCACAACGACGAACGCCACACTAACATAGAGGTTTGAGCCTGCATCACCAAAAGACCTTTTTATGCTTTCCTGAATGTGGATTCCGTACAGTACTCCTGCCTCTGCTGAAATACCGAGGATAAGACCCAACTTCACATCCACCTGACCATATCTGGCACGCTTAATCGCACCTACAAGTGCCTTCGGAAATTTATGGCACATATTGCTTGCAACCGCCACAAGCCCGGGCACACCCAAACTCATCATAGCCGGTGTGAGAACGAATGCACCACCAGAACCTATAAATCCGCTTACAAGACCTCCTATAAATCCGACTACAAAGAGGTAGGCGATATTCATCCAATCGAGATTGATGAAATTAGCCGTTTCGCTTAAGAAACCATCCATTTTACTTTACCTCCTTTTTCTTTTTTGCTTTAATACCCAGAAGGGTCCAGAAGTTGCCTGTAAACGATCCGTGAACGACGGAAAACATGAATGCCGTGATTATTGGCAGTAAGGCATACAAGCTACCTTTCCCGAAATAACTATTAATGATATCCTGGTTCATTAATAGAATTGCATAAAGCATAACCGAAATAATCCCGAGGATCATCGTCTTACCAAGGGGTTTCTTTTTCCAGTAACTACCTGCCATAATTAATTGCCTCCTTCCATCACTACTACCAATGGACATTTCAATCCTTCCCATGCCTTTGGGGGTATTGTATTGTCTTTCTTGCAGTCGATATTCAGGGTATCTGATGATTCAATAACCACAAACCGAATATCACTCCTTTTCTCTGCGTGGCTGATAATCGCCTCTTTAATACTTCCACTCACCTGAATTACTTCATAGGCAATGTTTTCCTTCTTGAGTTCATCCTGAAATCGATCCGTCAGAAAAACCATCTCGCTGCCATTACCTACATATATAATCTCAAGCCCTGCACCTATACGCTTGCAGATATTCATGGCATATGTGAATGATTTTCTGTCAGATTCTCTTCCTGTAAGTGCAAGTAATACCGTCTGTCTCCCTTTAACCATTTCCCTTGCAGTCTCAAACTCACCCTCTTCTGCAAAGGCAGCAGCTGCAAAGATATTCTCAAACTTCTTCATAATCTTCATATCCTGTTCCTCCTTTCAATTAATTCCTATAAATCTAAATAACAATATTCATGCCATAAAACAGAGCACTGTAACTTATTAATATATCGTAGAAATATTATTATGGTTGGAAATCAGGATTATCTTTAGACGTTTCAATCTGTAATAGTAAAATCTTTAAGTTCTTTTAAGCCCTCTTAAAGACAGGGATTTGCTCGGGTGTTGCATCTAAAGGGTCCTATGTTGCATTTTTCAATAAATTCGATTATTATAG
The DNA here is from genome assembly GCA_919902995.1 of Thermodesulfovibrionia bacterium. GTDB lineage: Bacteria > Nitrospirota > Thermodesulfovibrionia > JACRGW01 > JACRGW01 > JACRGW01. The sequence continues at coordinate 42,303 of CAKKSD010000032.1, forward strand.
ATTTATGAATATATTTCATAGAAGCCTCAGGCAGAAGGTTATACTCGGATATATTATAGGGTTTGTCCTGATGGCAGGAGTAGTTCTGGTTAACTGGAACAATCTCGGTAACATAAGGGACATAGTCCTATCTGGTGAAAAGGTCTCTGACCTCTTTGATGCAACCCTTGAGATCAGAAGATACGAGAAGAATTATTTCCTTTATGGCAAGAGCGAAGACCACGATGAACTGCTGACCTATGTAGAAAAGACAGAAAAACTTCTTGAGGAGAATAATAAGGAATTAGGTCTGTTCTCCGGACCCGCGGTAATATCTGAATTAAAAAAGAACATAAAGGAATACAGGGAATTACTGGGTACCATTCGTGACCTCAGGGAAGGGGAGAACAGGAATATCTGGAAGGAGAGACTGAGGAATAAGGGCAGGGAGATTGTTACTACCACAGAGGATATGTCAAGAACCGAAAAGAGAATCATTCAGGAAACACTTCTCACTTCGAGGAACATCCTTATAGCATCGATTATATTTCTTGTATCAGCAGGGTTTATTGTCGGTGCTATATTTTTCAGGATGTTTATCAGGCCGTTGAGGCTTCTGGAGGGACAGATGAAGAGTATTGCCAATGGGGAATTCTCATTCATACCTGTTGTATCCCGCGACAGAGAGCTGATGTCTCTTAGTAAAGCCTTCAATACAATGCTTGTTGAACTTGAGCTGAGACAGATGCACCTTGTCCAGACAGAGAAACTTGCTTCCCTCGGCACACTCCTTTTTGGAGTAGCACACGAACTCAATAACCCCCTTTCAAACATCTCTACCTCCTGCCAGATACTTAAAGAGGAGATAGATGAGGCAGACATTGGATATAAGAAAGAACTCTTATCCCAGATAGAGAGTGAGACAGACAGGGCAAAGGATATCCTGCGTTCCCTCCTTGATTACTCAAGGAGCGGTGAGAAAGAGACAATCAATCTGAAAAAGATGGTTGCTGAGTCTATCCGATTCATTGGAGGGGATGCACCGGCAAAGGTAGGAATCGATCTGAATATCCCTGAAGATCTAAGCCTCTTTGCAGACAAGCAAAAGCTTCAACAGGTCTTTCTGAACCTTATAAAGAATGCTATGGAGGCCATAGAAGGAGAGGGAAAGATTTCTATTTCAGCAAGGAAGGTTAAAGACACTATTGAAATAAAGGTTAGTGATACCGGAAAAGGCATGGAGCCAGAGATGCCTTCAAAGATATTTGATCCATTCTTCACTACAAAAATAGCAAAAAAAGGTTATGGATTGGGTCTCTTTGTTGTCCATAACATAATAGGCGAACATGGAGGAACCATTGATGTAGAAAGCAGTCTTGGTCATGGGACAACATTTCTTATTAAACTACCGGTAAAGGAACTTAAAGATGAAAAATAAAGGAAGGCTTCTTATAGTCGAAGATGAAAAGGTTGCCCTCAAGAACCTTGACCATGTAATGGAGAAAGAGGGATATAGAGTAGTAGGAACAACGAGCGGCCCTAACGCCCTGAAGATCCTTCAGGAGCAGGAGTTCGATGTAGTCCTCACCGATCTCAAGATGGAGAAAGTAGATGGCCTCGAGGTCCTTGAGAAATGCAAGTCACTCTATCCGGATACAGAGGTTATTATGATTACTGCTTATGCATCCATTCCTTCAGCGGTAGATACGATGAAAAAGGGAGCCTATGATTATATAGCAAAGCCTTTCAAACTCGATGTTGTTAGGAAGGTTGTGCGAGAGGCAGTAGAAAAGGTAAGACTTAAAAAGGAAAATGTACAACTCAGGGAGCAGATAGAGAAGTACCAGGGAAAGGTCAAAATCATCACTCAGGATACAATTGTGCAGGGCATTCTTGATACAGCAAGGCAGATAGCGCCTACAGACTGTAATATTGTGCTGACAGGAGAGAGCGGTACAGGTAAAGAACTCTTTGCCAGATATATGCATTTTATGAGCAAGAGGGCAGATGGGCCTTTCTTTGCAATAAACTGCGGTGCCTTTACAGAGGAACTCCTTTCGAATGAGCTCTTCGGACATGAAAAGGGTGCATTCACAGGTGCTGCAACTATGAAGAAGGGATTGGTTGAAATGGCATCAGGCGGCACACTTTTCCTCGACGAAATAACAGAGATGCCTTCCTCAATGCAGGTAAAACTCTTACGGGTAATTCAGGAAAAGGAGGTATTAAGGGTTGGAGGCACAGAGCCTGTGAAGGTAGATGTTAGGTTCATAGCAGCAACAAATAGGGGTATCCAGGATGCGATAAAGGATGGCCATTTCAGGCAGGACCTGTATTTCAGGCTGAATGTTGTCTCACTCCATATCCCTCCACTTTCAGAAAGAAGGGATGATATACCATTACTCAGTTATTATTTTCTGAAAAAATACACAACACTTATGAAGAAGGATATCACAGAGATTTCGCAGGATGTTATCTCTATACTTATGAATTATGACTTCCCGGGAAATGTGAGAGAGCTTGAAAATATCATAGAAAGGGGTGTAGCCCTTTCAAACGGGAATACAATTGAGGTGGCCCATCTTCCCCAGGACCTGAAGGAGTTGAGTATAAGGACATTCAGGAAAAAGGAGGGTAAAATTCCATCTCTTGAAGAGCAGGAGGAGGCATATATCAAGTGGGTATTAAAAGAAGTAGGAGGTAATAAGACACTTGCGGCACAGGTCCTCGGGATTGACAGGGTGTCTTTATGGAGGAAGTTAAAAAGGTATGGACTGGAAGAATAAAAAGTTTAGCAGAATCAGAGCCTGAAGTATGCTACAATTAACACCATGAAAAAGATTGATCAAGAGATTGATTCAACTTCTTTATTACTCTATCTTCAACATTATCCATCCACCCTCAGAGAAGTTCTTCCTGCCACCCCTGTCATTTTTTTCACCATCCCAGATAGCGATAGCCAGAGGCACTGTCTTCCCAGATGTAAGGACCGTATCTGATTTGTCACCGGAATTGAGAGGCTTAAGTATTACCACCTTCCAGTGGGCGTAGTCCCAGAAGCCTTTACCTTTAGAGTTCTGTCTCTCCTGGCTTGTAAGTGTACCAAAGCCTTCCGCATTAAGTTCCTCTACTGAAAGGGTTACAATGGGGTTAGAGAGTAAGTTACCTACAGAAAGACCTGGCATATAGCCCATCGTAATATCCTTTTCCCATGAAGCCCTCCACTGGATAATATGCACAGGACTTCCTTTCTGTCCCATCATGAAGGTAGGCTCTTCATCTGCATTCACAGGAAACTGCAAGGCACTGGCATCAGAGAATCTATCAGGCATATTGACCGTGTCATTCCTTGTTGGATCATACCATTCAATCCTGAAGGCGATATCTTTACCGTTATGGAGAGACCCTATCTTTATTGAAGGAACGGTTGACTCTGTAATACCTGGTTTTACAATATTCTGAGGTGCCATAGGAACGGCAATTCCTTCTGCTGTGTTCCATCTGCTGTCCATTGGGTCGAGAGGAAGGTTACCTTTGACAGCCTTAGAGATGACAATTGTTTCCGCGAAAGAATAAGATATAAAACTTATCGTCAAAATCAAGACAATCAGAAACAGTCTTTTCATGGTTCTCTCCTTATTCTTATCCATCCTGAGGATATCTACTGTCAATATTTAAAATTGCAAAACTATACACAAGATATTTTTCTTGAATAATTATTAAAATATTTATAAAATAAAGCCCTCTAACGAAAGGAAATACCATGGATAAAGTATCGACGATAACTTTTTACACCCTGATATTTATAGGCATGCTTGCTGTCCTGTTCGTTGCGGGTAGATATGTCCGGAAGATCCCTCCTGCAATGGTAAAGAAGTTAAACAGAATAAGTTTTGCTGTCGCATTAATCAGCGGTGTCTTTGCTGCCGCAACGCAAAAACCAATATTTACATTTATATTGGTTGCATCTATTGTATCTTTCTTTATCTTCTTCAATTACAAAGAGGATTCCTGATCAATGCCCTCCTGTCTTAAGTATCCCTGAAGCTGTAAAAACCAGAACCAGAATTTCAAGTATTGCCAGGAAAACATACGAAGTATCGAATTCCTTACTCCCATAAATGGAGACTCCCCAGCTCTTACCATTTCAGTTTTCTTATTACAATAGGAGTTATTATCGTGGTCATTAGAGACATCAGCACTATCGAGACATAGATATCCTGTCTGATGATCTTAGAGGTCAAACCTATCAATGCAACTATCATAGCGACCTCACCCCTTGGAGACATCCCAAATCCTATAATGAGTGACTCTGTCTTATTATAACCAACTATTTTCGATGTAACTCCACATCCTACAACCTTTGTTAATATAGCAACAATAAGCAATACTGCAAAGAAGGGCAATATATCAATTGTCAACTCTCTGAGATTTGCGAGTATCCCCAAACTTATGAAGAATATCGCCCCAAAGATTACATGGAGGTATTCTGCGCCCTCTTTTAAATCCTTGCTGTTTTTAAACTTTACCCCCTCTAATACTGCACCTGATAAGAAAGCGCCAACAATCGCCGATAGACCGATTACCTCAGCAATAGAGGCATACAAGAAACAGAACATTATCGACATGATAAACAAAAAATCAGGGAAATTTTTTGCAAATCTTTTTTCATCCACTTTCAGGAATAACTTCTTTAAATGTGGCGCTGCAAAGATCCCTGCAATTAAGAAGACCGTTGCCTTTATAGCTATCGTCAGGATTTCCACAACCTCTATATCCCCTGTTGTTGATTGAATAGTGACTGATAGTGCCAGTAATCCGAGGACATCGTCAATAACTGCTGCGCCGATTATTGCCTTTGCTGCAGGGGTGTTTAGCTTTTTCATCTCTTCCAGGACCTTTGCGGTAATGGCAATACTCGTTGCTGTCAGGGCGACCCCAATGAGCATCGATTCTTTAAAGCCGTAGCCAAAAAGATACCCTAAAAAATAACCAGCTATCCATGGAAGAATAATTCCGATCAGTCCTATCAACATATATTTCATCCGATAGATATCTCTGATCCTGAACTCCAGTCCTATGGAGAATAAGAGCATTATTGCCCCGAGATGGGCAAGCATCTTGATAGCAACGCTATACTCTATTACATGAAAAAGGCTTGGACCTATTGCTATCCCGACAATTATCACGCCCACAACTGCTGACTGGTTAATCCTCGAAGATAGCAGATAACCTGCGAGTGCAAAGAGCAAGACTAAACTTATCTGTAGTTCAATAGTGGCCATCTGTTATATAATTTTGAAAGATATATTATAAACCATCTTACTCAAAGAACAATCACTGCCTGTTCCACAACTTTTACTCGATAAAATTTTGAAAATGCCTGTGCCATCTTAGTGGCCTCCTGCCTTGAGTATCCCACTTGCTGCAAGGAGAAGGACTGCCACCTCAATTATCGCTATCACCAGATAGGGCATATCCTTTTTTCTTAGGAGAATAGGTAATATAACGAGATAACAAATTATGGTTAACCCTGCAAGTATCGTTATGCCGACATAGTTCAGATAGTCGCCTTTCCCGATCAAAGTTGCCCATCCCCATCCACTCGGTGCATTAAGGGTGTGGAGATAGTCCTTCACCTTCAGACCCCAGTACTTTGGAAGTTCCTCTATAGGGACAAAGCTCTGGAATATCCCTGATACATAAACTATAAATGTTACGACGAGTATTAAAAGACCGATCCACATTCCGATGTTTAAGATATTTGCGTATGCCATCTGTTCCTCTGAGGCCTTTGTTCTATCGTCTGTCATTTTCTCCCCTCTTTATTAATTAACTCAAATATAAACATTTGAATATCATTCCTGCGAAAACAGAAATCCAAAAGCCATCCCCGCGAAAGCGGGGAACCATATAAAGGAACTGGGTTCCCGTTTTCACGGGAAACCCTGGATTCCGCATCAAGTGCGGAATGACAGCAAAATCCTTATTCCCATACCCCAAGACCCTTAAGCAGGGCCCTTATCCCAGCAAAGAGTAAAAGTCCTATGACAATCCATTTAATCGATTTTGGCTTTGCCTTTGCAAGTATCCTAACACCAACAATTGAACCGAGCATTATACCAATGATGGATGGGACAACAATCATTGGCAATACTGCACCTTCGTTTAGATAAACCCAGGCAGCAGTTGTGTCTGTAATAGAAAGGAGAAACTTACTTGTGGCAACAGAGATCTTTAGTGGGGCCCCCATAAGGAGGTTTAAGACAGGGAGATTTGCCCACCCTGCACCGAGCCCGAACATGCCTGCCATTATGCCGATAGCTATAAATAGAACCAGCCCCTGTGGTGTCCTATGGATTCTCCATTCGATATCTTTTCCGAGGGATTCTTCCCTGTAAATTCCCATTATTCCCAGGCTCTGAGATAGGGTATCAGGTTTTGGGACGTTTGGGAAGGCAGATTTCTTTGCCGAGGCCATGATCACTACAATAAATATAATCGTTGCACCGAGAAGTGTCTGGATTATATGGGTTGGCATAGCAAGTCCGATCATCGCACCTACTATTGCCGCAGATGATGCAATAAGTGCAACAGGTAGGGCAAGACGGAGACTTGCGAGGTTTCTCTTGAGAAGCCCCGGACCCGCTGCGAGGGCACCGGAAAGTGCGACAAGAAGACCGGCACCTCTCACAAAGTCGAGATGAAAAGGGAAAAAACCACCCACAATCGGGACAAACAAGACACCTCCGCCCACACCCCCTAAAACTGCAAGGATACCGAGAATAAATGTGACAACAAATAAGGAAAGAGGCCAGACCCACCAGGGTGGGTTTGAACCTGAAGCTACTCCTCTGACAATATCCTGACCTTCAGAGGCGAATACGGAGGGATTTAAGAATATAAACAATAGAGATAGAGAAGAAATAATCAATAGAACATTAAAAAAACTTTTTGAATTAATCAATCTCTCCTCCTCAAATGACTGTCATGCTGAACTTGTTTCAGCATCCCCTATAGACCCTGTCTACGACTCGTAGAGAAACGAGTTCAGGGTGACATTTTCTTCTCACTTGTGGCATTTGTATATATGTGTTTCATTTAGCAATGAAGTATTTCTTTAGTGAAACGGTGTATATATTACTCTATAGAAATATCAGGGTCAAGGAAAAGGGGATTTTATTTTTTTTATAAGGATATAAGGGGATAGTTAATTATAAAAGATTTCAGCACTTATTGTTTCAGATGCTGACTCACAATCTGTAAAAGTTCCTGTATCAGAATCGGCTTCGTTAAATAGGCGCTTGCCCCGAGCGATAATGCCCTTTTTCTATCCTCTTCAGCCCCTTCTGTTGTAATCATTATTATAGGGACATCCTTTTTGGCTGGATCTGCCCTTACGAGGCTAACAAACTTAAGACCATCCATAACAGGCATATTTATATCAACAAAAAGCATGTCAAAATTCTGACCTACCATCTTTTTCAGTGCATCAACACCATCAGTAGCCTCCACTACCTTTGCCTTCTGGATCCTTTTAAGGGCAAAGGTGATCAGTTGCCTCATCGTCGGTGAATCTTCAACTATAAGAAAGTTTATATCTGACATCTCTAATCCCCCTTCAAAATATGGTGCCTTCTCATAGAGGTTTCTCGTTTAGAAGGTCAATGAAAGTCTGGATTGTTGTCAGTTTTCCTTCGGATTGCGTATAGAGCTTCGAAGAAAATATTGCCGTTGCTGTATGGCCGACTAAAAGATTGAAGAGTTCATAGTCAACATTTATAAAGCCCTTTTTCTGTATAAGGAGTGAATAGATTGCTATTACTCCTATTACTTTTTCTTTGATCTTAAGGGGTATGCAGACTACTGGTTTAGAGAGGTCTTTTGAGGTGCGTCCTGGAACAAGTTCTTCAAAGTAACTTTCTCCTGTTATTACTACCTCTCCTATAATCCCTTCTCCAGACTTTACTTTAGGGATATCTTCCTTATTAAGTCCCTCAGAGGCGATCACTTTTAGCTCTTCTGTCGTTTCATCCACAATCATAATAGCAAATCTTTCAGCCCCGATGAGATTTGATACTATCTCGATAACAGTTCTTAATACCTCATTAAAATCGAGTGTGGAGTGGAGCTGGTAGCTTGCCACATACAGGTTAGCAAGATTATTATTCTCCTCTTCTACATCCAGATATTTAGCAGCAAAGTCTTTATTCTCTGCCTCCACCTGTCTATACCTCTCTTGAATCTCTTTCTTCTCTTTCTCTAAGATACGACTACGCTCCTCAAGGAATTTTACCCTGTTCTTACCCCTTTCCTTCAGTTCTTCCTCAAGCTCAACCAATTTAAACCTTAACCTCTCATTCTCTTTAAGAAGTTCCTGTGTAAATTCCTCACCTTTTCTGAATATCTGAAGGAACTCCTCAGACTTTTTCTGAATTTTGCCTTCTTCTTTTCTGAGTCCCAAGTTATACCTCCCCTTTTAGTACCAAATAGAGATTGCTTTGGCTCCGCCTCGCAATGACAGATAGGGAGCGTCATTCCGAGCGAAGCGAGGAATCTCGTTATTTATTTCTCCTCCGTCATACACCTCTTGATAATTTCCTCAGGTATTTCCTTCAACGGGAGTATCTTATCAGCAGCCCCTGCAGTTATAACCTCCTGTGGCATCCCAAATACAACAGAGGTTTCCTCAGACTCTACAATGGTCTGACCCTTATGCTCTTTTATCGCCTTCATACCATCCTTCCCATCGTTTCCCATTCCTGTAAGAATAACACCAAGTACCTTTCTTCCATAAACTGCTGCGGAAGACTTCATCATCAGATCTACCGAAGGGACATACTTATCAGTATTACTTTTCCTTCTTAGTATTGTCTTAATATTTTCTCCCTTCTTTTCCAGGACCATATGATAACCTCCAGGTGCTATAAGAATCTTCCCCCTTTCAACAGTATCTTCATCCTCGGCCTCTTTTACATAGAGGGGAGATATGGTATCAAGTCTTTCAGCAAAATGTTTTGTGAATCCTTCAGGCATATGCTGGGATATAACGATCCCTGCAGGAAGGTTTTTCGGGAGTCTCAAAAGGATTGCCTGAATTGCAGGAGGTCCACCTGTTGATGCACCGATCGCAATAAGTTCAACTCCCTTTGGCTCAGGAAATACCTCTTCAACCTCTCTATACTTACTGCTATCACTCGTAAGGAGATCAAGATTAGCCTTCATCTTAGACATTTCAAGATGTGCGACTGCGCCAATCTTCTCTATAAGTTCATCTTTGATCTTCTGCAGTTCAGGTGATGCCCTGGCTGTCGGCTTTAAAATAAAATCTACTGCACCAAGCTCAAATGCCTTAAGGAAACTCCTGTCATCCGCGTAGAAGCTTACTACTATGACAGGTAGAGGGGATTCTTTCATTACCCATCTAAGGAAAGCGAAGCCATCCATAACCGGCATCGCTAAATCGAGTGTCACTACATCAGGCTTGAATTTTATCACCCTTGACATCGCCTCCTTACCGTTAGAAGCGGTGCCGATTACATCGATAAAGGATGTCTGCTGAAGCATCCTTGTTATTGTCTGGCGGCTATACGGAGAGTCATCTACAACAAGAACCCTTATCTTCTCCATCCCATCTCTCCTGTTAATACCGATCTGGTGGGTTTCTGGTAAACAAGGTCATTCTTGAAATGCCTCAGCATGAAGTCTGTAGAAATATTCATTAAAGACTCGGAGTGACCTAAAAGGAGATAACCCTCTTCTGTGAGTCTATCATAAAAATTATTGATTACCTTCTTCTTCGTGTCCCTGTCAAAATATATAATTACATTCCTGCAGAATATCACATCCATCTTACCAACAAATCTTACCTTGAACGGATCTACGAGATTCAGAAGACTGAAGTTCACCAAACTCCTTACAGGATCCACAATTCTGTAATTCCCTTCTCCCTCGTCTGTGAAATACTTTCTGATATAATGATCATCTATACTTCTGAAGGCGTTCTTTCTGTAAATTCCTCTCCTTGCTGCATGAAGAACCCTCTGGTTTATATCACTCCCCAGTATCTCTATCTCCCATTCAGGCATGAGATTTTTCTCAAGGATCAATATCGCAATTGTATAAGGCTCTTCACCTGTAGAACAACCTGCTGACCATATCCTGAGTCTTTTTCTATCCTTCTTCCTCTCACCGATTTCAGGGATGATCTCATCGCTTAATGCCTTAAGCTGAGAGAACTCTCTAAAGAAGTAGGTCTCATTTACTGTCAGAATTTCTATTACCGATGTCAGCTCTTCATCTCTTCTTTTATCATACATCAAAAAATGGTAATAATCCTCAAAGTTATTTAAGAGATAATTCTCTACCCTCCTCGATAGTCTCTTCTCTAGGAGGAATTTGGATCCATCGTCGAAATATATTCCACAATAATTCCTTATAAAATCACGGATGAGCCTGAATGTATCATCAGACATCTTGAACGGCTCCTCTATCCCTATCATTTCTTTCCTTTAAGTATATCATCCGCTGTCTTTCTGACCACTTCGTCTTCATCTGTCTCAGCTACTTTAACGATATATTCTTTAACCTCCTTCTCAGAAAATCTCCCCAATATTTCCAATGCTGCCTTCCTTACACCCCAGTCTCTATCCGAAAGAAGAGGGAGAAGCTCCTTTAAGATTTCAATAGCCTGAACCTGATTAAAGGCCAGTTTAGAAAGTGTTCTGATGGTGATCTTTTTTAGTTCAGGGTCTTTTTCTCTAAGTAGTCTTAAGAGGTACGGAAGTGCTGACATATCTCTTATCTCTCCCAATGCCTCGATTACAGAGATCCTTACCATGTGGTCTTTATCATCAAGGAGTTCGATAAGCGGAAGGACGGCATCTGGATTCTTAAGTTTTCCAATACCTCTTGCAACTGATGCTCTTACCCTGCTATTTTCATCTTTAAGAAGTATGATAAGGGAATCAATCCCCTTTTTATAACCAATTTCTCCGATGGCAATGGCCGATGCCATTTTTACCCGTGGTTTCTCATCGGTCAAGGCTGAAATTAAAAATCTTCCTGCCTCATCTCCCCCAATCATACCGAGTGCCTTAACAGCCGCCTCCCTTACTTCAGGTGATTCATCTTTGATAACAAAGCCAAGGGCTGAGACCGCCTTCTTCGCCCTTATCCTGCCTAAGATCAGGGCTATATTCTTTCTAAGATTTGATACCTTTGAAGAAAGCATAGGAAGGAGTTGTTCTACCTCAGCCCCTATCTCGACTATGGCAGTTACGGCAGATTCCTGGACATCATCGTATTCATCATTAAGGAAATCCATGAGTGGGGTTATAGCCCTTCTATCCTTTATCTTCCCTAAGGCTATCATTGAGTTTCCCCGTACATGCCCGTCTTCATCAGATAGGGATTTTATCAGTGCCTCAACAGCATTACTATCACCTATCTCTCCTAAGAGATGGGATATACATCTCCTGATAATATTATCTGGGCTATCTAAGAAAGGGATAAGGGCATGGATAACACCACCCCTTCCGAGAATTAAGAGTGCCTCCATTATATCTTCTTGAAGTTCGTCTTCCTGGAGAAGATTTACAAGTGGCTCAACAGCCCTTTCATCCCCCACCCATCCTAAAAGCCTTACGGATGCTAATTTTATCTGAGCCTTCTCTCTTTTGAGTGACTGGAGCAGATAGTCTGATATCTCTCTATCAATATTTTCCTTTATAATTGTGATGACCTCATTATCCCGAGGGTTTTTCTTAGAAATATCTAAAATAACCTGCATTGCGATTTCTCTGATTGACCTCGAAGGATCCTTCAAGAATTTTATAACCGGAGCCAGTGCCCTTTTATCCCCAAGGGCACCAAGACCTTTTAAGGCTGCCTCTCTCAGTGGTTTCTCTTTAAGGGCATCAAGAAGTGGCTCGAGAACCCTTGAATCTCCAATATTACCGATTGCAATAGCAGCAGGATAGCTAAGCCAGAGTTCCTTCTTTTTAAATATCTTCAAAAGGGGCTCTATTGCCTTCTCATCTCTCATCCTACCGATATGTTCTATTGCAGAGAATCTGACATTATCATCCCTATCTGTTAATGCCTTAATAAAGAGAGGAGTAGCCATACTATCTCCAACTTCTCCAAGTATATCGACGATGAATTTTCTGACATCTTGATGAGCGTCCTCAAAACTGTTTATAAGAAATGGAACTCCCTCTTTACCTATCCCTATGAGTGCCTCAATAGCAGAATTTCTCACCCCCGGGTTATCCTGAATACTAAGAGCTGAGATAAGGGCATCTATCACCCTTTTACCACCGATCTTGAGGAATGATTCAACAGAGGTCTTCCTGACACGCCAATCAGCATCTCCCAAGGTCTTAAGGAGGTGAGGGATAGATTCCTCACCATAATCAGCAAGCCCCAGGGAAGCTAATCTTCTTGTTTCCACATTTTCATCATCAAGGTTTTTTATCAGATCGGCGAAACTATCCAAGATTTTTTCTCCTAAATACTCTCTGTCATTCCTGCGGAAGCAGGAATCCAGAGAAACAAAAAACTGGATTCCGCATCAAGTGTCGAAGACCCGACCCATAGGGCGGAATGACAGAAATAAGGTAACCCTGTAGCAAGCTACAGGGAATTATCAAGTTGATTAAATCCGTGAAATCAATCTTATGCCTTTTCAGTATCTTCTATTGATTCAAGAACAAGCATCTCTTCGGTAGAGAGGATCTTATCGAGATTCAGTATTATTATTAACTTTTCCCCTACCTTTCCAACACCTTCGAGATATTCGGTTTTTATTCCCTTAACGATAGTTGGGGGAGACACTATATCTTCCCTTGAGAGACAGCGTACATCACTTATTCCATCCACCTGAAGTCCAACTATCTCTTCCCCTACCCGGATTAATAATATCCGTTCATTCCCATGTCTGTCAGTAGGTTCAATACCGAATCTTTTTCTGAGATCTACTATAGGGATAACCTTTCCTCTCAGGTTTAACACCCCCTCTATAAAATCCGGACTCATAGGAAGTCTTGTTACCTTTTGTGGTCTAAGAATCTCAACCACTCTCATTATATCTATCGCATATTCCTCTTCACCTACGGAAAAAATAGCTAATCTGGTTTCTTGATCTTCCATATAAATCAGTCCTTGAGTTATTTTACCTTAAATACCTCAACTACTCTTTTCAGGTCTTCAGCATCCTTCCTGATGCCATTCATAGCAAGATCTATCTCTGAGGCTATATCCATTCCTTCCACAGCCACGGTCTTAACCTCGTCGATAGACCGAAGGATGGATTCAGTCCCGATTCTCTGTTCTTCTGTTGCCTTTGATATTAGCCGTGTCTTCTCCACAGTACTTTCAACAACTGAGCCTATCTGCCTGCTCCCACTTGACTGGTCTTCCATAGCCTTTTTCACATGTTTAGATATACTATCTACAACCTCCATTGCCTTCACAATCTGGTCTGTCCCGTTCCTGAGTTCACGGATTGCATTCGCAATATTAACTATCATATCTTTTACTCTTTCAACAGATTCAGTCACCTGTTTCACACCCCGCGCCTGTTCAACAGCTGCCCCTTCTATGCCCTTTGCTGCAACCTGGGACTGTTGTGAAGAATGGATGATCGTCCTTAAGGCATCACCTACTGCGTAAACCAGTTTATTACCATCATCTACCCTTATAAGACCTTCCTTCATTATATCCACAGTATCCTGTGTCTCCTGCTGGATCGTAACTATCAGATCGGATATCTCCTTTGTAGAAGCAGAAGTCTTCTCTGCAAGTTCCCTGATCTCTTCTGCCACAACAGAAAAACTTTTACCGTGTTCCCCTGCCTGGGCAGCCAAGATTGCTGCGTTTAATGCCAGGAGGTTTGTCCTGGAGGTTACTGCATCAATAACAGCAACGATCTTATTTATCTCCAATGATCTCTCTTTCAGGCGGTTTACAGAATCCCCTGCTTTTTTAACGGAATCTCTAACCCTGTCCGTACCATCTATAGCATCAACAATAGAGAGCATTCCGAACTCCGATGCATCAATAAGAACCTTCTCTGCAAGCCTTGCGGATTCCTTTGTGTTATCTACTACGGTTCCTATAGCGGCATTAATCTCTAATGTGGCTGCCCCTGTCTCTGATATAGTCTCTTCCAGGAACTCTGCACTTCTTGCAAGTTCTCTGGCAGAAGCCACCATCTCCTCTATGGAAGCCAATGTTTCAGAGATTGTATCTGAAAGTCTGAAGGTATTTTCGGCAACCTCTTCTATCGAGGAACCTATCTCAAGTACAGAAGATGAAGTTTCATCTGCAGATGTAGAAAGTGTAGATACAGAGTTTGCAATTTCCCTGATAGAAAAATTTAACTCCTCTACTGAGGAAGCGGTCTTCTCAACAGCCTCAACCTGGCTCCTTGCACCTTCCGCCATTCTCTTAGAGTTAAGTCCTATTTGTCCAGATGCAATTGAAACATTAACAGCAGATGTCTTGACCTTTCTTACTAACTCACCGAAATTTTCGATTATTCTGTTTATCGCCCTCTCTATATATGTAAACTCATCACCCGAATTAATCTTTATCATAGTTGTAAGGTCTCCCTCAGAAACCTTCTTGGTAGCCTCAACCACTTTTCCCAATGGTTTTATCACTGCCTTCCTCAACAGAACCTGAAGTGCCACTGCCAAGAAGATCACACCTGCAAAAGCTATAAGTATAAGTTGTGGTATATTCTTCTTCAGTTCCAATGCTAAGACTATAAGGAAGCCCATCTCGATACATAGGATTGCAACTGTTAGAAAGAATAATTTTCCTGCTAATTTTCCTTTAAAGCTTCCAGGTTCCGCCATCGCAACTTTCCTCCAATCGGTTCTCCTAAAAAACCGTTAATCTACTTTCCAATCTTCTGCATAATCCTTCCTATTTCACTATAATCATCGTCGTGTGCTTCGACGAATCCTGTCTGTTTCGGATTTAGGGTTTTCAGAACCTGCCTTGTCTCTTCCTTTTGATTGTTGATGTCGAGAAGGGTCTTTTTAAGTTTTTCCTCTACTTTTGGGTCAATGTCTTTAGCTACACATATATTAAATCCCGGGATATCTGTAGATACCTTGATAATCTTCAGCCCCTGAGGGATGAACTTATAGGCAATAGATTCGAGCATTCCGCCAGCATCAAACTCCCCCTTTAGAACGGACTGGGCAACATTATCATGATGTCCCAGGTATCTATAAGACCTAAGGTCTTTAAGATCTATTCCAACCTCGAGAAGCATATTTCTTGGGATGATATGGCTTGTTGTCGATTTTGGATCACCAAAAGCAAAGGTCCTACCCCTTATATCTTCAACCCTATTAACTTTGCTTCCGTCTTTTGTTACTATTACAGAATTGGTGAAAGGTTTTCCATCAAGGACTTCTTTAACAATGGGCCTAACCCCATATCTCTGGCTTGCCTCGATATAGGTAGTGGGTGTCATATAACAGATCTGGGTAACACCTTTGCCTAAATCCTCAATAGTTCCTTCAAAATCGAGGGCCAGCTTAAGACTTACCTTCATACCAAGGGCTATCGATAGATATTCAGTCAAGGGGGCAAATTTCCTGAACATCTCTGCCGGGGACTCTAAGGGTATAACACCCATCCTTAAACCCTTTTCTCGGATATAAACCTCGCTTATCCTAAATCTCCCAGTTTCTGCCTTAAGGAGGTCTGTAGCCTTTGTAAGGGTAAATATCCTCTGGTTTATCTCGAAGGCGATATCCACAGTTTTCTTTGGTAGCTCCTTTGCCCCTTCTATTGAATTCACTATCAAATCACTTCCAATCTTCTGCTCCTGTATGGAATTTGACATGTCCTGAATCTTTTCCGTAACAATCTCAACAGCCTGGGTTATCTGCTTACTTGCCTTAGATTGCTCAGAAGTAGCAGATCTGACCTTCTCTGTAATATCCCTCATCTTCTCAGCCGCAAGGACTATCTGTTCAACCCCTTTTGTCTGTTCAGAGATAGCGTTAGAAATATGAACTATCATATCCCTTATCCTGTCCATCGCCCCAACGACCTGCTTTATGCCCTTGGCCTGTTCTATAGTCGCCTTCTCTATCGAAGATGCCATCTCAGAAGAAATCTTCGCACTTTCCAGTATCTGTTTTAAGGCATCTCCAGCCTCCTTGCTAAGCCTGACCCCTTCTTCCACCTTACTGAGTCCCTCTCCCATCGCCTCTACCGCACCTTTAGCCTCTCCCTGAACAGAGGCAATGAGGTCTCCTATCTCTTTTGTAGAAGCCGCTGTCTTTTCAGCCAACTCTTTAATCTCCTCCGCTACTACTGAGAAACCCTTGCCATGTTCCTTTGCCTGGGCAGCCAGGATAGCAGCATTAAGGGCAAGGAGGGATGTCTGGTCAGTAACCTCATCTATAACATTAATGACCTTCCCTATCTCTTCGCTTCTGCTGCCAAGCCTGTTTATCAATTCCGCGGTCCTCTCCACCTTCTCTTTTATCCCTTTCATTCCCTCTATTGTCTTTTCTATAGAGGCCATTCCGAGCTGTGAGGCATCTTCCTTAACCTTATCGGCAAGCCTCGCACTCTCTCTATAGGCGATTTCAACCTCTTTTATAGTAGCGTTAATCTCCTCAACAGCAGAAGATGTCTCTTCTGACGCCTTAGAAAGGACCTCTGCACTTTGAGCCACTTCCTTTACTGAGGCATTCATCTCATCTATAGAAGAGGCTGTTCCCTCTACAGAAGTGGATAGTGTAACGGTTGAATTTGCCACTTCATCCACCGACGACATCATTTCGAGTATAGAAGATGAGGTCTGTACAGCCGAAATAGACAACTCATCTATAGAAGAAGCAATCCCCTTGATTTCTGCATTCAATTCTTCAACCGATCCAGTAATTGTCTCAATAGAACCAAGCTGTATCTGGGCAAATTCTATTAACCTCTTTGAATCATCGGATACCTGAGAACCCACCCTTTCTACTTCTTTTGATACATCATTTATTCCACCGATCATGCTCTCCATATGGAATATAGATTTATTTATTGTATTAGCCAGATCACCTATTTCATCTCTTGATACAATCCCAGAAATCGGAGTGAGATTTCCCTCAGAGACTTTCTTCATAGAATCTACCAGTCTTTCAATGGGGTCAATGACCATCCTTCTCAAAAGAACCTGAAGGATTATCGCAAAGAAGATAGCTATAGTTGATGCCAATAGGAAAAGCTGGACTATATCCCTCTTTAATTCTAATGTCAGGATAACAAGGAATACCATCTCGAGGCCCAGGATTGCGACCACCAGACTGAGGATTTTTATTCTTAGTTTTCCCTTAAAGATATTAAGTAGACTCATAATCAATTGATACATGATCCATGATACATGATGTCTGAAAGTTTCGTGTATCTTGTATCATGCATCTTGTATCCCTTTCCTTATATCTTCATGACCTCTTCGATATTAAGGAGGCCAATGAATCTATCATCCACCAGGCTTATCCCTTCGAGAAAGTCTGCCTCTATACCTGTGATAATAGTAGGAGTAGAATCTATAGACTCCCTAAGGAGTTTAATGACTCCAAGAACCTCATCAACCACAGCACCTATAGTCTCGTTCCTTATTGAGAATATAAGAATTCTTCTCTTTTTATCCTGCTGAATTCCTTCCAGACCCAATCTTTCCTTGAGATCAAAGACAGGGATGATCTCCCCCCTTAAGGATGTTACACCCTTTAGATAGGAAGGTGTTCTCGGAACAGGTGTTATCTCGAGAGGTTTGAGTATTTCCCTTACATAATCTATCTTCACACCGTAAATCTCATCCCCAAGCCTGAAGGATATTACCTCAACTATTGACTCTTCTTCGCTGTATGGTAAAGAAGGAATCTCCTGAATCTCTTCCCTCACCTCTTTGGTTAACTCAACCTCGCCTGATTGTAAAAGTATCACTGTCTCTCCCTTTTCAATTGATATTGCCTCTTCTGTCCTCTTCCCTTCTGCTTGAAGATTTGATTCAGCATCCTCAGTCTTTCCCCGAACCTCTTTCTGTGTTAAGTCCTGGGGTTTTTCTTCCTTCGCCTTCTCCTGCTGTGCCTTTTTCCTAATATTCACAAGATCCATCTAATTCTCCTTGTTCATCCTTTTAGGGCAAAGCCTAACTCCCCTGCAACATCCTCTATTATATCTTCCTCTATCAGACTCACACCTCTTCCAAAACCTTCGAGGAGTGCATATGTACAGAGATTATTAATCTTCCTCGGTATTCCTCCTGAATGTCTGTGGACAGATCTGATGGCACTTTCCGTGAAGGTCCTTTCCTCCCTTCCTGCTATAGATATTCTATGATTTATATAGGCATAAACCTCTTCTTCTGTGAGTCCTTCAAGGTGATAGAGCAGACCTATCCTCTGTCTCAGAGATTGATATGACTTCCCCTCAAGTCTTTTCCTTAAATCCGGTTGTCCTATAAGGACTATTGAGAGAAGGTTTGTATCATCGAGCTGGAAATTTGTAAGCAGCCTGATCTCTTCAAAGGTATCTTTACTTGGTATCAGCTGTGCCTCATCGATGATAATAATAGGTACATTACCCTCTGTATAAAGATTATAGAGAGAATTATAGATAACTTCCAGGATATTATTTCTGGATCTCGAAGGGCGGTCAATGCCAAATCCGCTTGCAAGGGTCTTTAACAGGTTAACCGGACTCAGACGGGGATTAATAATTAAGACAATCTTATGGGAACTATTGAGGGAGTCTATGAGCGCCCTCGAAAGTGTGGTTTTCCCGGAGCCAATCTCTCCTGTGAGCAGAATAAACTCTTTCTCCTCAACTCCATACTGTAATCTCGCAAGTGCCTCGGCATGACCTTTACTCATATAGAGGAATCTCGGATCAGGGGTCTTACTGAATGGTTTCATCTTAAATCCATAATATTCTTCGTACATATCAAAATCCTAGTTCAAAAATGATTCAAGATGCATGATGCCTGATGCACGTATCGTACTTCTGTCATTCTGTATCAGGCATCTTTTATCGGGCATCCTGCATCCTGTATCGTGCATCTTATTTTAAATCATCTCCTTCTCACCATTGCCTCATCAATAAGGGCCTCTACATCTAAAACGAGTATAACCTTATACTTTCCCATTTCTGTTGCCCCTGAAATCCCGGGGACACCCTTGAGGCTTTCTCCAAGAGATTTTATTACAATCTCCTGCTGTCCTATAAAATCACTCACCACTAAGCCGATCCTTCTCTCTCCAAAACCTACTACTACAATATTAATATTCTCTGTATCCTCACCAGGAGGCAGATTGAATGTCCTATCCAGTCTCATAAGAGGTAGCATCTCTCCCCTCAGTTCCAAGACCTCCCTCTTCTCTATGCTCTGCACCTTCTGGAAAGGAATCATCAGGTTTTCAGATACCGAGTTAATAGGGATCGCAAATATCTCCTTTGAAACCTTTACAATAAGTGCTTTAATGATCGCTAAGGTGATAGGAATTGTAATTGTGAAGGTAGTCCCCTTGCCAAACTCTGTGTCAATTTCAATGAAGCCACTAAGATCAGAGACCCTTGTCTTCACCACATCCAACCCCACACCACGTCCCGACATCTCTGTCACGTCTCTTTTAGTCGTAAAACCAGGGAGAAAGAGAAGTTCCAGTATTTCTCTCTTATTCAATACGGCATCCCTCTCGACGAGATCTCTCTCCATAGCCTTTTTAATGACTGTGTCCGTGTCAATGCCTGCTCCGTCGTCTTCGATAGTTATGGCAACATGATTACCTCTTGGAAAGGCGCTGAGCCGTACAGTACCCCTCTCTTTTTTACCTGATCTTCTCCTGATATCAGGGGTTTCGATACCATGATCGATAGCATTTCTTATAATATGCATAAGCGGATCGGCTGTCTCCTCTGCCAGGAATTTATCCAGTTCTGTCTCTTCGCCATAAAATTCCAGATCCACTTCTTTTTCTATACCTTGGCTGTAACGTCTCACAACCTGAGAAAGTCTTGAGAAGATCTGTCCTACAGGTATCATTCTCACCTCCATAATCTCATTCTGTAATGCGGTGAGTCTCTTACCTAATGACTGTGACACCCTTTGAAGGTCCATAGAAAGGATGCTGTAGCCCTGAAGTTGTTTTAGTTCCTTACTTATTCTTCCAACGGCGGCCCTCGTGAGAACAAGTTCACCTACTGTATTCATAAGCCTATCTAACCTTTCAATATCTACCCTTACCGTCTTGCTCGTACTTTTTAATGATATATCTGAGGTAGAAGGAGTTCTGACCCTTGGTTCGTCTGATCTCTCCGAAGTTTGTATGTCTTCAACATTTCCTACCCCTTTTTTCCTGCCAACCTCTTCAACAACAACCTTTCCCTTTCCTACTCTTTGGCTTATCACTTCAAGGTCTTCACTGCTACCTATGAGAAGGGTAAACTGGATTCCTTCCTGAGGAGATACCCCTGATGAAGGCAAGGTTGTAATAACCTCTCCTATGGTCTTCACTTTGTTATTCAGACCTTCCAGATCTGTATCGAAACTCTGCAGATCAAAACTTGCCTTCAGAAGAAAGATATTTCTGCCTTCTTTAATATTGGTCTTCAGGCGGTACTCTTCATATTCGGTGAGGACCTTAAGGATTGCCTGGTCGATATCAAGGGTATCTATGATAGAAATCTCAGAACTTTTTGACTTATCTCTAATAAATAGATCGATGTCGGAAAGTATGCCTTCAATATCAGTTACCTCTTCTCCCTTTTCTGCATCTCCAAGAAGTTTCCTCAATATGCCTAATCCTCCTATAATAAGATTGAGGACATCACGGTTAAGGTCTATCTTACCGAGACGGAGAGTATCAAGAAGGGATTCAAGACGGTGACTCAACTCGGACATTCTATTTAGGCTAAATATACCTGATAGACCTTTTAGGGAATGGACTCCCCTAAAGATGGCATTCAGGGTATCAGGATTAAATTTCTCTTGGTAGGTTTCTTCTAATTCTTCAATATTATTGTTGATTTCTGTCAGGAGATCTTCTGCCTCACCTAAAAACTCCTTCCTTGATCTCTCACCACCTATATCTGGCATATACCGAATTTATCATATAACCTCTGGAATATCAATTGAAAAACATTTTTCTATCTGCTATCAATTATAAATGTAACTGGCCCATCATTGTACATCTTCACTAACATCTTAGACCCGAACTCACCTGTTTTCACCTTAATGCCCTTATCTCTTAAGACAGTCACAAAACTTTCATAGAGTTTCCTTGCTTCATCTGGATGGGATGCATCATCGAAACCAGGCCTTCTCCCCTTTCTGGTATTCCCAAGAAGGGTGAACTCAGAAATTACAAGTAAATCCCCTTCCTTATCCAGTAGGGAAAGATTAAGTTTCCCCTCCTCATCCTCAAATATCCTTAGATTGCATATCTTTTCTGCAAGGTACTCTATATCACTTAAGCTGTCTCCCTTAGCAACTCCGAGAAGGACAACCAGTCCATTCCCAATTCTCCCTACCTCCTCTTTATTTATCTCTACCGATGCCTCCCTCACCCTCTGGATTACCACTCTCAAATTTAAATACCTCCTGAAAGTTAAATCTTATCCTCTAGTACTTTTTCGAAAATTATATCCTAACCTTTGATGAAAGCCTATTGATTGTACATTCAATCACTTTTACAACTTTTCTCTTTGTATTATGGCAAGGATGTCCCTTTACTTCTTTCTTGAAATCCTTAAAAGGCTTTGTTATTATACTATCTAAAGTATCTTTTATCGGTTCTTCGATCATAAATTAAACTTTAGAGGGGGGATATATTTGGTTGGAAGAGCATGTCAATAAAGTATCCGTTAAGGCTAATCTCCTGAACAGGTTTATAGCTAGATTTATTGATTTCCTCATTGCAGGAGCTCTTCTTAAACTCCTTCCCCCAATAGGTTTCTTGGCAGGTATCACCTATCTCTTGATAGGTGACGGTCTATTTGATGGAAGGAGTCTTGGTAAAAAATTAATAGGTTTAAGGGTCATCGTTACCAATAAGGATGTGGGATGCAGTTTCAGGGAATCCATTATAAGAAACTTACCATTCGGCATTGGTTATATCCTGTTTGGTATCCCCTGGATAGGGTGGATTTTCGCATTGATAATCTGCACCTTTGAAGGGCTCCTGGTCATTGGTAGTGAAAATGGTGCAAGGATAGGAGATGAGTTGGCAAAAACTCAGGTTATTGATGACCGAAAAAATAATAATCAGATTACATTTTAAATTGACCATTTCAAATTTAATATTTGCAATGCTAAATGCTAATTTTAAAACGATTACTTAGTATATAGAAGGAGATAAAAAATGATAGTCGATTCCATTTTTGGATTGTTCTCTAATGATCTGGCAATAGATCTCGGTACAGCAAACACACTTATCTATGTAAAAGGAAGGGGTATTGTCTGTAATGAGCCATCAATAGTCACAGTACAGAGGGATACAAATAAGGTCCTGGCTGTTGGGCATGAGGCTAAAAAGATGTTGGGCAGGACCCCTGGCAATATCCTGACAATCCGTCCTATGAAAGATGGAGTAATAGCCGATTTCGATATTACAGGTGAAATGTTAAGGTACTTTATTGCCAAGGTACATAATAGAAAAAGCTTTATCTCTCCAAGGATCATCATAGGGGTTCCATCAGGGATAACCCAGGTAGAGCAGAGGGCTGTCAGGGATGCCGCTGAGACTTCTGGAGCAAGAGAGGTCTATCTAATCGGGGAGCCTATGGCAGCTGCCATAGGAGTCGGACTACCGATAACAGAGCCTTCAGGTAATATGATAGTAGATATCGGAGGAGGGACAACGGATGTAGCTGTGATTTCGCTTTATGGTATTGTCTACAGTAAGGCAGTAAGGGTAGGTGGAGACAAGATGGATGAGTCTATTATTAATTACATAAAAAGGAAATACAATCTCCTCGTTGGAGAAAGGACAGCTGAACGTATAAAGATGGAGATAGGGTCTGCTTATAGGGTAGATAACGATGAAAGATCGATGGAAGTTAAAGGAAGGGATCTTGTCTCTGGGATACCTAAAACCCTGATCCTGGATGAAGATGAAGCAAGAGAAGCCCTGAGGGAACCTGTTACTGCAATAGTGAATACAATTAAACTGGCATTGGAGAACACCCCTCCAGAACTTTCCGCTGATATTGTGGACAGGGGTATAGTCTTAGCAGGTGGAGGGGCTCTATTGAGGGGTATAGACCTCCTTTTAAGGGAAGAGACAGGCTTACCTATTATATTGGCAGAAGATCCATTAGCGGCCGTAGTAATAGGTGTTGGAAAGGCTCTTGATGAGATTGACCTCTTGAAGAAAATCTCTATTCTTTAAAACTGATATGCGATGTATCGCTACCTTGTTGAACATAAAAGGTTACTTGTCCTTTTCCTTATCATTTTCCTCGCATTTTTATGGATGACCCACCAGATTAAACAGGGAGATAAGCTTGGCGTGAAAAGACTCTCTGACAACCTTCTTTCCCCTCCCCAGAAAGTAATCACAGTCCTTGCTAACAGGGTAAGGGGATTCTTAGATCATTATCTCTTCCTTGTTGGTAAGGCAAAAGAGAATAAGAGTTTAATTGAAGAGATAGAGAAGTTAAAGACAGAAGTGGGAAGATATCAGGATGTCTTGGAAGAGAATAAAAGACTTAAAACCCTCCTTTCATTAAAGGAGTCTCAATCAACCTATATTGCTACAGTAAGGGTGATAGGAAGGGATCCAGGTAACTGGTTTAGAACTATCGTTGTAGATAAAGGTGAGAAGGATGGACTTAAAAAGGATATGACCGCTATTTCTCATTCTGGTATTGTGGGAAGGATATACAAGGTCATGCCAGGGACAGCAAAGATTCTTCTTATCACCGATCACGGAAGTTCTCTGGCTGCAAGGGTACTGAGAACAAGGGATGAAGGAATTCTGGAAGGGACAGTGGGAGGTTTCTGCCGTCTTAAGTATATCCGCCAGTCAAGCGAAATTAAGGTTGGCGATGTTTTGTTGAGTTCAGGTCTTGATGGGGTTTTTCCTAAGGGACTCATTATAGGAACAGTCTCTAAAGTTGAGAGGAAAAAGTCCGGTTTTTTCCAGGAGATAGATGTAACCCCTAACACTGATATTACAAAACTTGAGGAAGTAATTATAGTAGGGCAGAAATGAAGGTTATTGCCTTCTTACTTTTCATCTTCCTTCTTGTCGCCCTTCAGGGGACACTTCTTGAGAACATTAGCCTTAAGGGTATTAAACCAGATCTCCTCTTTATCCTCTCCTATGGTATAGGACTCTATAAGGGTGAGATGAATGGTCTGTTTTGGGGAGGATTTATCGGTCTTATGATGGATAGCTCTACAGGTATACTGTTAGGACCTAATCTTACAAGTAAGGCTACAGTCGGTTTTCTTTCAGGATACTTTAAAAGAAAGGTATTCAGGATGACAGTAACTGTGAGTCTAATTTTTCTCTTTATCCTCTCAATTCTTGACGGGATTATGAACTTTATTTCTATCAATATATTTATCGGGACCACTCCTTTCTTTAAGTCATTCTTATCTATTATTCTTCCTCAGGCACTTTATAATACACTTTTTGGTGTTATAATATGGGCATTGTTTGAAAGGTTTAAAATAAGAGATGTTAGAGAACCTGCAAGAGAATAAAAACAGTGACATACAGAAAAGACTCCCCTATTTTGGCTATGCCATATTGATTCTGATAGCCCTGATTGTCTTGAGGATCTGGTATTACCAGGTCTTAAAGGGAAATTACTACAGAGAGCTTTCTGAGAATAACCGTTTGAGGATAATAAAAATTTTACCACCGCGGGGTATCATCTATGACCGTGAAGGTATTCCTCTTGTAGAAAATATTCCGAGTTTTGATATATCCCTCGTCATTGAAGATATCTATATTGAAGATATCTATAAGGAAGGAGATACAATCAGCAGGCTTGGTAAATTCATCGGGATTCCAGAAGAAGAGATAAAGAAAAAGATTGAAGTAGCAAAGCGTAAAGAACCCTTTCAACCAGTAAAGATAAAAGAAAATGCAAGCTGGGAGGAAGTTGCAGTAATTGAGGCACGTAAAGTTGATATGCCAGGTGTCTTTGTCGAAGTGGAAGTCACAAGAAACTACCTTTATGGAGACCTTGGGGCTCATCTTATAGGTCATCTCGGCAGGATTACACCTGAACAGGTTGAACTGGAGGAATATCTCAATTTCCCGAGAGGCAGCCTCATCGGACAATGGGGCATTGAGAAGAGTTTCGATAATGCCTTAAGGGGAATTCCAGGAGAAAGGATAATCGAGGTTGATGCACTTGGTCGTGAGGTAAAGGTCCTTGCAGAAAAGGAATCTATCCCAGGGGATGACATATACCTCACATTAGACCTTAATACCCAGAAGACTGCAGAAAACGCCCTGGGAAAAGAGGCAGGGGCTATAGTAGCCATAGATCCTAATAATGGTGGGATCCTTGCCTTCAGTTCACGCCCCTCACTTGATCCAAATATGTTTTCTAAAGGCACACAAAGGCAATACTGGACAGATATGATGAACAATCCGATCCACCCCCTTATGAACAGGGTGACTCAAAGCCAGGTACCTCCGGGATCCACTTTCAAGATAGTGATGGCAGCAGCCGGTCTTGAGACAGGAAAGATTACTCCATCCACAGAGGTGAACTGCCAGGGTTCTATCCGTTTCGGAAACAGAGATTTTAGATGCTGGAAGGCAGGAGGTCACGGCAGGGTATCCCTGCACAGGGCTATAGTTGAATCCTGTGATGTATATTTCTATGAACTGGGGAAGAAATTGGGGATAGATGTTATATCCAAGTATGCAGAGACATTCGGCTTAGGAAAGATTACAGGGATTCCTTTACCTTCTGAAAAGACCGGCCTTGTCCCTTCGACTGAATGGAAGAACAGGGCGCTGGGGAAGCCATGGTTCCCCGGTGAGACCCTTTCAGTTTCTATAGGACAGGGTTATCTCCTCGTCACACCTCTCCAGATGGCTCAGGTAGCTGCCTCTGTAGCTAATGATGGGATTATCTATAAACCTCAGGTAGTAAAGAGGATAAATGGAAAAAACGGTTATATAGATCTTCTTCCTGAAGGCACTAAAATTCAGATCAATAACGGGACTATGAAATTCCTGAGAGATGCAATGGCAGGTGTGGTTGAAGAGCCAGGAGGAACAGGACATCGGGCGAGATCAACTATAGCAAGGATTGGTGGAAAGACAGGTACATCCCAGATAATCGGTATGAAAGAAAGGGTAAAATCGGAAAATATTCCCAAAAGGTTCAGGGACCATGCATGGTTTGTTGCCTTTGCCCCCGCAGAGAATGCCAGAATAGCCGTTGCTTCCTTCGTGGAACATGGAGGTCATGGGGGGGTATCATCTGCCCCATTGGCAAAGCGTGTGATAGAGGAATATATTAAAAACAATAACAAGTCACAGGTGGCAAGCAACAAGTAACAGTAGGTTTTGACTTATAACTTGCAAACTTGTAACTTTTAACTTGTAATTTATTATGATAGATCGTCGGTTAATACAGAACTTTGATTGGATCCTTTTTCTTGTGACCTGTATCCTCGCTTTCATCGGCGTTCTCACAATCTACAGCTCCACAAAGACACTCCCATTTAAAGATGGGGCTCTATCCGCATTACCTTACTATATAAAACAGATGATATGGGTAGGAATCGGACTAGTCTCCGTGTTCGTTATCCTTTTCATAGATTACAGGAAATTAGGGAAGTATTCCTATGTCGTCTACGGTTTTTCTCTCATTTTACTGATATTGGTACTATTCATAGGAAAGAGTGGTATGGGTGCACAGAGGTGGTTTTCTCTTGGCCCCATATCATTTCAACCATCTGAGTTAACCAAACTTTTTTTAATAATATCTCTGGCATGGTTTCTTTCAGAAGAACGGATTACCCCAATGAGGCTAAGGGATCTGTTTCAACCCGTATTCTTCTTCCTCTTCCTTCCCCTTTTGCTGGTTTTAAAACAACCTGATTTAGGGACAGCAATGATGATCTTCTTTATCTTTACCTCTATGGTTCTCATGGCAGGCGTCAGGTGGAAATCGCTTCTCATCATCATACTGCCAGCAGTTCTAACTTCACCTCTCTGGGTAAAACTTTTCTGGAACTCCCTTAAAGCTTACCAGAAGGCAAGGATCCTCGTTTTCCTCAAGCCCGATGTAGACCCCCTCGGTGTTGGTTACCATATAGCTCAGTCTAAGATCGCTATCGGATCGGGCAAGATTATCGGAAAGGGTTACCTCTCAGGGACACAGGGACAACTAAGATTCCTCCCTGAAAGACATACAGATTTTATCTTCTCTACATTTGCTGAAGAATGGGGATTTCTGGGATCTCTGGTACTGATAGCAATCTACTTTTTCCTTATCTTCTGGGGTATAGGGATTGCAAAAAAGGCTAAAGACCGTTTTGGTGCACTTATAGCGATCGGGGTTGTCTCTATGATTGCCACCTATCTTATTGTGAATGTAGGGATGACGTTAGGACTTATGCCAGTTGTAGGACTCCCCCTTCCTTTCCTTAGCTATGGCGGGACATCCATTGTAACTGTGTTTATGGCAATAGGGATACTGATGAATGTTAAGATGCGGAGATTTATGCTCTTTTACTGAAAAGACTTTGTGGTTAACTTAAGTATGGTTCTGTTATTGAAAATGAGTTTTTGTGATGCCTTTAAAGTAGCAAACAGCAACATCCAATAAAACAAGGATTGAAACTTAGACCGTATACCCACTTGCAAACCCTTCCTTTTGATGTTATTCTCTCGATATGAATTTCTGGATTTAATGTTCGGATTTAAGGAGAAACCACTGTTGGAAGACTTTTTGCCTCTTGTTCAGAGGCCATCGAGATATATAGGTAACGAGATAAATTCTGTTCATAAGGATTCTGACAGGGTTAGGGTATCAGTAGCCCTTGCCTTTCCGGATACCTACGAGATAGGCATGTCACACCTGGGGTTAAAGATCCTCTATAAGATCCTAAATGACATGTCTGATGTATCTGCTGAGAGGGTCTATGCCCCGTGGATAGACTATGAAAAGATATTAAGGGCAAAGGGACTTCCATTAAGGAGCCTTGAATCCTCAAAACCATTAAATAACTTCGATATAATCGGATTCACCCTTCAGTATGAACTGAGTTATACAAATATCCTGAATATCCTTGACCTCTCCAATATTCCCTTACGATCAGAGGAAAGACATGGGAAATATCCTTTGATCATAGCAGGAGGCCCCTGTGCCTTTAATCCAGAGCCTCTTGCAGACTTTATTGACGCCTTCCTGATAGGAGATGGAGAAGAGGCGATAGTAGAGATTATGAATATATACAAAGGATGGAAATCAGATCGAGTTACAAAGGACGAACTCCTTGAAAGACTTTCAGGGATCGAAGGTCTTTATGTCCCATCCCTTTATGAGATAAATTATCTGCCTGATGGAAGGATCAAAGATATAAAGGGGCCTAAAGTAAAAAAGAGGTTCCTATCCGAACTCGAGGGAGCCCCTTTCCCGGATAGACCTGTCTTACCATATCTGAAAACAGTCCATGACAGGGTAACAATCGAGATAGCAAGAGGCTGTACAAGGGGATGCAGGTTCTGCCAGGCAGGTATTATATACAGACCCTGGAGGGAGAGGAGCCCTGAGAGGGCAATGTACTTAGCAGATAAATCTCTAAGGAACACAGGTTATGAAGAGGTATCCCTCACTTCTTTAAGTTCAGGTGATTACAGCTCACTTCTTCCCCTTATGAAAAATATTACCTCGCGGTTTGAATCAAAAAGGGTATCCATATCCCTGCCTTCGCTCAGAATAGGGACGTTAACAGATGAGATGATCCGTGAGATTAAGAAAATACGGAAGACAGGCTTTACGATCGCCCCTGAGGCAGGTACTGAGAGGCTGAGGAGAATTATAAATAAAGAGATGAACGAAGGAGAATTCGAAAAGACAGTGAGATGGGTCTTTGATGAAGGCTGGGATACCCTGAAGTTTTATTTTATGATAGGTCTTCCAACAGAGAATAAAGATGACCTCAGCGGCATTATAGATATGGCAAAAATGGTTCTCAGAATTGGGAGAGAGAGGTGCCGGAAGTCACCGAATATAAATCTCGGCATCTCTACCTTTGTTCCAAAGGCACATACACCCTTCCAGTGGATGGGACAGATCCCGCTCAATGAAATAAGAGAGAAAATGTATTATCTAAAGGGACATTTAAAAAGGGGGAAGTTTAATCTAAAGGGTCAGGGTCCTGAGATGAGCCTCCTTGAGGCGGTCTTTGCAAGGGGTGATAGAAAACTGGGTAATCTTATTGAAAAAGCCTTCAGGCTCGGTTGCCGTTTTGATGGATGGACAGAATGTTTTGATTATAACAGGTGGAATAATGCCTTTGAAGAATCCGGAATAGACCCTCGCTTTTATGCTAATCGTGATATCGAACTTCAAGATACCCTGCCATGGGATTTCATAGAAACAGGTGTTAAAAAGGAGTTTCTGGAAAGAGAGTATAAGAAGGCATTCCTCGAGAAGGGATCAAAGGACTGCCGTTATGGGCCTTGCCTTAGTTGTGGACTACCCTGCGAGAAAGTTAAGAGTTCGAAGGGTCTGGGGTCAGGTCTTGAATCTTGCATTAGAGATAGGTTTAATGTCAAGGTGCCAAGTATTCTAATGCAAGATTCAAGACCTGACCCCATTTCTCGACTAACTCTTAACGCCTCACGATTCACGATCCCTATCAGGGTAAGGATGATGTTTTCTAAGACTGGTCCCATGATGTTTCTGTCGCATCTCGAACTCATGACCGCTATTCAGAGGGCAGTAACGAGGGCGGAGATACCTGTTGCCTTCTCTCTTGGGTTCAATCCCCATCCAAAGATTTCCTTTGGACCTGCCCTTCCTGTAGGTATTGAGGGATTTAGAGAATATTTTGATATAGATCTAAATTCTCCTGTAAATATCGAAGGGGCCGTAGAAACACTTAACAGGGTTCTGCCGCAGGGTCTTCAAATACATAATGCAAAGGCTATCTACCAGAAGTCAAAGTCACTATCAAGCATTGTGAAACGGTATATCTACTCATTAGAGGTATCGAAGAGTGAGATAGAACTCCTTAAGAAGAACTTAATAAAAGAGCGAATACCTTTCGAGAGAAAAACTGGGAAAGGATTAAAGCAGGTAGACCTTAGACCGATGATATTAGATCTGAATTTTTCAGATGGAAAAGAGGCAATCATCACCCTCCAGGACACTGAAGAATACTCAGTAAAACCCCTTGAGGTCTTAGAGGTTTTACTTAAAAGAGATCCCCTTATGTCAAAGATCAGAAGGATCGCTCTATTTGGGATGAGTAATGGTGGATGGGTTGAACCCATGGAGATAATAAATAAAGTTTCAAAGTAGCAAAGTGTCAAAGGGTCAGGTTATTAAACTTTGTTACTCTGGCACTATGACTCTCTGACACCCTACTTTATTTTCCGATGAATAACGAGATCATCATAAATGTTTCAAGGGAAGAGATAAGGGTTGCCCTTCTCGAAAACGGGCAAGTTGTAGAACTCTATATAGACAGAAAGAAGGAAGAAGGTATCGTCGGTAATATCTATAAGGGAAGGGTTGCAAAGGTACTTCCAGGGATGCAGGCATCCTTCATAGATATCGGTCTTGAAAAGGCGGCCTTTCTATACGCAACGGATGTCTCTAACACAATGGAGGAATATGTCCGTTTTATGGATGAAGATATAGAATTTACCGACGGAAAAAGAAAAAGGACTGCTACACCTATCGAGGACCTCCTCCAGGAAGGTCAGGAAATCTTCGTTCAGGTCTCAAAAGAACCAATAGGGATGAAAGGTGCAAGGGTTACATCCTATTTAACACTTCCTGGAAGATATTTAGTTTTTATGCCCAGCGTAGATCATATAGGCGTATCGAGGAGAATAAAGGACGAAGATGAAAGGAAAAGGCTCAGAGAAATCATCAATAAACTGAAGAGACCAGGGTCAGGTTATATTGTCAGAACGGTAAGTGAAGGGAAGCCAGAAGAGGAATTTTCAAGCGATATGAAATTTCTCGAGATTCTCTGGCAAAATATTGAAAAAAAGAAGGAAAGGCAATCCGCACCCTGTCTTATACATAGCGACCTCGACATTATCTTCAGGGTTGTCCGTGACCTCTTCACTTCTGAGATAAAGCGGCTGGTAATTGATTCTCAGGAAGAATACCTGAAGGTCAAGGATTTTGTAGAGACATACCTCCCATCCCTAAGCGACAGGACAGAGCTCTATGATAAAGAAGAGCCAATCTTCGACCTCTACGGTATAGAGATAGAAATCGAGAAAGCACTTAAAAGGAAGATCTGGCTTAAATCAGGAGGTTATATTGTTATCGATGAGGTAGAGGCACTGACCGCTATAGATGTAAACACAGGGAGATATGTTGGAAAGAAGAGCCTCGAGGAGACGATTCTTAAAACAAATCTCGAGGCTGCTAAAGAGATAGCCTATCAACTCAGGTTAAGAAATATCGGGGGAATAATAATAGTAGATTTTATTGATATGGAAAAGGAAGAAAACAGGAAAAGGGTCTATACCACCTTTCAGGAAGCCCTTGCAGAGGACAAGGCCAGAATTAATATATTCCAGATATCGCCACTCGGTTTAATAGAGATGACAAGAAAACGGGTCAGGAGAAGCCTGAGCAGGTGTCTCTGTTATCCCTGTCCTTACTGTGAAGGGGATAGCTATATAAAATCACCCCTTACCATCTGTTATGAAATCTTCAATGAGATTCGAAGAAATTACAATACGAGCCTTGAGAAGAAAGTGATTGTCGTCGCTCATTCTGCTGTAGCTGATCTCCTTTACGATGAAGAAAGACAGGAGATGGAGACCCTCGAAAAGGAAATCCAGAAAAAGATTATCATCAGGGCTGATCCAAATCTCCATCAGGAACAGTATGAGATAAGATTTAGTTCTTGACAGAAATAACCAATAATTATTATGATTACACAGATTTTTTAAGATTACATAATTATGATTACACAGATTAATAAAGTATCTGTGTAATCTGTTTTTAAATCTGCGTAATCATTTTAAATATGAGAATTCCTCTCATAGCAGGCAACTGGAAGATGAATATGACGATTGCCGATGCGAGGAAGACAGTCAATTCGTTGCTTCCTTTGGTTTCCGGTAATGAGGTAGAAGTAGTCCTTGTCCCACCCTTTACTGCCCTTTATGCAGTCCATGATATTATCCGTGGAACAAAGGTAAAGCTCGGGGCTCAGGACGTCTTCTGGGAAGAGAGCGGGGCTTATACAGGGGAGATATCCCCTCCTATGCTTGTTGATGCTGGCTGTAGTTACGTCATAGTAGGCCATTCAGAAAGGAGAGGGTATTTCGGAGAGACAAATATCTCAGTAAACAGAAAGGTCGCTGCCTCCTTAAAAAATAATTTATGTCCGATCCTCTGTATCGGAGAGACCCTTCAGGAGAAAGAAGAGGGAAAGACACTTGATATCCTTGAGAACGGACTTCTCGAAGGTTTAAAGGATTTAAAAGCTGATCAGCTCAGGGAAATAGTTATAGCATACGAACCCATATGGGCTATAGGTACAGGAAAGACAGCAACTCCTGAACAGGCTAATGAATCCCATCTCTTTATAAGGGGATGGATGAAAAATAGTTTTGACAGGGAGACCTCCGAATTAATCAGGATTATATATGGAGGGAGTGTTACCTCTGAGAATATAGATAGGCTTATGGCACAACCAGAAATAGATGGTGCCCTCATTGGCGGGGCTAGCCTGAAGGCAGATAGCTTTGTAAAGATTGTTAATTACCGTATAAGAAAGGAGTGAATCAATGACCACTTTTTTAACTATCCTACATATCTTCGTAAGCATTATCCTGGTAGGTGTTGTTCTGCTACAGTCAGGGAAAGGTGCATCTATTGGTGCAGCCTTTGGAGGTGGTTCAAGTCAGACTCTCTTCGGAAGCCGTGGGGCTGCTAGCTTCCTGAGCAAGATTACGACCGTATCCGCCATAATATTTATGTTAACATCCCTCAGCCTTGCTGTAATATCGGCAAAAAAGAGTGGGTCCATAGTTCTCGAGGACAAGAAGCCCACACAGGAAATACCTGTGGAGAAGGTTCCACCTGCAACTGGTCCTATACAGGTGCCAGCAAAAAAGTAATTCATTTTAAAATTAGCATTGCAAATTAAAATGTTAATTGCTAATTTTACAATCTGATATGGCTGGACCTAGTCTTAAAGGCAAAAGCATCCTGGTTATTGTGCTGGATATAGCTGATGGTTTTTTCTTCCTCAACCCAATAATACTTAAGGGCTTTGATGAAGAAGGACTTAAAGATCTCTATCATAATATCATTAAGGTCCAGTCCGGAATAAGGGGAGAAAAATTCCCGAATAATAATCCTGATGCAATAAGAAAGAGAAATATTAAATTACAGAGGCTGCATAATTCTTTATTTATCCTTAAGAATTTTGCAAGGGAAAGGAGGATTTTCCTATACTAACCCTTCGCCACATGTCACCCTGAGCGAAGCGAAGGGTCTCGTATGGCAGGAGAATTCGCAAAGGAAAGGAGGGTTTCATTATCCTATGGGAAAGATCAGAAGGGCACTCATAAGCGTTTCGAATAAAAAGGGAGTAATCGATTTCGCAAAGGAATTGAGTTCATTGGGTGTTGAGATACTTTCAACCGGAGGGACAGCAAAATCACTCAAGGAATCAGGTATGTCTGTTAGAGATGTGAGTGATTATACAGGATTTCCGGAGATGCTCGAGGGAAGACTTAAGACCCTTCACCCGAAGATACATGGTGGCATCCTTGCGAGGAGGAAAAATCCGAGGGATATGGATGAGATAAAGATGCATGAAATAGAACCGATAGATATGGTTGTCGTCAACCTCTATCCATTCGAGGAAACTATCTCGAAACCGGATGTTACATTCTCCGAGGCGATAGAGAATATAGATATTGGCGGGCCTACAATGCTCCGCTCTGCCTCAAAGAATTTCGAGGACGTCGTAGTTGTCGTAGACCCCGATGACTACCCTAAGATTATTGAAGAGATGAAGAACTCAGACGGTGACCTGAGTTACAAGATAAGGCTCGAACTCGCAAAAAAGGTATTCAGACATACATCGAGATATGACACAATAATTGCAGACTATCTTGCAGTGGTAACAAAGGAAGAAAAACAATTGCCAGAGACATTAACAATGACCTTCAAAAGGGTCTCTCCCCTGAGATATGGTGAAAATCCTCATCAGGTAGCTGCATATTATAAAGAGAACTCCCCTGGCATATCACTCTCAGATGTAAAAATACTTCAGGGAAAAGAGATGTCCTTTAATAACTACCTTGATACCCATTCAGCCCTTATGCTTGTCCTTGAATTTGAAGATACTGCCTGTGCGATTATCAAACACAATAACCCCTGCGGTGTTGCTCTCGGTAAGACTATACGCGAGGCCTATACAAAGGCTGCAAAGACAGACCCAGTATCTGCCTTTGGAGGTGTTATCGCCTTTAACAGAGAGGTTGACGGAGGAGCAGCAGAGGAGATAACAAAACTTTTTGTTGAAGTTATAATCGCACCACGCTTTTCGAAAGATGCCCTTGATATATTCTCCAAGAAGCAGAACATAAGACTCCTCGAGATGCCTGATATGAAAAAACAGCTCGATGGCTGGGATATAAAGAGGGTTGCCGGCGGTCTGCTCCTTCAGGACTGGGACACTAAGAAGGTCGCTATAAGAGGACTTGAGGCAGTAACAAAAAGAAATCCTACAGAGGAAGAACTTCAAGGTCTATCATTTGCATGGAAGGTATGCAAGCATGTTAAATCGAATGCAATAGTATATGCATTCAAAGACAGGACTGCAGGTATAGGTATCGGGCAGACAAGCAGGGTCTATTCTGCAAGGACTGGTGCAGTAAATGCCCTTGAGCCATTAAAGGGTTCTGTTGTTGCATCTGACGGATTCTTCCCTTTCAGGGATGGGATAGATGAACTCCATAAGGTCGGCGTTACAGCGATCGTACAGCCAGGTGGTGCAATGCACGATAAAGAGGTCATCGCTGCTGCTGATGAACACAATATGGCGATGATAATAACAGGCGTCAGGCACTTCAGACACTAACACCATTTTAAATTTATCATTTAGCATTGCAAATTTTAAATTTAACCTGAATCCTGAGTTAAATAGCCGAGGCATCTTGGCATGGTCACGACCCGTAGAGATGTCAGGTCTACGACTCATTGAGCAGGGTGCCTGTCCTATTTTCTTACAATTTCAGAACAACTCATTTTAAAATTAGCATTTAGCATTGCAAATTTTGAATTTGAAATGTAAATATGGAAATTAACAAAAGAGATGAATTAGTAGAGCGTTTGCTTAATTTCACAGTAAGAATTATTAAACTGTTTAATGCATTACCGAAAACAGATGTTGGGAAACACCTTAAAGGACAACTCCTAAGATCAGGAACTTCGCCTGGAGCTAATTATGAAGAGGCCTGTGGGGCTGAATCGAGGGCAGATTTTATTCATAAATTGGGAATTGTGCTCAAGGAACTTAAGGAATCTCGTTACTGGCTGCGTGTTATCAGCTATTCTGATATGTTGACCCCTAAACAGATAGATTCGCTTATTTACGAATGTGAGGAATTGTGCGCCATTATCGCTAAAAGTATTCTTACAGCAAGGAAAAATAAATTATAAATGCTAATTGCTAATTTTACAATTTAAAATGATAACATCATGAAAGTCTTGGTCATCGGAAACGGCGGTCGTGAGCATGCCCTATGCTGGAAGATAAGACAGAGCCAGAAGGTTCGTAAGATCTTCTGTGCACCTGGAAATGCAGGGATTTCAAGGATTGCAGAATGTATTAATATCAAGGCGGATAGCCTTGAAGACCTTATTGAGTTCGCAAGATATGAGAGTATCGACCTCACAGTTGTAGGACCTGAGGCGCCATTAACATCAGGTATCGTTGACCTCTTTCAGAAAGAGGGCCTCAAGGTATTCGG
Organism: Thermodesulfovibrionia bacterium; assembly: GCA_919902995.1. Taxonomy (GTDB): domain Bacteria; phylum Nitrospirota; class Thermodesulfovibrionia; order JACRGW01; family JACRGW01; genus JACRGW01. Next base: position 78,485 of record CAKKSD010000032.1, read on the forward strand.
TCCTGCCCAGTCTGCTGCAGAACTTGAAGGGAGCAAGGCCTTTGCAAAGAACCTGATGCGAAAATATGGTATCCCTACAGCTGAATATAAGACCTTTTCTTCATTCCTCGAGGCAGAGAATTATATAAGACTTAAAGGTGCCCCTATTGTTGTTAAGGCAGATGGACTTGCAGCAGGCAAGGGGGTGATAATTGCTGAAACAGTCCAGGATGCTATAGATGCAGTAAGGATGATGATGAAAGATAAGATCTTCGGATCAGCAGGGAAGAAAGTAGTAATCGAGGAGTGCCTTAAAGGAGAGGAGGCATCATTCCTCGCATTCACAGACGGAGAGACCGTAATCCCTATGGCATCTGCCCAGGATCATAAAAGAATTTTCGATGGTGATAAAGGTCCTAATACTGGAGGCATGGGTGCTTACTCCCCTGCACCTGTTGTTACAGAAGACCTGGAAAGAAAGATCATGGATAGGGTTATGATCCCCACAGTAAGGGCTATGAAGGCAGATGGAAGGAAATATAAGGGCGTCCTTTATGCAGGACTTATGATAGATAAGGGTGAGCCGAAGGTCCTTGAGTTTAATGTCAGATTCGGAGACCCTGAGACCCAACCTATCCTTATGAGACTCGATAACGATATAATAGATATCTTCAATGCCGTTATTGAAGGGGAACTTAGAGGGAAGGAATTAAGATGGAAGAAGGATGCCTCTGTATGCGTCGTTCTCGCATCTGATGGGTATCCGGGATCTTACAGAAAGGGCGAGGTTATCACAGGTCTTGAAGAGGCGGAGGCAATGGATGGTGTTGTAGTCTTCCATGCAGGTACAACTCTGGAAAACGGAAATATTTTAACAGACGGCGGAAGGGTACTCGGAGTTACCGGTCTTGACAAGGATATTAAGTCTGCTATCGCTAAGGCCTATAGCGCAGTCAATAAGATCCACTTCAACGGGATGCAGTATAGAAGGGATATAGGGTTAAGGGCGATTGAAAGATCAAGTTCTAAGTATTAAGTCCTATACTCAGAATAATAACATTAAAGCCTTTTGTGAATAAATAAATTTGTTTAGGAATTAATCTTGAAGATATTAAAAACCGAAGATGATACAGATGAAGTCTTATTACAGGCAGTAAAGGTCCTTAAGTCTGGCGGGATCATCGCCTATCCTACAGAGACCTTCTATGCACTCGGCGTGAACGCGATGGATGAAGGAGCATTGAAAAGACTTTATAAACTAAAAGGCAGGCCTTTTAAAAAACCCCTACCTGTAATCGTAGGGGATATAAAGGGATTAAAGAGGCTGATTAAAAAACTTCCCCCTCATGCACAGAGACTTATAAAGAAATTCTGGCCTGGACCACTTACGATAATATTTGAGGCTTCATTTGATATCCCTGAGCTTCTTACAGCAAAGACAGGAAAGATCGCTATCAGGATTCCTCGAGAAGAGATAGCCCTTAGATTGGCTAAGAAGGCAGGGTTCCCTGTAACATCCACAAGTGCAAACCCCACAGGAAAACGACCTGCAATCGAACCCGAAAAGGTGATACACTATTTTAGTGAAAAAATAGATCTCCTGTTTGATGGAGGCAGAACTCCTGGAGGCAAACCTTCAACAATAGTGGATGTAACAGGTAATATAAGGATCATTAGAAAAGGAGTTATCCCTTCACGGGCCATCCTTGACTTAGATTAAAGATTTATGTTATTAGATTAGTCTTATTTTGGACAAAAATGTGAAAGAAGATATACTCACAAAGGGAACAAATGCTATCTGGAAGTTTTTCTCATCCGTCACCCTCACGGTCATAATCCTTATACTTTTTGTTTTGGTATCGATCCCAGGAACAATCATAGAGCAGGGTTCAACAGAGAAGAATTTGCAGTTATTGATAAAGGTAGTAGGTGAGGAATTTGCACCAAAGGCACTGAAAATCATAATAAGTCTCGGATTCCTCGATGCATACCATTCATGGTGGTTTATTATTCTTCTGCTCCTTCTTACATTTAATCTTACAATATGCACAATTGACAGGTTTCCAACAACATGGAAGATAGTAAAGACCCCGATGGGTCCCCTTGATGATTCTTTTCTAATTAATATGCCTATAAGAGCGGAGATAAAGGTTAAGGGTAATCTGGAAAAAGCAAAAGAACTGGTATCGAAGGCTCTAAAGGGTCACGGATATAATCTCTCTGAAAAGAGAATCGATAAGACACTCCACCTTTATTCCCAGAAGGGAAAGCATAGCAGGCTCGGTGTCTATGTAGTACATACAAGCATTATACTTGTTCTGACCGGTGCAGTTATAGGTGCGCTTTTTGGATTCAAGGGGTTTTTGAACCTTCCTGAAGGAGAAGCTTATTCTGCTGTTATCATGAAAACAGGATTACTGACACAGGACGAAGAGAATGAAAGAGATCGCCTGTTAAACACGATAGAGTCTGTATCTGGTGATATTGTAAAGACATCACAGGTTTTAGGTATCGAGCCAGCAACCCTTCAATCCAAACTTAAGAGATATGGAATCAGACCACTTGGATTCAGTATACGATGTGATGACTTTGAGGTAGATTTCTATGGAAATTCTGATATGCCAAAGGAATACAAAAGCTGGCTTACTGTGATGAAGGATGGGAAAGAGGTGCTAAGGAAATCTATAGAGGTTAACAATCCTTTGACTTACAAAGGAATCACCTTCTACCAGTCAAGCTATGGGCTCATGCCGAATCTCAGGAATGCAAAATTTGTTCTTAACATAAAATCAAACTCAGGTGTTTCTGAGACGAAATATTTTAACTTCGGGGATAAATTTGCTATCCCGGGGACAGGCATTGAAGGTATTATCAGTGACTTTAGCCCTGCCCTGAGTATAGACGAAAACGGCAGGGTCTTTACATATGCAGAGACGATGAATAACCCGGCAGTTTTGATTGAATTTAAAGAAAAAGGAAAGTATAAGTATTCAGGCTGGATCCTTAAGAGATATCCTACTACATGGCAGCTTCCTGAGGGGCATACTGTCGAGTTCAAAGACCTCTGGGGTGCCCAGTATACAGGACTACAGGTAGGAAAAGACCCTGGATTATGGCTTGTATATATAGGTTTTGCCCTTATGAGTGTTGGATTTATATTCACCTTTTTCAGGTCACATAAAAAAATATGGGCGAGGTTGAAGGAAGAAAGGGGAGAGGTTATTATAACACTGGCAGCTACTGTGAATAAAAACAGGATCGCTTTCGAGAGGGAGTTTGAAAGGAGAGTAAAATCAATAAAGGGGGGTTGAGATTTACTAAGGAGGGATTATGACAAGTTCTATCTTTTTCAGTCTATCTGAGCTTGCTTATATGATGGCTATGGTAGCCTATATAACCTATCTGGTTTTAAAGCGGAAAGGAATAGGTATCGCTGCCACTGGAATAACGATTTTTGGTTTCTCTGCACAGACCCTTGCAATAATACAGAGATGGATAGATTCATATTCAATAAAGATAGTCTATGAGGTAGACCTCTTTTCCAAGCTCCTCCATAGTGCCCCTTTCTCTAATCTCTATGAGTCCCTGATACTGTTCGTCTGGACTATGATCCTCTTTTATCTAATAATTGAATTCAGATATAAAAACCGTTCCTTTGGTGCCTTTGTTACACCCATAGCAGGTCTCGCCTTGCTTTTCACAAACCTCACAGGCATGTCGAAGGAAATCCAGCCTCTGATGCCTGCACTCCAGAGTAACTGGCTTATAGCCCATGTGATCCTGAGCTTTATAGCATACGGTACCTTTGCATTATCCTTCTCTACCGCAATCATGTATCTTATCATTACCACTGAGAAAAGAGATGAGGGCTTTTATATATTCTGGACATTATCTGTTGGGTTATTCCTGATAGTCCTTATCGCAATGGCTTTAGATTTCATGACCTTCAGGATTGCCTTCAGTACTCCAGAGTCGTTTATAAAAAGCTACCTATTCAGGGCTACATTCCTGAATCAATCAAAAGGGATCGCTGCCTTTAGCTATATAGTAGCCTCCGGCATCCTTTTCGTCCTATGGAGGTTTGGATACCTTATTAAAAAGGAACTCCTTTCCTTCTCTATCTCAACAGAAGTCCTCGACGATATAACATATAAGAGTATATCTATAGGTTTCCCGATCTTCGGCCTTGGAGGGATTATATTCGGTGGTGTATGGGCATCCCAGGCATGGGGAACCTACTGGAGCTGGGACCCTAAGGAGACATGGTCTCTTATCACATGGCTTGTCTATGCCATCTATCTCCATGCAAGGTTTATGAAGGGATGGAGGGGTAAGAAGGTTGTTGTCCTCGCAGCTATAGGATTCTTCACGGTAATCTTCACATATCTTGGTGTTAATCTCCTTCTATCAGGACTCCACGCCTACGGGGAACTGTAAGGCGTCAATTATATATTGAACGCCTTTCAGATCTATTTTCTATCTTTACAAATAACAAAAGGGATGATATATTGAAAATTAGAATAAGGTATATCCTCCTCGGAGGGTTACTTTTAGCTTTATCGTTCTTTCTCATCAAATTTGTCTTCGTCTCAGAGGAAAAGAAGATTTCCAGAGTAATAGAGGCCGGAGAGAAGGCCCTGGAGGCAAAAGACCTCGACGGATGCATGAAGAGGCTCTCATATAATTACTCTGACGAATATGGTCTGAGTTACCTGCAGGTAAAAAAGTTCCTTGAGAGGTTCTTCCATGAATTTCAGAAAATTGATATCGAAAAGGAAATCCTGAATATTGAAGTAAAGGAGAAGGATGCCAGGGTCTCTATGAATCTGATTATTGTAGTTACCCTGCAGGAACAGACAGGTTATTTTTTAGGGACTCATGCGAAGCCCGAACTTATAAAAATAGATCTCGAAAAGGTAAGAACAAATTGGCTTGTCAAAAAGGTCGAATGGCCAAAAAAGGTTTTTTATTAACACAATCCTTTACCCAATCTGTCATTGCGAGCACCCGAAGGGTGCGTGGCAATCCCTTAAAGAATGAGATTGCTTCGGATTCGCCTCGCAATGTCAACTTTCTATCGGCATTTATGGTCATAGTGAGGGGGGTGATTTATCATGTTAGTCGAATTCAGTATTGTTCCGGTAGGAACAGGAAGCAGTAGCATAGGGGACCATCTTGTAGATATTCTTAATATAGTTGATAAGAGCGGCCTTCCTTATAAGGCGAACCCTATGGGTACGGTTATCGAGGGGAGTTGGGATTCTGTTTTTGGTCTAATAAAAAGGTGTCATACAAAGATAATGAAGGATGCCAATAGGGCGGTCACAACTATTACGATAGATGACAGAAAAGGAAAACCTAACAGGATTAATAAGAAAGTTGAGTCTATCGAGAGAAGGCTCGGAAGGACTCTTAAGAAATAATAACCAATCATTTCGTCATTCCGCACTTGCCTGCCCTTGAAGTTATTAATTGGGGGATGCGGAATCCAGATGTTTTGTCACCCTGAACTTGATTCTCTATGAGTCGTAGACAGGGTCTCATGAGATGCCGAAACAAGTTCGGCATGACAGAAAAACTGGTTTCCTGCTGGAGTTTATCCCGTACTTGTTACGGGGCAGGAATGACATGGCGATTTGACTTTTTATTAAATATCAGAACGGGAGGAAACAATGGCTAAAGGCAAGATTACACTCAGTGTTATTAAGGCAGACGTAGGAGGTTATGTCGGACATTCGAGTATGCACCCGAGACTTATCGAGCAGGCAGATGAAAAGCTTTCAGGTTCGAAGGAGAAAGGTTTACTTATAGATTTTCATGTAACCCGGTGCGGCGATGACCTTGAACTCATAATGACCCATACGCATGGTGTGGATAACCAGGAGATCCATAAACTTGCCTGGAATACATTCACAGTCTGTACAGAGGTAGCAAAGGAACTGAAACTCTATGGTGCAGGACAGGATCTCCTGAGCGATGCCTTTAGCGGAAATGTAAAGGGAATGGGGCCTGGTGTTGCCGAGATGGAGTTTGAAGAGAGAAAGAGTGAGCCGATTATAGTTTTTATGGCAGATAAGACTTCGCCAGGTGCATGGAATCTTCCCCTCTTTAGAATCTTTGCCGATCCCTTTAATACGGCAGGCCTTGTTATTGATCCAACAATGCATATAGGTTTTAAATTCGAAGTCCTCGATGTCTATGAACACAGGAAGATAATAATCTCATGCCCTGAGGAGATGTATGAACTCCTTATGTTTATCGGTGCGATGCGGAGATATATGATAAAGTCGGTCTACAGAGGGGATGGAGAGATTGCTGCAGTTGCATCTACACAGAAACTGAGCCTGATAGCAGGGAAGTATGTGGGCAAAGATGACCCTGTTGTGATTATAAGGTCTCAGGCAGGATTCCCTGCGGTTGGAGAAATCCTTGAGCCCTTTACATTTCCTCATCTCGTTGAAGGATGGATGAGGGGGTCACATCATGGCCCGCTTATGCCTGTTCCTTTCTATGAGGCTAACCCATCAAGATTCGATGGACCTCCAAGGGTAATAGCTGCAGGATTCCAGCTCGCGAATGGTAAGTTAATAGGTCCGAGAGATATGTTCGATGACCCATCATTCGATGAGGCAAGAAGGAAAGCGAATGACATCGCAAATTATATGAGGCATCATGGTCCCTTCGAACCCCACAGACTCGGTCTCGAAGATCTCGAATATACTACAATGCCACAGCTCATGAAGAAACTCGAGCCGAGGTGGGAGAAGGAATAGGTTAGTTAGAAAACATCTCCTCAATCGTTATCAGAACAGATTCTGCAAGTGCTGAAAGGTCATAGCCCCCTTCAAGGGCAAAGATGACAGGGGTTATAGAGTTTTGAGTCTGGATGGAGGATAAGAGGATGCCACGGACAATTCCTCTTATTCCTTCCCTGGAAATTTTAATTCCTGATAGTGGGTCTTCTGAACAGATATCGTATCCTGCAGAAACGATGATTATATCCGGCCCGAACCCTTTAACAAGCTCAGGTAGTATTTCGTTATAGATAGTAAAGAATTCTCTATCTCCAGAACCACTCCTCATAGGGATATTATAGGTATAACCATTTCCCTTACCCTTCCCACGCTCAGAATCACTACCTGTACCCGGATAGTGTGGATACTGGTGTGTACTGAAATAGAATACCCTGTCGTCATCCTCAAAAATGTGCTGTGTTCCATTACCGTGGTGGACATCGAAGTCTATGATAAAAACCTTTTTGAAACCGACCTTCTGGGCATACCTCGCACCTATCGCAACATTATTAAAGATACAGAATCCCATTGCTCTGTCTGCCTCAGCATGATGTCCCGGTGGCCTTACTGCACAAAAGGCCCTCTGGATTGTATTGTTCTTACAACTATCAACCGCCTCCATTACAGCCCCTACAGCAAACAGTGCTGTCTCAATACTTCCCTTAGATATATATGTATCAGGGTCTATATAACCCTGTTCAAAACCTTTTATTCTCTCTATATAACTCTTATGATGAACCATCTCTATATCTCTGAAGTTTGCCCTTCTTGGCCAGATATGAACCATCCTTTTCCAGAGGGGAGAACCCTTCAGTACTTTGACTATAGAAATCAACCTCTCCTTACACTCAGGATGCCACCTCGGCGTCTCGTGCTTCAGAAATATATCGTCATACACAAAACCGACATCCATAGGATGATTTTATAGCAGGATGGATTTTAAGTCAAAGACTATAACATTTTTGGATCCTTGGAATTAAAAAAATCCTACTTGACTTATGATGAAAAAGAAAGAAAATATTATAAAAGAAGGGGGAAATAATAAGATGAAAATACCTAAATTTAAATCAATAGTAGAAGAAAGGGCTTTCTGGGATAAACATAGCATTATAGATTATCTATCTGAATTA
>CAKKSD010000033.1 GCA_919902995.1 Thermodesulfovibrionia bacterium
CGCCTGCTTTGGGAGCAGGATGTCGGAGGTTCAAATCCTCTCGCCCCGACCAATTAAGATTGCCGATTGTGGATTTAGGATTGCGGATTTTTTGTGATTTGTATTCTTCAATCCACAATCCGCATTCCGGAAATCTGGAATTGATTGCGCCTGTAGCTCAGTTGGATAGAGCAACTGCCTTCTAAGCAGTAGGCCAGGGGTTCGAATCCCTTCAGGCGCGCCAAGTAAAGGACTAATTAATTTAATAATGTAGTCTGATAGAAGGAATCCCCTGGCCCAAAGGGGTTTTAGGGGAAGGATTCCCCTGAGAACTGGGGGTGACAGACCCGATGGAATCGGGACGCCATAGGGGGTAGACCCCCTATGGGGAGCTCTTTATGGGCGACGGGTCAGGGGTTCGAATCCCTTCAGGCGCGTCATTACAAATTTCACTTTGTGAAATTTGGAGTTATTCGTTCGGCGTTCAGTGTAATTATCCATTGAACTCCTAAAACATGACTCGGAACTCTGAACTTGATATTAACGGTGAGCGTAGCTCAATCGGCAGAGCACTGGACTGTGGCTCCAGTGGTTGAGGGTTCGATCCCCTTCGCTCACCCCAACCAATTTTGCTAAGCAAAATTGGGAGTTAAAAGTTGAGAGTTCGGAGTTTAGAGCAATGAATTTTATGGTTTTACCTCTGAACTCCTAACTCATAACTCTGAACTTTTTAAAAGTGCGCCCGTAGCTCAACTGGATAGAGCGTCGGACTTCGAATCCGCAGGTCGTAGGTTCGAATCCTACCGGGCGCGCCTGTAGCTCAGTGGATCAGAGCAACGGCCTCCGGAGCCGTGGGTCAGGGGTTCGAATCCCTTCAGGCGCGCCAAAGTAGATTTTGGAAAACAGAATCTACAGTTGTTAGTTCGAAGTTCGAAGTGTATAATAACTCAGAACTAATAACTCTGAACTCAAAACTTATGAAAGTGGGCCGTTAGCTCAGCTGGTAGAGCAGCTGACTCTTAATCAGCGGGTCGGAGGTTCGAATCCTCCACGGCTCACCAGAAAAAACCCGAGGTTTAGCAAAATCAGTTAAACCGCTTTTACTGTGATTCTTTTTCTGATTGTATATCTAAAGTCTTCCTTTGCTCAAATTCAAGAGTAATCTTATCAGGCGGGATTCCTGGTAGGCCTGTTACATGGATTTTAAGATCATGTTCTTTTTCTAATCTCAAGATCTCTTCCCTCTTCTGGTTTAGAAGATAAGATGCGACATCGGCAGGGAAGGTTCCCTTAACATAGGATACATTCCCTTTAGCAACACCTGCCTGAATTCTTCTAAGTACAGAAACTGCCAGTGATTCGTCTGATTTGACCGACCCCCTTCCATGACAGTAGGTGCAGATTACATAACTTGACTCACTTATAGTTGGCTTGATCCTCTGGCGGGATATCTCAAGGAGACCGAACTTTGAAATCCTTCCCAAATCCATCCTTGCCTTATCATTCCTGAGGGCTGCCTTAAGTCTCTTTTCAACCTCTATCTTATGTCTCCTCTCCTCCATGTCTATAAAATCAATAACAATGAGTCCCCCTAAGTCCCTCAACCGTAACTGTCTCGCAATTTCATCAGCTGCCTCAAGATTGGTATTAAGGGCGGTTTCCTCTATGTCCCTCTCACCTTTCTTCTTTCCTGAATTTACATCTATTGATACAAGGGCCTCTGTAGGGTCTATTACGATGGAACCACCAGACTTGAGATTTACCTTCCTGTCATAGATGGTCTTAATCTGTTCCTCGAGATTAAACTTAGAGAAAATTGGCCTCTTCTCCTTATGCAGTTTTACTACTCTCTGAAAACGTGGCATAACCGACTTGAAGAATGCCCTTGCCCTTCTGTAAACATCAGGGTCATCAACAAGTACCTCTGTTATATCCTGAGTGAAATAATCCCTTATTGTTCTCATAACGAGTTCCTGTTCCTGATATATAAGTGAAGGGGAGGGGAGTTCTGTATTTTTCTTAAGTACATCATCCCAGAGTCTGAGGAGGTAATTAAGGTCTGTGGCAAGCTCCTTCGTACTTCTATCAATACCTGCTGTCCTTATGATAAAGCCCATCCCTTTAGGCGGATTGAGTTCTTCAAGTACAGCCCTGAGTCTGTCCCTCTGTTTTTCATCCTCTATCTTCCTCGAGATCCCTACACCTTCCTCACCTGGCATTAGTACAAGATATCTTCCAGGGAGAGATATATAGGTTGTGAGGGACGCCCCCTTTTCGTTCCTCTCTTCTTTTCCTACCTGGACAAGAAGCTCTTGATTTGGAATAAGGACATCCTGTATCCTCGGTTTCCCCTTTCTCTCTTCTGCCGTCTCTTTCTGATAGTATTGAGGCTGGATCTCGGTTATTGGAAGGAAACCATGCCGGAAGGGACCATAATTTACAAAGGTTGCCTGAAGGCTCGGCTCTATTCTGATAACGATACCTTTATATATGTTACCTTTTATCTGTTCTTTTGAAGGCGTCTCTATATCGAATTCCTCAAGGAGGCCGTCCTTGACTATCGCTACCCTGCATTCCTCAGGGTGGATCGCATTTATAAGCATCTTTTTCATATCTCAAGCATCCTGTCCAGTGACCTTTTTGCCTTAACCCTTATAACCTCCGGAACCTTTATGACAGGGGCCATATTCTCAAGGGCGGAGAGCACTGCCCTGAGTGTTGTCTTCTTCATATTGGGACATATCATGTCAGGTCTTAGGGGGTAAAATTCTTTTTCAGGATTCTCTTTCTTGAGCCTGTAAATAAGGCCTGACTCTGTTCCTATTATGAACTCCTTGGCCTGAGACCCCTTTGCATACCTTAGCATCCCTGATGTGCTTGTTACATGGTCTGCCATATCAAGTACTTCAATTGGGCATTCGGGATGGGCAACAAGAAGTGCATCCGGGTGGAGTTTCTTTGCTGCCATTACATCCTGCGGCGTTACCCTATGGTGGACATGGCAGAAACCATCCCAGGATATAATCTCTTTCTTTGTATTCCTTGCAGCCCAGGCAGAGAGATTCCTGTCAGGTATACATATCACTCTATCTCCATGCAGGGATTCAATCACCTTTACAACATTTGCCGATGTAAAGCATATATCAGATTCTGCCTTAACAGCAGCAGTGGTATTTACATAGGCCACAACAGGAACTCCCGGGTATCTGTCCTTGAAATCCCTCAGTGTAAAATCCTGCGGAAAGAAGTATTCAGGTTTATCCTTCATACCGGGTACCCTTTCCCATAATTTCCTTGGATCGTCAACATCTATCATGTCAGCCATGGGACAGCCTGCGGCTATTACAGGGAGGATAACAGTCTTATCAGAAGAAAGGATTGAGGCGCTTTCTGCCATGAAATGGACACCGCAGAAGATGATTACGTCATATTTTGTTTTGGATGCCGCTCTTGAGAGTTCAAGGGAATCTCCTATGAGATCCGCTATATCCTGGACCTCTTCCCTCTGGTAGTTATGGGATAGTATTATGGCATTCCTTTGTTTTTTAAGTTCTAAGATCCTCTCTATAATAATGCTGTTTTCTATCTCTGTATGCATGCCTAATTTTCTAATATTTTGATTCCTGATGTCAATTGTAATAAAAAAGGATTGGGGAATTAGGGACTTGTTTCTATGCAAAGGGATTATAGAATATCCATGATTAGGATAGGCCTTTTGAGTAGTTACATCCTTCTTAATGAATTTTTGTTTGAGTAATAATTATAAGGGGTATTTGTAAAGATGGTTGTTCCATCATTTGAGATTATCTTATATATCGGTTCTTTGTTGAAACTGATTATTCCTGGACCGTTGTAAAGACTTAAGACCCTTCTTACATAGTCACGTGTTTCTTTAATAGAAGGAACCCTTCCTAATCTCTGTACAAGTTCAGGACCTGCATTATAGGCTGCAAGTGAGAGGGAAAGATTTCCATCGAAAATGTCTAAAAGGTACTTTAGGTATCTCACCCCACCGTCAATATTCTCTTCAGGGTCAAAGGAGTTCTTTATATTAAGTTCATTAGCGGTAGGTGGCATAAGTTGCATTAGTCCCCTTGCGCCCCTTTTTGAAACAGCATCGGTCCTGAAATTTGATTCAGTCTTAATGACTGCTCTCACAAGGGATGGATCTATCTTGTGTTTCTCAGAGATTGTCTGAATAAGACCTGAATAATCCTGATACGAGGCTGTGTTATTTGATCTATAAAATTTTGTTGAGATTTTGCTACTATTGGTTTTCCTGTCCCTCTCCTCCTTCGCTACTCTATGAAACTTCTTATCAGGTGGGATGTTAGTGAAATATACTACCCCTCCTTCATCTACCCACTGATAGATATCCCCAAAGGCAGGCAAGGGGAGAATAAGAGAAATAATTATTATATATAGTATTTCTTTGATTCTCATCCTACTAAAAAGGTTTTATATCATGACTGAATAGTTCTGTCAAGATATTTTACATGGGGAATAATATGTGGGCTTGATCTTAATATAATCCAATATAGCGGAATATTATTATGTGAGTGTATTGATCAGGGAGGCTCTGCGTTTTCGTTATTGGTGAGCCCCCCTTTTTTATAAATCTAAGATGGCTTCTTATGACATTTTACACAACTGGCTTTGTCTGATGTGCTGAAGGCCTTTTTCCCATTATGGCAGATACCGCAGTTCTCACCCTTATTCATCTTCTCCATTGAATATGTCCCAGGTGCAGATTTCTTCATGGGGAATACCTTTGTATGGCAGTCATTACATTTAAGTCCTTTGTCGGCATGGGTCTTACCATCAAAGGCTACTTTATCAGCACCCTTAACCTCAAATACAACATTTTTCCCTGGCGCAGTTGCGAAGACCATTCCGTATACTAAAAAAATAGAAATAATTACTGCTACCGTTAGAACTAAAATCTTCTTTCCCATTTTTATTCACCTCCCTTCTTTTGATAGAGTCTATTGAATAAACCTTTTTGGGTCTCTGTATTCATGGCAGGTAATACAATCCTTTTTGGCTAATTCTTCTGTAACCCTCCAGTTATGAGGTTTGTGACAGTCCTTGCAGACCATTCCTACAACCTTTATATGTATAGGATGCTTCCCTACTTCGGGGATGATTTTATGACAGTCCAGGCAGTGCCCCCAGTCTGGCCTTACAGTCTTATGGGGCTTATGGCATTCATAACAGAAAAACTGCATTGGTGCGTTAGGTGGAACATCTATTTTTATTGCCTTTTCAATAGTCTTTTTATCGGGTTTAAAGTATTTGACATCAATCGTTGCATCAGCAATGAGTTCTTTCCTGATTTTTTCTTCACCGTGGCAGAAGAGACATTTCTTCCTCCCTGGTCTGAGGTCAGGTGTCCTATCAGTATGGCAGTTAAGGCATGCAAGTTTTTCCATACCTGCCCCGTGAACTTCACGGTCTTTATGACACTTCGTGCAAAATCTCTCTTCTGGGGTAAAGTTATGGACGATATACCCATGGCATTGTGAACATTCCATCTTTTCTATAAAGAAATGCTTTGCATGTATCCTTGATCTATTCACCTTGTATGCATTAGGAAAACGTTCATCCTTTTCCCAGTGGCAGTTTATACAGTACTTCCATGGGACTATAATCTTTCCATGCCTTTCAGGTACTTTGTCAGGTCTTTTAAGGATGAAATTTACCAAGAGCCTGTTCTGATCAGGTATCGAGAGGTGATGGCACTCATGGCAGTTTAAACCCTTATGCTCGCTCTTTTCCCACGCTGCAAAGGCAGGTTTCATGAGATGACAGCTCACACAGAATTTAGGGTTATTCTGTGTGAAATCATAAAATCTGAATGCGCCATAACCTCCTCCACTTAAAATTATAAGGAGGAGAACAGCGATAATAATCTTTCCCCTAAGAGGTATTCCCTCCTTAAACCATCCTATAAAATTTCTTAACCATCTTAATGGATTTATCATAATAAAATCTCTTGGGTTAGAGTGTCCTAAAAGATTCTCTTACTGCCTTTATAGTATTCTCAATATCAGAGAAGGTATGTGCTGTAGAGAGAAATCCGGCCTCAAACTGGGATGGGGCAAGATTGATTCCCTTACTTAACATCGATCTGAAAAATTTTGAGAATCTCTTCGTATCAGACATCTTTGCTGAATTATAATCCCATACTTCTCGATCAGTGAAGTATGTACAGAACATTGAGCCGACCCTTGAGAAATATATTTTTACACCTGCTCTTTTAGCGGCCTCATTAATCCCATCTTCAAGTTGTTCTGCCCTTTTCTCCAGTTTCTCATATATGCCACTTTTCGAAAGGGTCTTAAGGGTTTCGATTCCGGCGGTCATTGCTAAAGGATTACCTGAAAGTGTACCTGCCTGATAGACAGGGCCTTCAGGTGATATCTGCATCATTATATCCTTCCTTCCCCCATAGGCACCTACTGGAAGTCCCCCACCGATAATCTTTCCAAGACAGGTCATATCAGGATTTATTCCGTAAAGTTCTTGGGCACCGCCATAGGCAACCCTGAAACCTGTCATCACCTCATCAAAAATAAATATAATACCATATTTTTTTGTGACAGCCCTAAGTTCCTGAAGAAACCCGTCCTTAGGTAGAATGCATCCCATGTTTCCAACTACAGGCTCTATAATAACACAGGCTACGTCTCTCCCAACTCTATTAAGCGTCTTCCTTAGTGCCTTTATATTATTAAAGGGGAGATTTATCGTATTTCTTGCATAGTCCCTGGGGACACCTGGACTATCGGGAACACCGAAGGTTGTTGCCCCTGAACCTGCTTTCACGAGGAGTCCATCTGAGTGACCATGATAGCACCCCTCAAACTTTATAATTTTATCCCTCCCTGTATAAGCCCTGGCAACCCTTATCGCACTCATCGTGGCTTCAGTCCCTGAATTCACCATTCTGACCATTTTTATCGATGGGAAAGCACTTATGATTATCCTTGCGAGTTCGATTTCAAGCTCTGTTGGTGCCCCATAGCTCGTTCCTTTTTCCACAGCCCTTTTGAGGGCATTAACTACCTTTGGATAAGAATGACCGAGAATCATAGGCCCCCAGGATAAGACATAGTCTATATATTCATTTCCGTCTATATCATAGACTCTTGAACCAGAGGCATTCTTTATAAATATTGGGTATCCACCAACGGATCTGAATGCCCTCACAGGACTATTTACACCACCAGGAATATATCTTTTTGCTCTGGAATAGAGGGTTTTAGATTTGAACCATTTCATGAAATGATATTATGAGGATTTATAAAAAAATAGCATTGTGTTATTCCTTTGTCAAGGAAAATGCTCCTTAAATAATAGGGACTCTTTTTACTTCGCCTTGACATTTTTTTTATATCTTGTTAGTTTACTTAGCACTCTAAGTGATA
>CAKKSD010000034.1 GCA_919902995.1 Thermodesulfovibrionia bacterium
ATTAAAATAGACAAGGTAATAAAGTCGCATAGAAAGACAATTGCCCTTGTAATAACGTAAGATACCGCACTTGTGGTACGTGCCCCTCTCCATACGCCATTTGAATACATCCGGAATCTGGTTGATAAAAGGCGTTTCTGGATAAACTGGAATCAAATGGAAAAGAAAGTAGATAGAATGACAAGGCTTGTGGAAGAGAAAATCGGAAAGCTTTTTCCAGTACCTGACTTTATCATTGAATATAAAAACGGAAGTAAGGAGATTCATGAGACAAAAGGCTTACCCCTTCTTCTCTGGCTTTCAACAAAATTAAAAGGGCAATCAGCAGAAGAATTTTGTAAAGCTAATGGATTGAAATATAAACTGATTACAAAGGGAAGTCAGGCGTTTTATGGAAAGATTTAATGTATATAATAGATAACTTGTGTATTGTATAATAATCATAATTCAAAACCTTTTAGCAGTTAAAATATTCAAATAAATTGGTGTTCATGAGTTAAGATGAATTCAAAAGAAAAAGCGGTAGAGATTCTCGATAGACTGATAAAACTCAAGCCCGATGGGGCTGAGGTTTATTTCAAATCCTCGGAGTCTTTCAATGTAGAAGTGAAGGATCAGAAGGTGGAGGCACTTGATGCATCGAGGAGTCACGGAATAGGGGTAAGACTTTTACTCGGTAAAAGGATGGGTTTTGGGTTCACCTCTGATATTAATGAAGAGTCCATAGAGGGTCTTATAAAGAACCTTTTTGCAAATACAAGAAATATCCAGGACGACAGATATTCAACCCTGCCTGATAAACCTGCGGAGGATTATAGGAGCCCTTCTGTATTCGATGAAAATATTGAAAGGGTTTCCGGCGATGAGAGGATAAGAAAGGCTGCTATTCTCGAGAAGGCTGCCATTGATTATGACAGCAGAATAAAAAAGGTGAGGAAGGCATCCTTTTCCCTTTCTATCTATGATATTTTAATTTTAAATTCTAAAGGGATAGAGGTATCCTATAAAGGAACTGCTTCATCTGTAAGCGTAATGGCTGTAGCAGAAGACAGAGGGGATTCACAGATAGGATGGGATTTCGCTGTCTCTCCTTTTTTGCACAGACTTGATATGGAAGGTGTCGGAAGAATGGCTGCCAGAAAGGCTGTTGAGATGTTGGGGGCGAGAAGGATTAATTCCGTTAGGGCACCTGTTGTCCTCGATAGTAGCGTAACAGCAGATCTCCTGGGTGTACTTGCACCTGCCCTGTCTGCAGATGCAGTTCAAAAGGGGAGATCTCTCTTTGCAGGTAAGTCAGGACAGAAGATTGCTGCCCCTTTTCTTTCTCTCATTGACGATGGACTTCTTCCCGAAGGTATAGCTACTTCACCGGCAGATGATGAAGGTATTCCGATGCAGAGGAAGGTCTTAATAGATAGAGGCGAATTAAAGGGTTTTCTCCATAATACGTATACAGCTAAAAAGGATGGTATCCGATCTACCGGGAATTGTGTGAGGGGAGGATTCAGGGGGATACCTGGTGTTGGTATTACAAATCTGTATATTGAGAAGGGAGATATTTCTAAAGAATCTCTCATCAAGGAAATTGAAAGGGGTCTCTACATCACAGAGGCAATGGGTGTCCATACAGCAAATCCTATTTCTGGAGATTTTTCAATAGGTGTATCAGGGTTATGGGTAGAAGGAGGGGAATATTCCTATCCTGTCCGTGAGGCAGTAATTTCAGGCAATATCATAGACCTTATGAAGAAGGTAAATGGTATTTCCGATGACATCCGTTTCTACGGGAGAATTGGATCACCGAGTATCAGGGTTATGGATATTGACATAAGCGGTGGGTCTTGAGAAAAGGAGGTGTTAATTGACTTTAATTATTATTATTATCTTGATTCTTGCTGTATATGTCCTTTCTGCAGTTAATCTCCACTTTGGATACAAAAAACTTCTCTGAGGGAGAATTCCCCCTGAGGTCAGGGGTAAGATTGCAGAGAAGATTGCAAGAAATGGCAAGGAAATACCTGAATGGCTCAGGAAAGAATCAGGAGGGTCCTGCAGTATAAAATAGATGCTGATTCAAGCCTGTCCTGGCGTCAGGCCAGGGTTCAGCATAACAAAAAATGGTGTCATCCCGAACTTGTTTCGGGATGTCGATTTTAACTTGATAATTCCCTGTGGCTTACCACAGAGTTACCTTGTGTCATTCTCTGGCTTGACCAGAGAATCCAGGGTTTCCCGTGAAGACGGGAAACCAGTTTCTTATGAATAAGTTCCCCGATTAAATCGGGGGACAAGTCTGGATTCCCCGATCAAGTCGGGGAATGACAGTAATTTTGATACTTGACACCCTGCGGCTTGCCGCAGGGTTCTTCAGTGAATGGATCCTTTAAAGATAATCAATAAATACTATAAACCTGACTCGAAGGCCTTTGAGTTTCTTATTCAGCATGGAAGAAGTGTGGCAGGAAAAGCCCTTGAAGTAGCTGAAAGAGTAAGACATCTTAATCCAGATATGAGTTTTATCGAAGAGGCATCTCTTCTTCATGATATAGGAATATTCCTTACCGATTCACCTGAACTCGGCTGTTATGGAGATAGGGAATATATCTGTCATGGCTATCTCGGAAGGGAGATACTGGAGAAAGAGGGATTACCAAGGCATGCCCTTGTCTGTGAAAGGCATGTTGGTGTTGGACTTTCAATAAAGGATATAGAGAATGAGAATCTACCATTACCAAAAAGAGATATGCTGCCAGTTTCCCTTGAGGAACAGATAGTATGTTATGCAGACAAGTTCTTCTCCAAAAATAAAGATAGCCTCCTCGAAGAAAAACCTTTATCGAAGGTTCGCGAGATAATTTTAAGATACGGAGAAGATAATTTAAAAAGATTTGATGAATGGTTAAGATTGTTCGGTGAGTAACAACTGATTATTCTGTATGGCAGATTGGCTTTACAATAATATCCCTTTATGTTAAGATTCTCAATCCAAAACTCAATTCGAGAAATCCTCTAAGAAATTATCATTTGATTGTATGAGATTCTTCGCTTTGCTCAGAATGACAATAAGTGAGGGATAACGAAAGGTAAGGGTTCAGAGAATATTCTGAATAAAGCGAAAAAAACAGACGGAGATGTTTCAATGTTTTGGAGGAATATTTAGGAAGAGCTTTATGTATAAAGTAAGCTTCGGGACAGATGGCTGGAGGGGAATCATTGCGCGGGATTTTACCTTTGATAATGTGAGGGTAGTAACACAGGCCATTTCGAGTTATGTGAAAAAGACAGGTGAAGGACCTTTGATCATAGGTTATGATACAAGATTCTTTTCTGACAGGTATGCCATGATTACTGCAGAGGTTATAAGGGGTAATGGTATCCCTGTCATCCTCTCTGACAGACCGATATCAACACCTGTACTCTCATATAGCGTTAAAAATTACAATGCCTCAGGAGGTATTATGATTACAGCCAGCCATAATCCTTACTATTTCAATGGGATTAAGTATAAGGCGAGCTATGGTGGCTCTGCATTTCCTGCGATTACATCAGAAATAGAGACATTGATTGGAAAGGAAAGACCGAAGGTTCTGACAGGGATTCCGAGTAAAAAGGATCTGCTCCCATCATATAAAAAACATATAAGTTCATTGATAGATATGGAAAAGATTAAGGACTCTGGTATTTCTATCATCTTTGATCCGATGTACGGGACTGCTGGTGGGGTTCTCGAGGAACTCCTGTCAGGGAAATCATGTAAGGTAAAAACGATCCATAACTGGATGGACCCGCTTTTTGGTGGGCTCCATCCTGAACCTCTTAAGGAGAACCTGAAGGATTTAAAAAATGAGGTTTTAAAAAATAAAGCCTCTGTTGGACTTGCTACAGACGGAGATGCAGACCGACTTGGAGTGATTAGCCCTTCAGGAGAATTTATAGAGTCTCATAAGATATTTGGTCTTCTTCTCCTCCATCTTATAAGAAATAGAGGGTGGAAAGGGGATGTTGTAAAGACAATATCTACTACTCTGCTTATAGACAGGATCGCAGCTAAACTCGGTCTCGGTGTCTATGAAACACCTGTTGGTTTTAAGCATATATGTGAACTTATGTTAAAAGGTGACATTTTGATAGGAGGAGAAGAAAGCGGCGGGATAGGAATAAAAAACCATATCCCTGAGAGGGATGGGTTATTAGCTGGACTTTTACTGCTGGAGATGATGGCTACAGAGAGTAAGAGCCTTCAAGAACTTCTCGATTTGATGGAAGAAGAGTTTGGAAGGCTTCATTACAGCAGGGTAGATTTTAATATCGCTCCAGATGAAGGCAAGAAACTTGTCAAAATACTCAGAGAGTCTCCTCCAGATAATATTATTGGCAGGGGGATTCTGGATATAAAAATTTATGATGGTCTTAAATTCATCCTTGAAGGTGATAGCTGGGTTCTTCTAAGACCATCCGGCACAGAACCGGTTTTGAGAGTATATGCTGAGGCGCAGTCTACAGAAGATGTGAAAAGGATCATTGATTTCGGCAAGGAGGTTGTACTTGGAAAAGGTCGCTATAGGAGTTGATTTAGGTGGTACGAATATAAGAGCAGGTATTGTAGATAAAGATGGAAGGGTTCTTAAAAAGATAGAAGGGTCTACATCAGTCCAGAATGGAAGGGATGTAGTAATTGACAGGCTTGTCGATAGCATTAAGGAACTTAAGGATGAGGCGAAGAGAAATTCCATGGTGGTATCGGTAATAGGGCTTGGCGCTTCGGGGATCATCTCTGCTAAAAAAGGTGTCATAGTCCTGTCGCCGAACCTACCTAACTGGATAGATGTTCCCCTCAGGGATATAGTAATGAAGCGGACAGGTATTCCTGTTGTCCTTGAGAATGATGCCAATGCATATGCCTTTGGAGAAAAATGGAGAGGAGCAGGAAAGGATTTTCAGGACTTTTTCCTGATTACCCTCGGGACTGGTGTTGGAGGAGGGATTATCCTTGGTGGTGAGATATTTCACGGTGCCGATGGTATGGCAGGGGAGATAGGGCATATGACAGTTAATCCTGAAGGTCCAAGTTGTGGATGCGGGAATAATGGATGCCTTGAAGTTTATGCATCGGCAAAGGGAATAATCGAAAGGACAATTAAATCTATAGAGGCAGGCGGAGAGACAAGACTGAAGGAGATTACTGAAGGGAATTTTTATAAGATAACATCGGAAATGGTATACCAGGCGGCTAAGGAAGGGGACTCACTTGCAAGGGATGTAATAAGGGAGATGGGAAGATATCTCGGTATAGGAATGGCAACTCTGATAAATCTCTTTAATCCCGAGGCGATCATCATCGGTGGAGGTGTCAAGGATGCATGGGATCTTTTTATCGAGCCAGCAAAAAGGGAGATTGAAAGAAGGGCCTTCAGTATTCCTTCCGAAAGGGTCAGGATAATTCAGTCAACCCTGGATGATGGGGGCATTTTAGGAGCAGCAGGTGTTGCTTTTAAAAAATCAAAAGGCAGAACAAAAAGATTATAGGGTAAAACCAGGAATTTTATCTTTAAAATATTAAACAATGAAACATATCAGAAATTTCTCTATCATAGCCCATATAGATCACGGAAAATCGACATTGGCAGACAGATTCCTTGAAATTACAGGTGCCCTGAGTCAAAGGGAAATGGATGAACAGGTGCTTGATAGTATGGATCTTGAAAGAGAGAGGGGTATAACAATAAAGGCACATAGTGTGAGACTTGATTACAGGGCTGAAGATGGTATTCTATATACACTGAACCTTATAGATACTCCGGGGCATGTTGACTTCGGCTATGAAGTATCAAGGAGTCTTGCAGGCTGCGAAGGTGCCATACTTGTTGTTGATGCTTCCCAGGGTGTTGAGGCACAGACCTTGGCTAATGCGTATCTAGCAATCGAAAATAATCTTTCTGTTATCCCTGTCATAAACAAGATAGACCTTCCCAGTGCAGAACCCGAGGAAGTGAAACGCCAGATAAGAGGTATAGCAGGATTAAATGTTTCCGAGACACTCAGGGCATCTGCAAAAGAAGGGAAAGGGATAAAAGAAATACTTGAGGCGGTAGTTCAGAGGATACCCCCACCGAAGGGAAAAGAGGAAGGACCGCTGAGGGCGCTTATCTTTGATTCATGGTTTGATGACTATAAAGGTGTAGTAGTCCTTGTAAGGGTCTTTGACGGGTTTGTAACAGAGGGACAGAAGATAAAAGTGATGGCAACAGGTAAGGTATTTGAGGTTAAGTCTGTAGGTGTATTCACACCTAAGATGGTAACAAAGCAGAGACTTTCTGCAGGTGAGGTAGGCTACATCATTGCAGGTATAAGGAAGGTGACAGATACAAAGATAGGGGATACCATTACTGACGCAGACGTGCCTTCTTCATCACCGCTTCCCGGTTACAGGGAAGTTAAACCAATGGTATTCTGTGGTCTCTATCCAACAGAACCGATCCAGTATGAAGGTCTGAGGGACGCCCTCGAGAAATTGAGACTGAATGACTCTTCATTTACATACGTGCCAGAGACATCACTCGCCTTAGGATTCGGGTTCAGGTGCGGATTCCTGGGACTTCTGCATATGGAGATTATCCAGGAAAGATTGGAGCGTGAATTTAATCTTTCACTCCTTGCTACTGCCCCTAATGTAGCCTACAGGGTTGTGAGGACTGATGAGGCAATAGTCATGGTCGAAAACCCTGCAAAACTTCCAGAAACGCAGAAGATTCTCAACATCGAGGAGCCCTTTATCCTGGCTACAATTATTACACCTACGGAATTTGTTGGGCCTATAATCCAGTTATGTCAGGACAGAAGGGGGTTACAGAAAGGGTTTGTATCGAGCGGGAAAGAGAGGATGATAATTACCTATGAAATACCATTGAACGAGATCGTCATGGATTTTTATAATCGCCTTAAGTCTCTGAGTAGGGGCTATGCATCTATGGATTATGAATTCGTAGGGTTCAGGAAAGCGGATCTCGTTAGGCTTGATATCCTCCTCAATGGTGAGATTGTTGATGCCCTGTCCTGCATTATCCATATAGAGAGGTCTCAGATCAGGGGTCGCCAGATTGCACAGAGACTTAAGGAGATAATACCGAGACAACTCTTCGAGGTGGCGATACAGGCTGCTATAGGGAGTAAAATTATTGCGAGGGAGACAGTAAGTCCCTTAAGGAAGAATGTAACTGCCAAATGTTACGGCGGAGATATAACAAGGAAGAGAAAATTACGGGAGAAACAGAAGGAAGGGAAAAAAAGGATGAAACAGATAGGAAGGGTTGATATACCTCAGGAGGCATTCTTGAGTCTATTGAAGGTGGAGGCGTAAATTGAAAAGTTCAGAGATCCAGAAAAATCATATTGAAAGCGGGATCGAAAAAGAAAATCCCAAAAGGAAAAAATCGGCAATAAGGGATTCTATAGAGGCAGTACTTGTTGCACTTTTCATAGCCCTTTTCGTCAGGACCTTTGTGGTCCAGGCGTTCAAGATCCCTTCAGGTTCTATGATTCCGACACTTGATATAGGCGACCATATCCTTGTTAATAAATTTTCCTATGGGCTGAATATTTTCAGGGAGTCATACTTCGGGATAAGCTTTCCTTTCAGTGATATAAATATTATGTCTTACAGGGAGCCTGAAAGGGGTGACATTGTTGTCTTTAAGTTTCCTCAGGATGATAAGAGGGACTTTATAAAGAGGGTTATAGGAGTAGAAGGGGATTCAGTTGAGATAAAAAATAAGAAGGTTTATATTAATGGGGTCTCTCATATAGAACAGTATGCCGTCCATAAAGATACTGAGATACAGCCGAGAGAGATAAGTCCGAGGGATAACTTCGGACCGATTAAGGTACCAGTAGGTCAAATCTTTGTTATGGGCGATAACAGGGATGGAAGCCACGATAGTCGTTTCTGGGGATTTGTAGATATTAAAAAGGTAAAAGGAAAGGCCTTTATTATATACTGGTCATGGAATAGCGATGACAACTGGGTAAGGTGGAGAAGGTTCGGGAAAATGATTTATTAAAGTGAGGGGGAAATGGAAAGAGAAGGCGGTGGGTTTATTACCAGGACATTAGGCTGTATTATAATAATTGGGCTTCTGATTTATAGCGTTTTAAACTTCGTGATGCCATGGTATAATTATTTTTACTTTAAGGATAGGTTAAAAGAGATATCCCTGTCAGAGAGTATCGAATCGAAAGAAAAGATTATGAAGAGGATTATGGAAGCAGCCGAAGAAAGAAATGTTTCCATCGATGAAAGGGATGTAAAGATAGAGTCAAAGGGCAAAAGTCCTGTAATAAAGGCTGAATGGGACCATGAAGTCAGGTTGTACGAAGAAAAAGTAAAAATAGTTTTCCATTTTTCAGTAGATACGGGAAAGGAATAGATTTTAATATTTTAAGTATGGAGGTTTATATGCAGGTGATTTTGAGAAAGAATATCGAGAAACTTGGGGCGGCAGGGGATATGATAGAGGTCTCGAACGGTTATGGAAGGAATTATCTGTTACCAAGAGGACTTGCAATAGAAGCAACTCCAAGAAATATAAAGACTATAGAGCACGAGAAAATACTGATCTCCGAGAGAAAAAAAAGTGAGATCAGAGATGCCGAGGAGATTAAGAAAAAGATTTCAGAGATCTCGGTTACTATTGCAATGCAGGCAGGTGAGGAAGATAAGCTTTTCGGTGCGGTTACCACGATGGATATCGAAGAGGCTTTATCGAAAGAGGGTATATCTATAGATAAGAGAAATATCTTTTTAGAAGAACCGATTAAGAGACTTGGCATATATAATGTAAATGTAAAGGTTCACCCTGAAGTAATGACAGA
This sequence comes from Thermodesulfovibrionia bacterium, assembly GCA_919902995.1. Lineage (GTDB taxonomy): Bacteria > Nitrospirota > Thermodesulfovibrionia > JACRGW01 > JACRGW01 > JACRGW01. The sequence goes on from CAKKSD010000034.1 coordinate 8,869, forward strand.
GCTCAAGGTCTGGGTTGTTAAGAGTTAAAGATTTAATTTGTAACTTTTAACTTTCAACTTTTGAATTAGTTTGGAGGCAGTCATGGCAACCGATATTTCCTTAGAAAGGGTACCACCTCAGAATATTGAGGCAGAGCAGTCTGTCCTCGGGGCGATACTTCTCGAAAATGATGCCCTTAACAAGGCATTGGAGGTACTCAACATGGAGGATTTTTATAAGGAGTCCCATAGGAAGATATTTAGAAGGATGTGTGACCTGAGCGAAAAAAACGAGGCCATAGACCTTGTTACAATAAAAGAGATGCTGAAGAAGAATAACGAAATAGAAAGCATAGGTGGTGTTTCTTATCTGGCATCATTGGTGAATATTGTCCCGACTGCCTCAAATGTTAGATATCATTCAAAGATAGTAAGGGAGAAGGCAGCACTAAGAAATCTGATCAATACAGCCACAGAGATCGTGTCTCAGGGATATGAAAACAGACAGGATGTAGATGACCTGTTAGATCAGGCTGAAAGGATGATATTCGAGATCTCGGAGAAAAGGATAAAACCCTCTTTCATATCGATTAAGGAGATCGTTAAGGATACCTTCGAGATGATAGAGAGGTTATACGAAAAGAAGGAATTAATAACAGGCCTACCTACAGGTTTTATGGATCTTGATGAAAAGACATCAGGGCTACAACAAGGGGATCTTATTGTTGTAGCCGGGAGACCTTCTATGGGAAAGACTGCACTATGTTTAAATATAGCACAGCATGTGGGGATTGAGAAGGGAGAAACAGTGGCTATATACTCTCTCGAGATGTCCAGTAAGCAACTTCTCCTCAGAATGCTCTGCTCCGAAGCAGAGGTGGACTCGCATAAGCTCCGTTCAGGTTATCTTGGAGAGGCAGACTGGCCAAAGCTTACTACGGCAGCAGGAAAACTTACCGAGGCACCGATCTTTATAGATGATTCTCCTGTTCTTACCGCCCTTGAGATGAGAGCCAAGGCAAGAAGACTAAAGGCAGAACACGGGTTGAGCCTTATTATAGTCGATTATCTACAGTTAATGAGAGGCAGAGGGAGGTTTGAGAGGAGGGAGCAGGAGATATCGGAGATTTCAAGGAGTCTGAAGGCACTGGCAAAGGAACTCAAGGTACCAGTAATGGCTCTCTCCCAGCTTAACAGGAGTGTGGAGCAGCGTAACCCTCCAAAACCTCAACTTGCTGACCTAAGGGAATCAGGGGCGATTGAACAGGATGCAGATGTTATTTTATTTTTATACAGAGATGAACTCTACAATCCTGATAGAGAGGATAACAAGGGAAAGGTAGAGATAAATATCGGTAAACAGAGGAATGGTCCTACAGGGATTGTTAATCTTTCCTTTCTAAGCCGGTATACAAAATTCAAGGATTACTCACCGAGACAGGAGGGGTAAGTAATAAAGAGTCAAAGTGTCAAAGGGTCAAAGTCGCACGAATGCTATTATACACTGACTCTATGATAATGCCTTTCTAATCACTTCACAAATTTCATCTATGTGCCCTTCTGTCAGTTCAGGATAAATAGGTAGCGATAGGACTTCTTTAGAGGCCTTTTCGCTTTCTGGAAGATCGCCCTCTCTATAACCCAAGTCTCTATATACCTCCTGCAGATGCAAGGGGAGGGGATAATAGATAACTGAGGCAATAGATTTATCCTTAAGGCTATTTCTGATGAGATCCCTCTTTTTCGTTCTTATTGTATATTGGTTATATACATGATGTCTTTCAGGTCTCTCTTCAGGAAAGATAAGGGGTAGACCCTTCAACCTTTCACTATAAATCAGAGCCTTATCCCTCCTCTTTCTGTTATATTCATTTATCCTCTTGAGTTTTACTCTCAATATGCCTGCCTGAATTTCATCGAGGCGACTGTTGAATCCAATCTCTGAATGGTGATAGAGTTCTTTAGACCCGTGATTTCTGAGCGATTTCGCTCTCTCAGCAATATCACTCTTACTGGTAATCAGCATACCTCCGTCACCGTAACAACCGAGATTCTTGCTCGGATAAAAACTGAAACAACCTGTATCACCGAAAGCCCCGACCTTCTTCCCTTTGTATTCTGCACCGAAGGCCTGAGCTGAGTCCTCTATAACCATGAGGTTATAATGCCCTGCCATAGAAAGTATTGGATCCATATCAGCAGGTTGTCCGAAGAGATGGACAGGCATTATCGCCTTAGTCTTATCCGTTATCTTACCCTCAATCTTCGAAGGATCTATGTTAAAGGTAGAAGGATCTATATCGACAAAGACAGGCCTTGCCCCTATATAGGATATAACCTCTGCGGTAGCTATAAAGGTGAAAGTGGTTGTGATAACCTCATCACCTTGACCTATTCCGAGCGACCTGAGACTGAGGTGTAAGGCATCAGTACCAGAGGCAAGGCCTACACCATATTTCACACCATGATAAGATGCTATCTCCTTTTCAAGGGCATCAAGATTTGGTCCAAGTATGAACCGAGTACTTTCGATGATCTCATTTAACTTTTCTTTTATCTCAGGTTCGATATCCAAAAACTGTGCCCTGAGATCAACCATAGGTATTCTCATTTATAATCTCCGATATCTTAATGGCAACCCTCAGTGCCTCAGTTGCCTCTATCCCTGATATAACAGGTTTTGTTCTTCTTCTAACAGATTGGATGAAAGCCTTTAGCTCTTCTTTAAGGGGATCGCCTTTTTCAGGTTTAAGGTGGCTTATATCGAGGGTAGAAATGCCACCCCTGGATACCTTTTTATGTTTGATGATTTCGTTTGTCTGATAATCGAGGGATATGTATGTATCCTCTTCAAATATCCTGATTCTCCTTGTCTTTCCATGGAAGATGCGACCTGCTGTAAGATTTGCCACACAGCCGTTCTTGAACTCTATCCTTGCATTAGCCACATCTATTCTCGATGTAAGCATCGGCATTCCTGTAGCCCTGATATCGGCAATATCCGATTTCACAAGTGAAAGTACTATATCTATGTCATGGATCATAAGATCAAGGGTTACATCCACGTCGGTTCCCCTGTCAGTAAAAGGGCTTAACCTCTGTGCCTCGATAAACCTTGGTTTATTGGTAAGACCTTTAAGGGCGATATAACCAGGATTGAATCTTTCGATATGTCCGACCTGAAGAATCAGGTTCTTTCCACCAGCTATCATTACTAAGTTCTCAGCGTCCTTAAGATTGTCCGTTATTGGTTTTTCTATAAAGATGTCTATTCCTTCTTTCAGAAAATCTGCAGCTACTTTATGATGAAGACCGCTCGGTACAGAGATACTCACTGCATCGACATTACCAAAGAGTTCTGAATAATCCACAAACGGTATTGAACCTGTATGTCTGGCAGCATCCTCTGCCCTTACTTTGTCAGTGTCAGCTACGCCGACAAGATTTACTCCTTCTAACTCTGAATAGATGCGGGCGTGAGTTTTTCCTAAATAACCGACCCCAACAACGCCGACCTTTACCTTACTGGACACCACATCTCTCCTGTCTTTTTTAAGATTTTATTTTAGGTATTAAAAAATAGTGAGTTCTATAAATAACCCATTTTGCAGAAGACTGTCAAGTAATTACTTCATAAGTAAGCAGCAAAACCTTTGCTGAGTTGTCATACCGATCAGATTGGAAGCGTCATAATTCCTATGCCGACAGTGTGGAAAAGATTGTTAAGATTGAGTAGATGTAGTAGGTATAGACGTATATCTAATTAATCAACAGATATCGGATAACTTGATTATAGACGAGCAGGTTCATCTAACGCCCAGATTGGGAGAATAGACAAAATGCTTAAACAATTCACTTTTAAATAAATTCACTTTTAAATATTCTGATTAAAATTTACACTTTCTCTTAAGCTCTGTCAATTGAAAATAGCAGGAGTTCATGATTTAAATCATACTCATATCGGGTACAATTTTCCATGATAAGTAACTATGAAGGCATCTATCCCGGAAAATGGCACTGTAATCCGACTGGAAGGTGAAAACGCCATCGTTTTTATTAAGGGAGCGGAGTCGTGCAAAGGCTGCGGGGCGGCACAAATGGGTCTCTGTAAAGGCGGCATGAGTTTGCTTACGCTGACTGTAAGAAATACCTTAGGTGCCCGTGCGGGAGATACAGTGAAGGTTGGTTTTGAGCAGGGCATACAGACAAGGGGGTATCTGTTAATCTATATATTACCTCTCTTTGCACTTATCGCTGGAGCATTCGGAGGATATATTATTGGAAAACACCTTGATGTTAAACAGCTTGATGTTATATTTGCCTTTATATCATTAGCACTTTCTCTGTTTTACTCCTTCAGGAGACTTAAAAAACTCGATTCCCATTCAATGATGGTAATTGAGAAAATTGTGTCCCGGGATGTTTCTGGCGAGGAAGTTTTTTCAGAAGAAGATAGGAAGTATTTTGATTATACAGGTAATTATAAGAATTATGAGATGGCTAAACTCCAATAATACAGAGACCGATCTTGTCCGCTTCCCTGATCATTGCTTCTCTGTTAAGAATTATTGTCATTCCTGACTCGAGGGCAAGAACTTTTGCATTCGCCTCTTTCAGGGCATCCATTGTTTTAAGACCGACGACAGGGACATCGAATCTCATATCCTGACCTGGTTTGCTCACTTTTATAACTACCACATCGCCATTACCCAATTTCCCACCCCTCTTTATGGCCTCATCTGTTCCCTCTATAGCCTCTACAGCAAGAAGAGCCTGATTCTTGATTACGACTGTCTGACCTATATCGAGTCTTCCTATTTCCCTCGCAATTTTCAGCCCGAACTCTATATCTTTAACTTCTTCTTCAGAAGGGCTTTTTGTTGTAAGCACACCTTTTTGAACGAGGAGGTGATTAAGATAAGACGTGAGTCCTTCTAAGGTGATCCCCTCAGACTCAAGTTCCTCAGCCAGGGCACGAAGTAAGGATTCGTCCTTTTTATCCCTGAGCTTGAGGAAGAAGGTCATTGCCCTTATATCGGGTTCAATATCAGTAAACATAAGGGTCTTTGGAACTTTCCCTGCCATAATAGCCCTTTTTATTCCTTCATCCTTGAGAATTCCTATAAGTCTGCCGAGCTCTCCAGGGCTGATCCAATAGGTATTATCTGAGGCATCAGAAAGATTATCAGAGGACAAACCCTTAAAGGCGATAGTCACAACTCTTAGTTTATCCTTTTTTATTCTTTCTAAGAGTATTAAAGGAAGGATACCACTGCCTGCAATAAGACCAATGCTCTCCATAACCTTAAAGTGTCAAAGTATCAAAGAGTCAGAGTAATAAAGATCTAATACTCTGACACTTCGAAACTCTGGTACTGTGATAATGTGAGACCCCGATTCCAATTACCTGCATATTCCCCTTTCGGATTTTTCAATGAAGCGGAGGAGATGATCTACCTCCATTGACCCTTTTATCTCCTCTCTTACTCTTTTTATAGCTACCTTGAGGGTGAGTTTTGATTGGAAGATAATCTTGTATGCCTTTTTAAGAGTGCTTATTGTATTTTCTGAGAAACCATGCCTCCTGAGACCTATGAGGTTTAGGCCATAGAGTTTTGCCCTGTTTCCGACAGCTGTTGTATAAGGTGGGACATCCTGGACTATTGCTGAACACCCACCGACCATTGCATAGACACCGATCCTTGTAAACTGATGTATAGCTGAAAGCCCACCCACAATTGCGTAGTCCTCTATTTCTATATGTCCCCCGAGTGTTGCACTATTTGACATGATGATACTATTTCCCAAACGGCAATCATGGGCTATATGGACATAGGCCATCAGATAGTTGTCGTCTCCTATTACAGTTTCTCCTGTTCCATATGATGATGCCCTGTGGATTGTTACGAATTCCCTGAAGATATTCCTGTTTCCGATTCTTATCTTTGTATCGTCTCCCTTATATTTCAGATCCTGGGGAAGTCCTCCAATTGCAGAGAATTGGTAAAAGATGCAATCGTCTCCTATTTCTGTAGGACCATAGATTACAACATGAGGGCCTATCTTTGTCCTGTCACCGATTCTCACGCCATCTCCGATTATCGAATAAGGACCTATAGAGACATCTTTGCCGATTATCGTATTTTTATGGATAATGGCTGACGGATGTATCTCCTCTGAATCAAAAAATCCTGAACTTAACTCTGCGGATTCAGGGTAAGGTTCAGCGTATGTCTTTGGTCTTCTACCTCTCATTTTCTTCCTTTCACTTTTCAAGAGTTTTATCGGTTATCATTGCCATAAGTTCTGCCTCGCATACCAATTTATCTTCTACAAAGGCACTGCCTTTAAGCTTCCATACATTGACCCTCTGCTGTATGAGATCTACCTCCAAGCGGATCTGGTCTCCCGGAAAAACAGGCTTTCTAAATTTAGCCTTATCTATGCCTAAAAAATAAACGAGTTTATCTTTCTCGTCATTGGATTTAAATGCAAGCACTCCACCTAATTGTGCCATTGCTTCTATAATCAATACACCGGGCATGATAGGGTATTCAGGGAAATGGCCCTGAAAAAAAGGTTCATTGATCGTCACATTCTTTATTCCTACAACCCTCTTTCCAGGTTCTAACTCGAGTATCTTGTCTATTAACAGAAAAGGATATTTATGGGGTAGTGTTTTAAGAATTTCCCTGATGTCCATTTCTTCCTCCTTTGGAGTTAATGCCCTCCAGTCTTTTTATCCTTTCTTCAAGATCCGTTATCTTCTTTCTGATCTCAGGGAGTTTGGAAAAAATTGCCTGGGCCTTTAGCCAGTCCTTATGAGGAATGGCAAGCGTTCCAGAGATAACCTGATTTGGTTCTATATCATGACCGACACCTGACTGGGCAATAACCACCACATTATCCCCGATCTTTATGTGATCAGCGATACCTGCCTGTCCTGCCAGTATTACATGTTTTCCTATCTCCGTACTCCCCGATATGCCAACCTGGGCGAGTATTATCGAGTCCTCTCCTATAATGACATTATGTGCTATATGGACAAGATTATCAATCTTTGTGCCTTTTCTTATAATTGTGGTACCCAGGGTTGCCCTATCTATTGTGCAGTTTGCACCGATCTCAACATCGTCCTCTATTAGGATATTACCAACCTGAGGGATTTTATGATACCTTCCTCCTTCTTCTACAAAACCGAAGCCATCACTTCCTATTACAGTGCCACTATGAATGATAACTCGTTTACCGATTTTTATATCTTCCCTTATAGATACATTGGGATAGATAATACTATCCTCTCCTATCTCTGAGCCCTTCCCGATATAAACACCAGGGAAAAGTGTGACCCTGTCTCTTATACTGACCCTTTCTTCCAGGGCTACATAGGGATGTACAGAGATATCTTTGCCGAGGCTGCAGCCCTCTCCAATCAATGCCTTATTACTTATCCCTGTTGGGTGATAGGGCCTTTTCGAGAATAGCTCCAGAATTTTGCTGAAGGCAAAGTAAGGGTTTTTTACCTTTAAAAGAGTGAGTCTGAAGTCTGGAGTCTGGCCCGCCCCGCTTCTCCGAAGGATCCTGTGGAGCGGAGCGAGGCCGGGGAGTCTGGAGTCTAAAATCTTTTCTCCTATAATTACTGCCGTTGCCCTTGTCTTCTCGAGGTCGGGGAGATATTTGGTATGAGCTATAAATGTAATGTCTCCCTCATCTGCCTCTCTGATACCGGAGATTCCCTTTATATCGATATCTCCGTTTCCGATTACAGAGCCACCTACAAGCTCAGCCAGTTCCTTTAATTTCTTTATCATTTCTTCTGAGGCTGGTCATATCTCTTTATAACCTTCTCAGTAAGGTCATAAGCAGGAGATGAATAAAGGATTAAATCGGCTTTCTGCAGAATTATGGTGTAACCTTCCTCTTCTCCAATCTGTTTTATTATTCCCCTAAGACCCTTTATAATTGGATTAATAAGCTCTATCTCTTTCTTCTGGACTTCCTCCTGAGAGTCTCTTACCATCCTCTGATAGTCCCTCCAATCCTTCTCCAGTTTCTCTTCCTTTTGTTTCTTTGCCTCGGGGCTTAAGACAGCAGCCTGTTTTTCAACCTCTGCTTTGAGTTTCTCTATCTCCTTACCCTTATCTTCAACGCTCTTCTGTTTGGCCATCATAATGTCTGTCATAGTCTTTATCGCCATCTGACCGGCCTGAGACTCATTTACGGCCTTTTGAATATCCACATATCCAATCTTTAAGGTTTTTTCTGCACCATAGGCAGAAGATATTAAAAGAATAGAAATAACAAAACTAACGACAACTACAGAACCTGTAAAAAAAACTTTCATCTTTCCCCTCCCTTTTTCATTTACAATTATTAATCCGGAGTCTGGTGATTTCCGCTCCAGAGTATTAATGCTAAGCAATATTTTAAAAGAATGTTCCGATAGTAAATTCCCAGAGGCTTCTCTTTTCTCCGTCTCTGGGTTTCAGGTTATACCCCCATTCGACCCTTAATGGTCCAATAGGAGATATCCAGCGGAGACCCCCTCCAACAGATTTCCTCAATTCAGAAAATTTTACTGGCTCATCATCATCGAAGGCAGTCCCTGCATCATAGAATATGACCCCTTTAAGTCTGATTTCCCTCAGGAGGGGAAAGATATATTCGATATTGAAGATAAGTTGTTTGTTTCCACCAATATCCTCCCCGGTCGAAGGGTCCTTTGGCCCTGCATCTCCGAATCTGAATCCCCTTACAGTATTTATACCTCCCACATAGTATCTTTCATAGAGGGGTAAGGATTTACCTCCTAAACCACCGGCATAGCCAACCCTTCCCCTGATCATAAAGGCGGTATCCCAGAATAAAGGAAAATACCAGCTGCTATCTAATAGTGTTTTATAAAAGTGGTTATCACCTCCCAGAGGACCACCGGCATACAGTGCATAAATACCGTGCCTTGAGCCACTCGTTGGATCTAAAAAACTATTCCTCGAATCCCATACTATTCCAGGTTCTAAACTGCTCGTTGTTCTTTTTCCTTCCTGCTCGGTTATCTTGATAGAAGAGCCAGGTTCAATATCATATATATTAACTATCTCGTAGTTATAGGAAATGCTACTGCTTAAAAATTCTGTAAAGCTCTTTCCAAAGGTGAGGCTTCCTCCAGTCGCTTTCCTTTTATAGTTATAATATTCTCTTTCCTGTTTATAAAGGGTTATACCACCCGAGACAGGTTTACCAAATAAATAGGGCTCTCTAAGGCTCAGAAGATAGGTCGTCCTTTTACTGCTGAATTCACCTCTGAGTCTTACGAACTGTCCTTTACCGAAAAGGTTTCCCTCACTAATCTCTGTCATTCCTATAAACTTGTCAGTAGAACTGTAACCACCGCCAATGCTTACAGCTCCTGTTGACCTCTCCTTCACCTTAATATTGATATCGACAACATCCTCTCCTGTCCTCGGCTCAGGAGATAGCTCAGCGCTTTCAAAATAATTAAGATTGTTAATCCTTTCGTAGCTCCTTCTGAGGAGTCTTGTGCTAAAGGTATCTCCTTCATCAAGCCGCACTTCCCTTCTTATAACATGATCCATTGTCTTTTCATTTCCGTAGATATTTATTCTTCCGACTTTTACTATGCCACCTTCGATTATGTCGAGAGTGATCTGGAGTGTGTTGGTTTCTGTATCACTTGATATGAGAGGTGATATATTCGCAAGGGCATGTCCCTTGTCAGAGTAGAGGTCTGTTAAAGTAAGGATATCCCTCCTGAGTTTGTCACGGCTGAAAATCTCTCCTTCTTTTGTATTCATGGATTTCAGTAATTCTTCAGTGGTGAAAAGGGTATTCCCCTTAGCCCTTAGATCTTTGACCTTAAACTGGTTTCCCTCGGAAATGACGATAAGTATATCAATATTTCTTCTATCTTCACTGAGTGTTATCCTCGGTTCACCAACCTGGACCTGGATGTAGCCATTATTATAGTAAAAGGCTCTTATCCTTTCTAAATCCTCCCGCATAACCTCTCTTTTATAAGTTCCTGTGGAATCAAGCCAGGAGAACATCCAGTAACTTTTTGTCTGGATTACCTTTTTTATCGTCCCATCAGAAAAGGCCTTGTTTCCTTCTATCTTTATTTCCCTGATGCTGACCTTGGTTCCTTCGTTGATCAGATAGGTAAGTCTTACGGCTTCCTTAGAGATATCCTTAATTATGGGTAAAACAGTGGCATGGTAATAGCTCTCCTCTTCATAGTAGGAGCGTATTCTTTCGGCATTTTCAGCTATAACTGAATGATTGAGGAAAGAACCTGGACTAAGCTTTATTTTCTCCTTTATTTTATCGGTCTCCAACTTTTCATTACCTTCAAAAATTATTTCTACAATAGTGGGTTTCTCTGTTACATAGAAGGTTACCTTCAGACCGCCTTCAAAACCCTCTGTCTCGATCCTTATATCATCAAAGGACCCTAATTCAAAGATAGATTTAATATCCTCCTGAATCTTCTCGGGGGAGAACGTGTCTCCCTCAGCTGTCTTTATCGTAGACATTATGGTAGCCTTCTCAGTCTTTTTGTTTCCCTGTATCTCGATCGCCTTCACTTTTATCATCTCCTCTGACCATCCATAAAGGGGGATGAAAAGGGTTAAGAGAATCAGACATCTGAAGACCTTATATTTCATCTGGAATAAAAGCCTCCCTGAGATTAAAATAAAAAACTCCTTAATATACCATTAAGGGAGCTATCTGTAAATATAAAATATCTATTTTAATAATTACCTTTAAAAAATGTTTGACAGGGATAATTCTAATATTATACTAATAGACAGGGGATAATATGGATAAGACGATTGAGAATCTTACAAAGGCCTTTATTGGAGAGAGTCAGGCAAGAAACCGTTATACCTTTTATTCAAAGATTGCTCTGGACGAGGGTTTTGAACAGATTTCGGAAATCTTCCTTATAACTGCAGATAATGAAAGGGAGCATGCCAAATGGCTGTACAGGCTTATCAACGACTTGAAACAAAAGGGCAGAGAGGGGTTAAGTGAGATATCCGTAGAGGCAGGGGCACCTATAACTCTCGGCGATACTGCAGAGAATCTTAAGGCAGCTATTGCCGGAGAAAATTATGAGTATACAAGGATGTACCCTGAATTCGCAGGTATCGCCGGGAAAGAGGGTTTTCCGGATATTGCGAAGCGATTAAGGGCAATCGCAAAGGCTGAGGCACACCATGAGGAGAGATACAGAAAGTTATTGAAGGAGCTTGAAGGTAAAAGTGTATTCAGGAAAGACAAACAGGTATACTGGGTCTGCAGGAAATGCGGGTATGTGCATGAAGGGAAAGAGCCTCCTGTAAAATGTCCTTCATGCGATCATGAATCAAAATATTTTCAGATTAGATGTGAGGAATATTAAAAGCAAAAACCCTTATTTTTTAAAGAAAAATAATTACCAAGATAATTTTTGACATAAAATATATATGTTAAAATAGGAAGGGAAATGAATATTAAGAAACGTATATCAGAGGTTATAAGGAGATTGAAGAAGGAGTATCCGGAGCCAAAGACAGCCCTGAGTTTTAAAAGACCCTTTGAGCTCCTTGTTGCAACAATCCTTTCGGCGATGACAACGGATGTACATGTGAACAAGGTTACGAAAAATATCTTTAAAAAATACAGATCAATCAGAGACTATGCAGAATCATCCCTTCCGAAATTTCAGAAAGACATAAGTTCAATAAATTTTTACAGGAATAAGGCTAAAAATATCCAGGCATCGGCAAAGATGATAATGGAAAAATTCAATTCAAAGGTGCCAAGAACAATGGATGAACTTTTGAGTCTTCCTGGTGTTGCGAGGAAGACTGCGAATATAATACTTTCAAACGCCTATGGTATTAATGAAGGTATTGCCGTTGATACCCATGTTAAAAGACTTGCAGATAGACTGGGGTTTACAAAAAACGAAGGCCCTGTGAAGATAGAGAAGGATTTAATGGATATAACTCCTGAAGAAGAATGGGGAAATCTTTCACACCTCCTGATATTACACGGAAGAAAGGTCTGTCAGGCTAAAATACCAAAACATGAGGAATGCACCCTCTACGATATATGTCCATCAAAAGATATTTAAGACAGTAGCTCTTATGGAAGATACATGCCGAGTTTCTCTATGGCTGATCTAATGCCGAGGACAACCTCTGTCATCCTCCTGTAATCAAGTGTTTCTTCTCTGTCAGTGATTTCGTGATAATGGGTATTTCTGTAAAAGGCGGTATCTGTCACCATCAGTGCCTTATAGCCGAACCTGTAGAAAGAGCTATGGTCGGAGAAGTCCATTCCGGGAACAAGTGAGATGGTAGAGAGCGACTCGACAGGGAGATCTGTCCCCTTTTTGAAGCCTGACTTAAAACTGGATATAAAACTTTTTGAAGAGAGGTTTCCGACAAGGGCAATAAAATTTGCCTTATTGGGGTAAAACCAATTGAAGAAAGGCAGGGGGAAAGATTGACTCTTCGGGGAGTCCTTAAAATATCCGATCATCTCGAGCGATACCATCCCTTCTATATTTTCTCTCTTTTTCTTCAGACTTCTGGCATAGACATAACTCCCCATATGCCGTGTCATAAATAAAGGTGGTTCTTCAAGGGTGAAGGCTACAAAATGGACTGTCTTATCGAGATTTTTGTTTGATAAAAGCCTTGCAATCTCAAGTAATCCTGCGATACCGCTTGCGTTGTCATCAGCACCGGGAGTTCCGATAACAGTATCGTAGTGTGCTCCTATAACCAGAATCTTTTCTTGGGTCTTTTTACCTTGAAGCTCAGCAATTATATTTTTGTATATCCTCCCTTCGAAATCGTAGGGCTGAATTAATACATCATATCCGTAACTCCTCAGTTCCCCTTCGATATAGTCTGCTGCCAACCCTAAGGGTTTCATCTCAAGGTATCCCCTTGAGCCTATTACAGAAGAAAGATAGTTAACGGTTCTTTTGAGATTGGTCTGTATTTCCATTTTATGCCATTCCCGTAACTAGAATAATATAACAGATTTCTACATGCAATTCGTATAGATTATCACAATGTTATCTGATATAATCTGTTTTAACCTCTCAATTTAAAATAAAAATGAAGGCTGTAGAGATAAAACCTGATATCTATTGGGTAGGAGCGATTGACTGGGCTGTAAGGGATTTCCACGGATATGTTACTCCGAACGGCACAACCTATAACAATTATCTCATTGTGGATGAGCAGGTCACGCTTCTCGATGTAGTAAAGCACGGCTTCGCCGAAACAACTATCAGCAATATAAAAAGTATTATAGACCCATCGAAGATAGTTAATCTCGTCATAAATCACATCGAACCTGACCATGCCGGTAGCATTGACAAGATAATGGAACTCATCCCTGATACAACCATCCATATAACAGAGAAAGGTAAAAAGGGGCTCGACAGGTACTTCGACACATCGGGATGGAAATTCAGGATAGTCAGGACAGGTGATACACTGAATACAGGTAAAAGGAATCTTGTATTCATAGAGACCCCCATGCTCCACTGGCCCGATTCGATGATGACCTATATAAAGGAGGATAAGGTACTTATAAGTCAGGACGCCTTCGGTCAGCATTATGCGTCTGCAAGCAGGTTTGACGATGATTTTATTACATGCTTTTCAGGATCAGAGCTTGAGGATGCAGTGAAGGACTATTATGCAAATATACTTATGCCTTTTAGTGCACTTATTAAGAGTAAGATCGAAGAAATACAGAAACTTGGTTTTCAGATAGATATGATAGCTCCTGACCACGGGATAATCTGGAGGAAAAGCCCCTCTAAGGTACTCAATATGTACCTTGATATGGCAAAGGGAAAGACGGATCTGGCTGTTGTGATTATATATGACACGATGTGGAACAGCACCGAACAGATGGCACTTCCAATTGTACAGGGTATAAAGGATGAAGGTATAGAGGTCAAAGTAATAAAACTCAGAGCAACACCGATGAGTGTCGCCATAAAAGAATTCTGGAAGTCAAGGGGATGTCTTATAGGTACCCCAACTTTAAACAATATTATGTTCCCATCAGTCGCAGAGTTTTTAACACACCTTAGAGGTCTCAGACCTAAAAACAGGATCGCCGGTGCCTTTGGGAGTTATGGATGGGGTGGCGGTGCTGTGAAAGAGGCCTATGAGGAATTCAAAAGAATGGGGCTTGAAGTTATGGAACCAGGAATACAGGTTGTTTACAGGGCATCTTCAGAGGATGAAAGGAAATGTTATGAATTCGGCAGGGAGTTTGCGAAAAAGGTAAAGGAGTATCACGGGAGATTTTAAATGAAAACAGTTGCCTTTCTTGGAAGCCCGAGGAAGAACGGTAATACCGAACTCCTCCTTAAAGAGGCAATTCGCAGTATTCAGGATGCCGGTCTCGATGTCCAGACCTTTAACCTGAACCTGATGAAGATCAAGCCATGCCTTGACTGTGACGCATGCAGGGATACAGGTATTTGCACGGTAAAAGACGATATGGAGAAGATATACACCGCCATAAGGGAGGCACAGAGGTTTATACTAGCATCACCTATATTCTTCTTCAGCCTCTCCGCACAGTCAAAAATAATGATTGACAGATGTCAGTCCTTCTGGTGCGAAAAATATCTCCTGAAGAGGCCTATCGTGAATGGGAAATATGGCAGGAAGGGATTACTCCTCCTTGTAGGGGGGATGAAGAAGGAGGTCGGCTTTGAGTGTGCAGGGGTTTCGGCAAAGGCATTCTTCAGAACAATAAGCGTGCCGGAACATAAGACATTGAGCTTTATGGGAATCGACGCAAAGGGAGAGATACTTAATCACCCAACCGCCCTCAGGGACGCATATGAGGCAGGGAAGAATCTTGTAGCGATCTAAATCGTTTCTCTCTTATCCCTTTTCAGTCCACAATGAGCAGATAACGTTCTCAGCACAAACGAAGCCGATAGGGTTTGCATGAAAATCGTTTGTGCTGTGTTATCTGACGTTGCGGGCAGGAACCCCAAAATCGTCTTTTTATATTCTCAAAATATTTTCCAGATTATTTAGTGCCTCGTCGCTTAAAGTATCCCACTCGTCAAATTCTTTTTTGAGATAGAAATCAGCTTCCCTCTGCATAATGATACTTTTTTTAAAGATGCGTATGATGTTAAGAAGATTAAGAACCTGTTCATCAGGTATATTCTGCAACTCCTTGATAATCTCATCTTCGTACTTCATTTGCGTATGCATTTCTTCCCCTCCTTTCTCATAATGATAATTATGAACTCATTATATCACAATGGCACCGAGCATGGGTGTTTTAATTTTATGATTTGAGAAGGGCAAAGCCTTTGGGTGTAAACCTCAAGCACTCTGTTATCTGCCATTGCGGGCAATTATACTACAGCATGTTTTATCTCTTTGGGTTTTACTCTTTTTAAATTTAACTTCCGCTCTAATAAAAACCTCTCAGACTCCTCCAGAAGTTTCTTTATTCTTTGTTCGGGTGTTAAATCTTTCTCATCATCATAAATTTTCTCCATTATCTCATGCACCTCGTCTAATCCTTTAAATCTTTTCACAGTTCAATCACCTCCTCTGGTGAACATATCTCAATCTCATGATAGCCTGATAACCTGTTTACTCCATTGACCATAACCCTTGTCTTCAGTTTTACAATATGTTCAAAGTTCCAACTGACAATTACCTCTATCCCATTAATCACAGCCACAGCAATATGTAACGCATCGCTTCTATAACGTTCAGGAATAATTCCTTCTTTAACATACCGCTCTGCCAGTTCTTCAGCCTCTATATCTACTTCAAGCAACAGAGGATTAGTCTCCCTCAATAATCTTTCCAATTGGGATTTCCGTGGTTCAGGTGCTCTGCTAATCTCTCGGATTACTTCATCTGAGATATAGATACCCTCAGCTATTAGAACCAAATCTTTAAATAGCTTTAAGGAAATGTCCTTCTTTTCGGCATCGCCTTCTGCAAATACAAAATTAAATATTGTTGTATCAAGATAATATTTTACCTTTTTCAATGCTGCCTCTTTTAACTATTTTAGCATGTTATCTGCCGTTGCGGGCAGTCTTTTAAAGAAAATATGGGAAGTGTCCCTCATTTCCTCAAGGGGCATTTTGGCTTCAGCCGTTCATCCGCCTGTCCACAGGATCCTTCGGAATAGCCGAAGTGACGCTTTGCCGTATGATAACGAATATAGTGGAAGATTTCCATATCATTTAAGGCTGAAGCCTTTTGCTCATCCGCCATCCCGATACCCAAAATGTGAACGCCGACTTCTTTTAATAAATTACTCTTCTTCTCCACAGGATCCTTCGGAAAGGCAATTACTCTTACAATATCTATTACTAATCGCTTTCTTAAAGGCGTTCAAGCGAAGCGTCATTTTGGGTATCTTGTTCATAGACGCAATAAAGATACACCGCCCTCTGGATGAAGACCCAGAAACCCCTTCCCGATGACGATTTTTGTCACTTATCACCCCCTTTGGTTGAATTTATAATGTATAATAGACATACTTTATTAAGTGGAGATTGCTTCGTTGTCCCAAGATTTTCGGGACTCCTCGCAATGACTAGAGAAGAAAGAGGGTGCCATCTGTGGTGAGGGATGGTCTTTACTTTCTGGACACGCAGAGGATCATAAGAGAAGGAAACGGTTATCCTTCCAGAGTTGTCTTTACCCAGCATTATCCTTTTAGTGCTGGGTGTACTTAAGTTTACCCCTCTTCGATAGCTAAACCTCTTCTCTATAGGACATGCCTTTGAGGGCTTCCGAGTGTCTGAATTAAATCATACTTTTTTGGGAGTGTCAAGAGGGATTTTTCTGCTGGGATTTTCTTGCAAGTGTTGCCTTCTCCCTTGTCTTTTCCTATAGAATCTGTTATAAATTCCTGAGATATGGGTATCATCCTTCTTATATACAATCTATTCTTTTTCATTTTTTCGATTACACTCCTTCCCTATCTATACCTTAAGAGACGGAATAAAAAGGATGGAATTCTGTGGCTAAAAGAAAGGTTTGGTTTTATACCCGAAGAGAAATTGAAATCTATCTATGGCAGACCCGTCTGGATACACGCAGTTTCTGTGGGAGAGGTGATGGCCGCCCTCCCACTTATCAAGATAATTAAAGAAGAATACCCTGACAGGAGTTTAGTCCTTTCTACAATAACCGATACAGGAAATCTTATTGCAAGAGAAAGGGCAAAAGAGGTTGATGCAATAATCTACCTCCCCTTTGACATAAGCCTTTCTGTTAAAAGTGCATTAAGGAGGATAGGTCCTGAAATATTTATACTGATAGAAACAGAGATCTGGCCAAATCTCCTTCGTACACTAAACAGGGAAGGCATACCGTCTATTATTATCAACGGAAGGATATCCCAGAGATCTTTTAAAGGTTATAAGCTTGTAAAACCCTTTATGAAGGCTATCCTGAAGAATATATATAGATTCGGGATGCAGACGACTTCAGATGCCGAGAGGATAAGGGCAATCGGTGCAGATCCCTTTAAGGTAGAGGTTATTGGAAATATAAAATTCGATCAATCCTTTTCTCAGGATTCGGTTGATTCAGAAAGACTTAAACGGTCATACGGGATAGGGGAAAGGCGTTTTTTTGTGGCAGGGAGTACCCATGAAGGAGAGGAAGAGATCATTTCTGATGCCTTCATAGAGATTAAAAAGGACTTTCCTGACCTTATCCTCCTT
This sequence comes from Thermodesulfovibrionia bacterium, assembly GCA_919902995.1. GTDB lineage: Bacteria > Nitrospirota > Thermodesulfovibrionia > JACRGW01 > JACRGW01 > JACRGW01. Next base: position 26,621 of record CAKKSD010000034.1, read on the forward strand.
ATCGCACCACGACACATAGAGAGGGTTAGAAGAATAGAAGGGTTACTTAAAGTAAGAGGTATCTCATTCAGAAGGAGAACAGAACTTATCGAGAATGGACTTGATGATGCCTCAGTTATAATACTTGATACGATCGGTGAACTTGCCCAGATTTACTCCATCGCCACTGTCGTCTTTATTGGTGGAAGCCTTGTCCCTGCGGGAGGTCATAATGTCCTTGAGCCGGCAGTTTATTCTAAACCTATAATATTTGGACTACATATGGAAAACTTTAAAGATATCGCTCAGACCTTCTTGGAAAAGGGGGCTGCATGTCAGGTCTCAAATGGTACTCAATTCAAAAGAGAATTAGGGTATCTGTTGAGTAATATGGATGTGGCAAGGTCGATTGGTGAGAATGCCAGGAAGGTGATAGATGAAAATAAAGGGGCAGTAGGGAGGTCACTCATGATGATAGAGAAATTCCTCAAATAACTGATTTATAAAATATATGGAGGAATATGTTAATGGAATTATTCGGGGAAAAAATCAGGGGGTCTTTTCCTTTTTTTTGTTTCTACTTTCTATCGTCTATGGTTTCATTCAAAGGGTAAGGGTCTTACTTTACAGGAAAGGTCTATTTAAGGTTGAAAAGATAGGGTCGAAGGTTATAAGCGTGGGGAATATAACTTTAGGAGGTACAGGGAAGACCCCTGCTGTTATGGCAATCGCACAAATGGGTAAAGAGAAATCCTTTAAGGTAACGATTCTCACCAGGGGTTACAAGGGTAAGGCGGAAGGGATCAATGTCGTTTCTGATGGATCAAGGATCTTACTGAATTGTGAGGATGCAGGAGACGAACCGTATCTTATGGCAAAAAAGCTGAACGGTATCCCTGTAGTAAAGGGTAAAAACCGTTATCTCTCAGCCAGGTTTGCGATTAAAAGGTTTGGATCGGATCTATTTATTCTTGACGACGGATTCCAGCACCTTAAGATCCACAGGGATGTAAACATTCTCCTTATCGACGCAACTGACCCCTTTGGAAACAACCGCATCTTTCCGGGTGGAACTCTTAGGGAGCCACTCACGGCTATAGGTAGGGCAGATATTATTGTGCTCACAAAGTCAGACCTTTCCCAAAAAAATGCAGAGACGATAAAAAAGATACGGGAATATAATCCTTCTGCACCTATTTTTACGAGTTACTATTACCTTATAGATCTGGTGGATATGAAAGGGGATATAATGCCCGTTAAAGGTATTAAAGGAAGATCGTTATTTATTTTCTCAGGATTGGCAAACCATTCTTCCTTCAGGTCGATTATTGAAAGAGAAGGGGCAAGGGTTAAAGGGGAATTGACCTATCCTGACCATTTCTACTATTCTGAAAGTGATATGAAAGAAATAAAAAAGAAGTCTGAATCCGCCGGAGCCGATATGATAGTGACTACAGAAAAGGATATTGTGAGGATCCCTTACCAAGGGGTAGAACCCGAAACAAGTTCAGGGCAAGTCTGGGCATTGAGGATAGAATTTATTGTAGAGGATAGAGAGGGGTGGGAATCAATTCTATTCCAAAAGGGACCAATCGGGGGAAATAGTTGAAGAAATTCTCCTGCTGGATCGAATATATTGTTTATATCTCTATTGCATGGTTTCTTAACCTTATCCCCTTTTCCCTTTCTTTAAAAGCTGGTGAGATACTCGGAAATCTGCTTTTTTTATTTGACAGGAAGCACAGGGAGATAACCCTTACTAATCTGGGCAGGGCATTTAAGAACGGAAAGTCAGAAAAGGAGATCTTTGAAATAGGGAAGGCCTGTTATCGAAATATAGGGAGGTCCTTTGTGGAATTCTCAAGACTCCTGAGAAATAACCGCGAATACATAAAAAAATATATTACAATAGAGGGGCTTGAAAAATATATAAAGGCGAAAGAAAAGGGAAGGGGAGTTCTTTACCTCACAGGTCATTGTGGGAACTGGGAACTTATGTCCCTTACACAGGCACTCAGAGGGTATCCGGTGAATATAGTGGCAAGACCTATTGACAATCCCTATCTTAGCAGGAGGGTAGAGGAGATAAGGACAAGGTATGGAAACAGTATAATTGAAAAGAAGAGGGCAATGAGAGGGATCTTGAGATGTCTTGAAGAAGATGGGACAATAGGCATTCTCCTTGACCAGAATGTTATAAAGAAAGAGGGTGTATTTGTTGACTTCTTTGGCGAACCTGCCTGTACGAATAAGGGATTGGCATTAATCGCACTTAAGACTGGTACACCTGTGCTTCCAGCATTTATCCATTATCTCGGAGAGGGTAGACATCGGATAGAAATCGGTGAAGAGGTAGTGCTTGAGAAAAGCGGTGATCCTAATATGGATGTAGTTTCCAATACCGCAAAGTTTACAAAAATTATCGAGGAACATATAAGAAAATATCCGGAGGAATGGCTCTGGTTACACAGGAGATGGAAAACCAGGCCTGATAGTTAAAGGGAAATGGTTGAATTCTATGGGAGGGAGATTAAGAGTATCCTTATCAGGTCTGTTAACTGGATAGGTGATGCAATACTAACAACCCCTGCTATATCAGTTTTGAGGAATAACTTTCACAAAGCAAAGATTTCCATTCTTGCTAAACCGTATGTTAGCGAGGTCTTCAAGGAGAACCCGGATATCGATGAAATCATCCCTTACGAAGGGTTGGGTAGCAAAAAGGGATTCGTACTTATAAATGAGCTAAGAAAGAGGAGGTTTGATTTGGCTGTCCTATTTCAGAATGCCTTTGAGGCAGCCCTTATATCTTTTCTATCAGGAATTCCAGTGAGGTTAGGGTACGCTACAGACGGAAGGGCTTTCCTTCTCAGGCCCTCTATAAAGATTAGACCTGAGACTAAGAAGAAACACCATCTTGATTATTATCTCGATCTTTTAAGTGAGGCAGGTTTTAATACAGAAAGAGGACCATTGGTTCTGAACCTTAAAGAAGGGGAGAGGATGTGGGCGATAGATCTCCTCAAAAAGAATGGATGGAATGAAGATGACAGACTTGTTGGTATAAACCCTGGTGCTACCTATGGCAAGGCAAAGCGGTGGTATCCTGAAAGGTTTGCATCTCTTGCAGATAGGATTATTAAGGAAGATGTAAAGGTGATCCTCTTTGGTGGTCTAAAGGAGACAGCTATTGTAGAAGAAATAAAGAAGAAGATGGTTTCGAGACCGATTTTTGTTACAGGAAATACCTCTGTAAGGGAACTCGCATCTCTCATAGAGAGGTGTTCTGTATTTGTGAGTAATGATACCGGGCCCATGCATATGGCGGCAGCCTTAAAGGTTCCTGTTGTTGCACTCTTCGGCTCTACAGATATGAATATAACAGGGCCTATAGGAGAGAAACACAGGGTTATATGGAAAAAGGTTGAATGCAGCCCCTGTTTTTTAAGGGAATGTCCGAAAGACTTCAGGTGTATGAACCTTATAACCGTTGATGAGGTAGTAGATGCAGTTACCGAAAGATTGGTGGTGTGAGTTAGATGAATGAGATAGATATTTCTCTTGTTATACCACTCCATAACGAAGAAGAGTCCCTCCCATTCCTCGTGAATGAAATAAGTGATACGATGGCTTCACATAAGAATTATGAAATCATATTCATAGATGATGGGAGTACAGATGGGAGCCTTTCAACTCTCATCCATCTTAAGGAGAAGTATCCGAGGATCAGGATAATAAAATTAAAAGACAGATATGGCCAGACATCCGCTATGGATGCTGGTTTCAAGAAGGCGAAGGGGAGAATAATAGTAACGATGGACGCAGACTTACAGAACGACCCTGCCGATATAGATAAGCTCCTAAGTGAACTTAACTGGTATGATATTGTGATAGGATGGAGGTCCGAAAGGAAAGATACCTGGCTAAAAAGATTATCCTCAAGAATAGCCAATTTTGTCAGGAACAGGATAACTGATGATGAGATAAAAGATGTGGGATGCACACTAAAGGCATATAAGAGGGAATTTCTGGATAGGGTAAAACTCTACAATGGGATGCATCGCTTCCTGCCTACACTTTTCAAAATGGAAGGTGCAAGGGTGAAAGAGGTGAAGGTAAATCATAGACCAAGAAGATATGGCAGGTCAAAATACAATGTAAGAAACAGGGTCTTCAAAGCCATCTACGATTTAATTGCTGTCAGATGGATGAAGAGACGCCGTTTGATTTATGAGATAGAGGAGGAATTATAATGGATATAAAATTTAATTTTTGGACTATGCTTGGTCTTGGAGGACAGCTTTTTTTCTTCAGCAGGTTTCTTTACCAGTGGATTGTATCTGAAAGAAGGAAGGAGAGTGTAATCCCGACAGGGTTCTGGTTTTTCAGTTTAGGGGGGAGTCTTCTACTTCTCATGTATGCGATACACATCAAAGACCCTGTCTTCATCCTCGGACAATCAACTGGATTTGCAATTTATCTCAGGAACCTCATGTTTATATACAGGAAGAAAAGTAGTTCAACTGACTGATTCTGTTATGGGCAGAAACGAAATTATAAGGTCTATATTCCTCATCCTTCTTATATCATTACCCCTTTTTTTCTTCAGGCTCGATACTCCAGGATTGACCGACAGGGACGAGGGAAGTTTTTCAGAGGCAACGAGGGAGATGCTTGAGTCAGGTAACTGGCTGACACCGAAGTTCAATTATAACAACCGTTTTGATAAACCGATCCTTATCTACTATGTCATGGCGTTACCATACAAATTATTCGGCATAAATGAGTTCGCTGCAAGATTCCACTCTGCCTTCTTCGGTACGCTTCTTCTTCTTCTTGTTTTTTTCTTTGTGAAGGATTTAAAGGGCATTAGAACAGCACTGCTCTCTTCAGTGATTCTTGCATCAAACCTTGCAATAGTTATTCTCTCCAGGGCTGCTATAACAGATATGGTCCTGATATTCCTGATAACCGCTTCTCTCTTCTCATTTTATAAGGGCTTGTGGATAGATCGAAAATGGTCCTGGGGATTCTATATCTTTTCTGCCCTCGCTGTACTTACAAAGGGGCCTGTAGGGATTATTATTCCCCTTCTTGTGATAATTCTATATCTTATATCTCTAAGGGGTAAAGGTAATCTGAAGGAGCTTCACCTTCTGGGTGGTACATCCCTGTTTTTGTTAATATCTCTTCCTTGGTTCTTAATAATGCTCGTAATCCATGGTAACGAATATATAGAGGCTGCTAAGTACCATACGCTTACCAGATATAGCAGCGTTATCGGTGGACATGGTGGCATGATCTTTTATTATATTCCCGTGATATTAATAGGATTCTTCCCCTGGAGCGCCTTTCTCCCTGCCTCTATTTATTATGCTATCAAGGAAAGTTGGAAGCGAAGATGGGAGAGCGGAGGTCATTCCCTGTTTGTTTTCAGTATCATATGGATACTTGTAGTCTTCGTTTTCTTCACCTCTTCGAAGACAAAACTCCCCCACTATATAGGACCATTGTTTCCTCCGATGGCTATCTTAGTAGCGGATCTGATAGACCGTTATATATCGGAAGAACGAATTGCAGGGGTGAACTTCAAAGGGTGGGTGAAGGTATCCTTATATATCGGAGGAATACTTGGAGTTCTTTTTTCGGCTGTGCTTGCTACCGCAGGGGTCTTATCCCACAGGATAGTTGATATTATTAGTAAAGAGATACCTGTTATTGATGTCGATTTCTTAGACAATCTATTCATCATATCGGCAATAATTTTTATAGGTACCCTCTCTTTTATATGCCTTTCGATTAAGGGGGCGAAAAGGACAAGTATCGCATTCCTTGTGATAATGATGGTAATTATGATACCTGCGATGATGTTGACTATCGTACCTACGGTTGACAGCCTTTTTCTTGCACCCCAGAGGCGTATTGCAGCCTTTGCTGGATTAAACCTGAGGGAGAATGAACGGTTTATCGTATTCGGTTTTTACAGACCGACTCTTGTATTTTATTCAAAGAGAAAGGTGGTATTCATAAGGAATGAGGATGTGGATAAACTTAGAAAGGAACTTTCTCAACCAGGGAATGTATTCGTATTATGCAGAGAATCATCAATGAAAAAGCTGGAATCAGAAGGCGAACGTCTTAAACTTATTTCCCGTGAGAATGGGTATATACTATTATCAAATGAGAAGAGTGGGTAGCACATTAAAAATATATTTCTTATTCATTATCCCGACATTTCTTTTGGACCCGTATTTTCAGTCAGGATTCAAGATAATCAAGGAATATCTGATGAATTACACCCTGATTCTTTTGATAGACAGATTAATGGATATCATTGGGAATGGAGGTTATCAGGCTGTCCTCTGCCTCCTGCTTTTTGTTGCAGGCCTATACTTTAGAAGGAAAGGCCTTTCCTATGCAGGTAAATACGGGTTTATCGGTATTGTAACATCAGGCATCCTTGTTCAGATACTGAAACATTTAATTGGCAGGGCGAGGCCTGTCTTTGATGATGCCTATCTTTTTTGGGGACCTTCCATAAAAAATGGTTTAATCGGCTTCGACTCCTTTCCTTCAGGTCATGCCATTGGGGCATTCACCCTCGCTACAATTTTCTCTGAGGTCTATTCAAAGGGAAAAGCAATATTCTATGGTTTAGCCGTCTTGATAGGGGTCTGGAGATTGTATGATAACGCCCATTTCCTATCTGATGTCTTTACCGGGATGGTTCTCGGTTTAATGGTAGGAAAATGGCTCGTAAATAGATACCCCTTAAGAGATGTGAAAGAGGGCTAAAAGATGGGTCTTGATAGAACACTCAGGCAGGAGATTGCTGAACTTTTAACAACAGAAAGGTTGACAGCAAGAGAGATATCACAGACTCTCAGGGTCAGGGAGAGGGAAGTTATTGAGCATCTCGAGCATATAGTAAGGTCGGTATCGAAGAAAGGTTATTTCCGTATAGAGCCATCGGTGTGCAGAAAATGTGGTTTCATATTTAAGGGCAGGAAAAGATTAAGAAGTCCAGGCAGATGTCCTCTCTGCAAGAATGAGGCGATTACAGAGCCAAGATTCTGGATAGAAAATAAAAGATAATAGATATTCCCACGAAGTGATAGTACTCCTTTATTAATTCTGGAAGTAAAAGGTAACAACCCCCTACCTTTATCCAGTCTTGAATTTTTATTAAATTTAACCTTTCTGTTATAATATGTCTATGAAACCTGAGGAAATAGAAAAGAAAATCCTGGCTTATAACCCAGAGGTTGATATAGGTCTTTTCAGAAAGGCCTATGATTTTATAGAGAACGCCCATAAGGGTCAAACCAGGGTCTCAGGTGAACCTTATGTAGTACATCCCCTGGAGGTTGCTGACATCCTTGCATCCCTAAGACTCGACATCATTACTATTGTTGCAGGACTACTCCATGATGCCCTGGAAGATACACCTACAAAGCTGGAACAGGTAAAGGAGGTATTCGGTATGGAAGTCTCTTTTCTTGTTGATGGTCTTACAAAATTAAGCAGGATTGAGTTCAAGACAAGAGAAGAACAACAGGCAGAGAGCTTCCGGAAGATGCTCCTTGCCATGGCAAAGGATATAAGGATAATTCTCATAAAGCTTGCTGACAGGATTCATAATATGAGGACTCTCGAGCATCTGTCTCCTGATAAAAAAACTTCCATAGCACAGGAGACACTCGATATTTATGCACCAATTGCTAATAGGCTCGGAATTGGATGGATGAAGACAGAACTTGAGGACCTTTCGCTGAAATATCTTCATACCTCTGAATATGAGGACCTTGTAAAAAAGGTAGCGAAGAGGGAGGAAGAAAGAAAAGATTATATTAATGACGTAATAGATGAAGTAAAGAATGCCCTGAAGAGAGAAAACCTTACAGGGGATGTTAGGGGAAGACCGAAGCACTACTATGGCGTGTACCAGAAGATGCTCAAACAGGGAATCTCTTTTGAACAGGTCTATGACCTTATAGGGATCAGGATTATTACAGAGACAAAGGCAGATTGCTATGCCATACTCGGCGTTATCCATTCCCTCTGGACACCTGTACCAGGAAGATATAAAGATTTTATAGGTCTTCCAAGGCCGAATGGATATCAATCGCTTCATACAACAGTCATAGGTCCGAAGGGAGAGAGGGTTGAGTTCCAGATAAGGACACACGAAATGAACAGCATTGCAGAGGAAGGAATCGCTGCACATTGGCGATATAAGGAAAAGGTACCCATAGGTGAATCGGATATGGAGAGATTTGGATGGCTGAGACAGCTTATCGATTTACAGCAGGACCTGACAGAGGCGAAGGACTTCTTCGATACAATAAAGGTTGACCTTTTCCCTGACGTTGTATATGTATTTACTCCCAGAGGTGATGTGAAGGAACTCCCAAGAGGTTCTACCCCTATAGATTTTGCATATAGTATCCACTCCGATATAGGGCATCATTGTGCAGGGTCAAGGGTGAACGGAAAGATAGTGCCTTTGAAATACCAGCTCAAAAATGGTGATTCCGTTGAAATTCAGACATCTGCAACACATATCCCCAGCCGGGACTGGTTGAAATTTGTAGTCACTCCAAGGGCAAAGACAAGAATAAAACAATGGATAAAGGCAGAGGAAAGAAAGAGGTCCTTTGAACTCGGCAGGGAACTCTTGGAAAGGGAGTTTAAGAGACATGATCACAGTCCATCAGTAATAAAATCGAAGGAGATGACCGAAATTGCCAATGGCTTAGGGTTTCAGGGTACAGAAGAAATGTTAGTAGCCATAGGGTATGGAAAGGTCTCAGCATTACAGGTGATTAACCGACTTGTTCCTGAAAAAGTTAAAGAAGAAGAGATGCCCATTAAAAGGCCTTTAAAGAAGGAGAAAGGGGAAAGGGGTGTCATGGTAAAAGGTATTGATGATATCCTCATCCATTTTTCTAAATGCTGCAGCCCTATCCCGGGTGATAAGATCATTGGCTTTATAACGAGAGGCAGGGGTGTATCAATTCATACAGAGGATTGCTCAAATGTAATGGATCTTGCGGTAGATAAAGACCGCCTAATAGATGTAGACTGGGAGCAGGATGAATCTACGCATCCTGTCAGGATATCTGTATATACAGTGGATAAACCAGGGCTTCTCGCAAATGTATCATCCGCTATCACCTCTGCTGAGGTGAATATAAGCCAGGCAAATATCTCTACGACTGAGGATAAAAAGGCCTATCTGAATTTTGTGGTTGAGGTTAAAGACCTGAATCAACTCGTCAGGGTAATCAAGAAGGTTGAACAGGTTGAGGGAGTACTCGATGTGAAGAGGATTAAAACAGCTTAACCAGTCACTTTCGAAATTACTTTTTTACCTTTCCTGATCTGAGACACCTTGTACAGACATAAATCCTTTTAGTCCTTCCGTTTTCCGATATCCTCACCCTTTGAAGATTTGGCTTTAATATCCTTTTGGTTCTGTTATGGGCGTGGCTGACATTCATCCCGACTTGATGGCCCTTTCTGCATATCTCACATACCCTTGCCATAAACTTTCCCCTTTCTATACCGATTGACTATTGCATTAAAAGTACTGTTATGTTAGCATAATTAAAATAATTAGACAAGACTTAGAGAAATATGGGGAATATAAGAGTACACGAAATTGCTAAAAAATTTGGTGTGACCAATAAAGAGGTCCTTGAAAAACTCAGAGGTATTGGGATAAAAGGGAAGACCCATTCGAGCAGTATTGAGAAAGAAATTGCTGATGAGGTAACACGTATCTTCAAATCAAAACAAAAACCCAAAACTGAGACAAAAGCTAAACCTAAGGTTGGAATAAAGATCAAAGCTAAGACGAAACCCGAGGCTAAATCGAAAGCAGAATTAAAGGCAAAAGCAGAGTCCAAACAAAAGATCGAAACAAAGGTTGAAACCAGAGTTAAACCAATGCCTGAACCAAAGATCGAACCACCGGTTGAACTAAAGGAAGAACCTAAGGTTGAACCAAAGATTGAGAGGAAGGTTGAGGCTGAAAACAAGATAGAGATCGAGGAGCCCAGGGAGCATGAAAAGAAGATAGGGCCATTTAAATTCGAAGAAGATGAAGAAGTCACAAGAGTCCTTCCATCAAGATTTAAAGATAAACTTCAGCCACTAAAACTCAAAGGTGTAAGACCCTTTCCTACATCAAAGAAAAGATGGCAGGAATTCAGACCTTTATCTATATCAAGGAAGTTTGAAAAACTCAAGACCTTCAGACCAGGTGGGCAGGTTATACCGCTACCAACCTTACCGAGAAAGAAGGTTATAAGGCTTATAGAGGGCATGACCGCAAAGGACTTTGCTGAGACGATCGGTCAGAAGTTAAATGAGGTGATAAAAAGATTCATAGAACTCGGCGTTATGGCAACGATAAATCAGCCCGTTGATATGGACGCCGCTATCTTGGTTGCCGATAGCGTTGGTGTAAAAGCCGAATTCTCACCTGCAGAGGCTATTGAATCCGTCCTTGAAGAGGGAATAGAAGATGTCTCACTCCTTAAACCAAGACCACCAGTAGTAACCATAATGGGTCATGTGGATCACGGAAAGACATCCCTTCTTGATGCTATCAGAGAGACCAAAGTAGTTGAGGCAGAGGCAGGTGGAATAACCCAGCATATAGGTGCTTATAAAGTTAATCTGAAAGATAAGGTCATCGTTTTCCTTGATACTCCGGGCCATGAGGCATTTACAGCCATGAGAGCAAGGGGTGCAAAAGTAACAGATATAGTTGTTCTTGTAGTGGCTGCCGATGATGGTGTAATGCCTCAGACTGTCGAGGCTATAAATCATGCTAAAGCAGCGGAGGTACCTATAATAGTTGCGATAAACAAGATTGATAAGCCAGAAGCGAACCCAGCAAGGATAAAACAGCAGTTAGCAGAACACGGACTTATTCCTGAAGAATGGAGTGGCCAGACCATATTCACTGAGGTTTCAGCAAAAAAGTATATCGGCATAGAAAACCTTTTGAGCATGATTCTTCTCCAGTCTGAAGTCATGGAACTCAAGGCAAATCCGAATAAGTCAGGAAGAGGTATTATTATTGAGGCGAAACTCGATAAAGGTAGAGGGCCTGTAGCTACAGTCCTTGTTCAGACCGGGGCTGTGAAGATTGGAGACTCCTTTATTACCGGAGTCTACTCTGGAAAAGTAAGAGCCCTCATAGACGATACGGGCAGAAAACTTCCAGAGGCAGGTCCTTCCACACCTGTAGAAATTATTGGACTCTCAGGTGTACCGCAGGCAGGGGATACATTTATAATTGTTGAAGATGAAAGGAGAGCCCGTCAGATAGCCCTGGCGAGGGAGCAGAAACAGAGGGATACTGTTGTATCGAAGACGAGGAGGATGACCCTTAATGACCTCTATACAAAGATTCAGGAAGGCGTGGTCAAAGAGCTAAAACTTATAATCAAGGGAGATGTTCAGGGTTCGGTTGAGGCGGTAGGAGAGGCATTAGAGAGGTTAAGCACAGAGGCGGTTAAAGTCAAGGTGATCCATAGTTCTGTTGGAGGGATTACAGAGACAGATGTTATGCTGGCATCAGCCTCTGAGGCTATTATTATCGGTTTCAATGTCAGACCAGAAACCAAGACATACGCCCTGTCTGAAAATGAAGGAGTTGACATCCGTTTATATGCTATCATCTATGATGCTATATCGGATGTTAAGGCCGCTATGGAGGGTCTACTTGAACCTACAATAAGAGAAAAGATGCTTGGAAGAGTAGAGATTCGTCAGACCTTTCATATCTCCAAGGTCGGGACTATTGCTGGTTGTTATGTCCTTGAGGGAGCGATAAGCAGAAGCAATACAAATGTAAGACTCCTGAGGGATCATGTAGTAATCCATGAAGGGAAGATATCCTCACTTAAGCGTTTCAAAGATGATGTAAAAGAGGTCCAGGCAGGTTATGAGTGCGGGATAGCGCTTGAAAACTTTAATGATATCAAGACAGGCGATATCCTCGAGGTATTTACAATCGAAAAGATAGCGGCGAAGTTATAATTTTCTTAACTCATAACTCATAACTCTTAACTTTCATATGTTCATCGGTCTCTGCACAATCGATCTCCATATCCCAGACAGCCAGTCCCTAAAGAGTAAAAGGCAGATACTAAGAAGCATCAAGGACAGGGTTAGGAAGAGGTTTAATGTCGCAGTGGCAGAAGATGCAGAGGACCTCTGGCAGAGGACTACTCTCGCAGTCACCACCGTTAATAAGGACAAGAGACATATAAACAAAACCCTCGACCTGATAATTGGACTAATAAGGGGAACACCCTCAGTAGAGATCCTGGATTACACCATAGAGATTTTCTGATCTTTAAATTGACAAATCCAATGGTATGATATAGCGTAATACCGGAGGTGGACTATGAGCAAAGCAAAAATTGCCATTACATTAGACGAACAATTTATCGAAGACATAGATAGACTCGTTAGTACACATATTTTTCAGAATCGCAGTCAAGCTATACAGGAAGCAGTAGAAGAAAAACTGAAACGATTGAAACGTACCCGTTTGGCTAAGGAATGCTCAAAACTTGATCTTGATTTTGAAAAGGCAATGGCGGAAGAAGGCATGACCGAGGATTTGAGCCAATGGCCCGAATAACAGTTCAAACGGTTCGACACCATTGAGGCAAAGAACGCATAATGAGATACTATATGCGTGGATATCATATACTAATAATCTCTCTGCTGGTAATGTCTCTCGTTCTGGAGTTACCCGCAGTTGCAGCCGATAACAAGGATACCGGCAAGGGCAAGTACATTGACACACACGTTCATTTGATGATCCTCCGCGAGGGTCCGCAGGAACAAACTGGCGCTGAAGGTCCCTTCCAAGGTCCTCGGCAAAAAGGGGAGATGCGCCCGCCACCAGACCGGCCAAGAGACAAGGCAGGACCCAAGCCATCCGAGCGGTCTGAGATTTTGGACTATCTTGCGGCTGGAGAGAACTTGATTAAGATAATGGATCAATATGGCGTGAAGAAAGCGCTCCTTATGCCGCCCCCACAGATTCCAGAACAAGTAGGGAGGGTGCGGAACAGCTCCGCCGTCAATCTGGCCGTGGTGAAGAAACATCCTGAACGCTTCGCGCTTGTTGCCGGAGGCAGCGAGCTTAATCCGCTGATTAACGGCACAAAACCATCCGAGGTCAACGAGTCTATCCGAACCGGGTTCAGGCGAGAGGCCGAGAAGCTGGTGGAATCAGGCGCCAAGGGATTCGGTGAAATGTCGGTTCTCCATGTGGCTATGCAGGAGAAACACAACTATAGCCAGGCTGCAGCAGATCATCCTCTGTTCCTTGATCTGGCTGACATCGCCGCCCGTCACAACATCCCGATTGACATCCACATGGAGGCGGTTCTGAGTCCAATGGAAACGCCACCGTTTCTCGCGAATGTCTCCCACAATCCCAAAACACTGCCCGCAACGATTCCTGCTTTCGAACGCCTCCTGCAACACAACCGGAAGGCTAAGATCGTTTGGCAGCACATTGGATGGGACAATACCGGGAACCAGACCCCTGACCTTCTGCAACGCCTCCTGCGTGAACACCCGAATCTTTACGCGGCTTTGAGAGTCGAGGAGTTCAATCTCAGAATGCGCCCTTTCAGGCCGAATGCCCTTACCGGCGACGACGGAACCATCAAGCCGGAATGGCGCCAGTTGATCGGCGAGTTTCCCGATCGCTTCATGATCGGTTCCGATGAGTTTGTTGGGATTCCAGGTGTTACACGTCGTATGCCCAAATCGTTTGCATTGACTTGGGCTCTTCTTGAGCAACTACCCTCAGATCTCGCGTGGAAGATCGGTCATGAAAACGCTGCGCGGGTTTACAATCTTAAGTGAAGATCCCGAATCAGTCGAAACGTTCTTTAAGCGGATGCAGGAGACCACGCTACTTAATGGCATCGTTCTCAGATGAATGCAAATCCTTTTTTGTGCCTCTTTCCCCGGGCACCCATACCCTGTCCTTATATTCTTATTTAGAGATTTTAAGCTCTAAGCCACATGCTTTGTTTCTTTTGATAGATGCTCCTTAATCCACATTCTGATAAGCGATGTGTAGCTTAGCCCTTTGCGTTCGGCAATCTTTTCGACAGATTTTATATCGGCTGGATCAAGTCTAACGGCAACTGTTTTTTTGGTACGCTTAACGAACTTAGCCCCAGCCTTTTTTGTATCCCCATGGTAATCTTCAAAGCTATGTGTTTCCCAGAATCTTGCCGCTTTCTCGTCGGTTTTAAATTTCGGTATCTTCTTCATATTATTTACCTCTTCTTTTAAAATAATCCCTTTCCCATACATTCATATTCCGTGCAGTTATAACCCTGACCTCTCCAGGTCTTATGAACCTGACCACAATGAAAAGCAATTTTCCCGAATAAGTTTTTCCGAAAACATAATGTAAATTCTCTCTGCCCGATTTTACGAATGGAGGATTATCTTTGTTGAAACACGCCTCCTCGACCTCTTCCGGACTTATCGCATGCCTTCCAATGTGTTCAATACTCTTATCAGTCCATTTTATTGAACTTATTGCCTTCATATTAACCCATAACTAATATTAAACGAACGTATTGCATTTGTCAATTAATAATATCCTTTATCTGATTATAAGAGGAGTCTCAAGTCTTGAATTATGAATCAAGCCCCTTATGGGAATGCGTAGTCTTTTTCTGTTTTTCAGCATGTTTCTCCCCCGGTATCCATAACCTGTCCTTATCTATTATATGGATAACCTTCCATCCCCTCCGATGGAGTTCCCTGGATATATATCTCCTGTGGCATTTCCAGGGGAATCTTTCGGCACACATGAAGACCGTTTTCTTTCTGGATGCTATTTCCACGAGTTTCGTTAAACCACGATCGTAGTCCTCTGTCTGTGTATATAATTCATATCCACCTTGCCTGAAACCGCCGAGTTCTCTGCCAAGATATATGTATTCTATGCCTGTATCTTCGAGAGATTTCGATAGGTTTTCTTTAGAGAAATGGTTAAGTTTGCTTTTAGGAAAACTCCTCACATCCACAAGGGTCTCCATATCGTATGCCCTTAGGATCTCGATGAATTCCTGCTCGGTTCTCCTGCTCGATCCTATCGTATAAATTATTTTCCCCATTTCTCTACTCTATATACTCCTTTACTTTTTCTCTTATTTTATTGATAATATAACATGCTTCGTTATAAAAGATCAGTAAGGGTCGGGGATCTCATGCGAGAGGAGATCGCCGATATCCTGATGCATAAGATAAAAGACCCAAGAATTGGCTTTGTAACAGTCACTGGGGTAGAGGTGAGTGACGATCTACGCCACGCAAAGACCTTTGTGAGTATTTACAAAGAGGAGGAGAGGGAAACGACACTTAAGGCAATTGAATCAGCCAAAGGATTCATCAGGAGAGAACTCGGAAAAAGGATGAGGTTGAGGTTCCTCCCTGAGCTGATTTTCAGACTGGATAAATCAATAGAATATGGTAACAAGATTGATCGGATACTTAAAGAGATTAGTAACAGTAAAAGGTTAGAGGAAACCGAGAAGGTTGATGACACATAGAGCGGAGATGAATCCCCCCGAGAAGGTTATAGAGCTAATCAAGAAAAACTCCAGCTTTCTAATTACTTCCCATATAAACCCTGAAGGAGATGCACTTGGATCAGAACTTGCCCTGGCATTGACGCTGGAGAAGATTGGGAAAAGTGTGAAGATATGGAATCGTGATCCTGTTCCTGAAATTTATAAATTCCTCCCTTACTCAGAAAAGATTTACCATGGAGAAAATATAAATAGAAGATATGACGTCCTTATACTCGTCGATTGTGGCAACATGGATAGAACCGGTTGGGTTGATAAAAATAACCTTCCTGCAAATAGTGTCTTTGTAATAGATCATCATCTTACAGAAAGTCCTCTTAAGGACAATGGCTGGATAGAACCAGATGCCTCCTCAACCGGAGAGATGATCTATAACCTTGTTAGCTCACTTGGGATAGAGATTGATTTAGATATAGCGGTCAATATCTATACAGCAATTATGACAGACACTGGATCTTTCCGTTATTCATCGACAACTCCTGATGCCTTCAGGATTGCAGGTATTCTTGTAGAAAAAGGGGTGAATCCATCAAAGATAAACAGAGAGATTTATGAAAGTTTTCCATTCAGAAAGATTAGACTCTTAGGTTATGCATTGAGAACAGTCGGAAAAAATCAAGACGGAAGGGTTGCCTGGATGACTATAAATAAGAGAATGTTTAAGCTTGCAAATGCAAGGGCAGAAGATACAGAGGAATTTGTAAACAACCTTCGGTCAGTGAAGGGAGTAGAGATTGCTATACTTTTCAGACAGAAAGGTCTTAAGGCCTTCAAGGTTAGCTTCAGATCGAGGGGGAAGGTTGATGTCGCAAAAATAGCTGAGGTCTTTGGTGGAGGAGGACACAGGAATGCCGCAGGGTGCGAGCTTAAGGGGAATCTTACAGAGATCAAAAAGAAGGTTGTAAAGATGGTGGAGAGGGAGATAGCAAAATAGATAAAGGTGCAGGATGCACGAAGTTATAAAGTTGTACATCTTGAATCTTGCATCATGCATCCTGAGTAATGAATATGGATGGGGTTCTGAATATTGATAAATCGAAGGGGCTTACTTCAAATGATGTGGTGAAGAGGGTAAAGAGGATTCTCTGTATAAAAAAGGCAGGTCATACAGGAACCCTCGACCCTGAGGCGACAGGTGTTTTACCTGTACTTGTAGGAAAGGCTACGAAGATAAGTCAATACCTGATCAACTCTGATAAGGAATATTCATCTAAGATGGAGTTGGGTGTAAAGACAGATACTGGAGATTCAGCAGGAATGGTAATTTCAAGATACTCGGGCACCTTCCCTTCAGAGATTGAGATATGCAGAACATTCAAAAAATTTACCGGAAGGATCCTACAAATACCACCAATGTATTCAGCGATAAAGGTTAATGGGAGGCCTCTATATAGTCTTGCCAGGAAGGGGATAGAGATAGAAAGAAAGGCAAGAGAAGTTATAATTCATAACATCGAGATACTGAGTATCAATGGCAATTCAATAACCTTTAAAGTACTCTGCTCAAAAGGGACATATATCAGAACATTAGTCTCAGATATTGGAGATATTCTGGGGGTTGGAGGTTATCTCGTTTCTTTAAGGAGAACCATTGCGGGCAAATTTAGAATAGAAGATTCGATTGACATTAAAGAATTAGAAGATAGCTACAAAAGGGGAAAGATAGCAAGGGGTTTCTATACAATAGAAGAGGCCCTTGAAAACGTTTAATTGCTTCTATCATAAAAAATTCTTTACAATTGACCATATTTTATGTTATTAAATTGTGAAAACTTGGAGAGGTATTAGGTTATGTCCCTTGATAGGGGTGAGAAACAGCATATAATTAATGAATACAGAGTCCACGAGACTGACACTGGTTCCCCCGAGGTTCAGATAGCTCTTCTCTCGGAGAGAATAAGCTACCTTACCGAACATTTCAAAATCCATAAAAAGGACCACCACTCAAGAAGGGGATTACTGAAATTGGTAAGCCAGAGAAGAAAACTCCTCAATTATCTCAGGGAAAACGATATTGACCGATACAGGGTACTTATAGGAAGGCTGGGAATAAGAAGGTAATCCCTTATTCCGAATCTTTTATGGATTGCAGAGTAGAAGAAGATATACGGGGAGATAAACTTTCCCTGTCAACAGGGAAAATGGCAAGACAGGCAGATGGAGCAGTTGTGGCCCAATATGGAGATACAATTGTTCTCGCCACCTGTGTATCTTCTAAGAAAGTTAAAGAAGAAGTAGATTTCCTTCCTCTCACAGTTGATTATCAGGAAAAGGCTTATGCAGCAGGAAAAATTCCAGGCGGTTTCTTCAAGAGAGAGGGACGACCTACAGAGAAAGAGACCCTCACATCAAGACTTATAGACAGGCCTTTAAGACCCCTCTTCCCTGAAGGGTTTTACGATGAAATCCAGATTATCCTGTCTGTCCTTTCTTACGGAGAAGAAAATATCGCCGATATTTTAGGAATAATAGCTGCATCTGCTACACTTACTATTTCTTCTATCCCTTTCCTCGGTCCTGTTGGGGCTGTCAGGATAGGAAGAATCGGTGAAGAATTTATTATAAATCCTGACTTAAAAGAGACCGAAGAAAGTAATCTCAACCTTATCGTTGCAGGTACATCCGATGCTGTCATAATGGTAGAAGGAGAGGCAAGAGAAGTTTCTGAGACTGTTATGCTCGAGGCCCTTGATCTTGCACATCAGGAAATCAAGAGGATAGTCAACCTCCAGTTAAAATTGAGAGATAATGTAGGCAAGGAAAAGATTAATGTAATACCCACGAAGGTAGGAGATGAATTACGGGAAAAGGTGAAGGCGGTCACCCTTAAAAGGATGAGGGAGGCGATTATTATTCCTGATAAACTTCATAGACAGGGAACCTTAGATCTTATCCTTCATGAGGCAATAGAAACCATAAAATCGGAGACCCCGAACCTGGTTCAGGGTAATATTCAAGATCAACCCTCAAAGAGGGACATCGAAAGAGAAATAAATATTGCCTTTAAGCAAACCGAAAGGGAAGAGGTAAGAAAGACAATACTTGAAAAAGGTATCAGGGCAGATGGTAGAGGACCGGCGGATATCCGTTCTATAAGGTGTGAGGTAGGGGTACTGCCGAGGACACATGGATCGGCACTATTTACGAGAGGGGAGACGCAGTGTCTTGCGGTAGTTACCCTAGGAACATCTGAAGATGAACAGAGAATCGATGCCTTGGAAGGTGAATCTACAAAGACCTTTATGCTCCATTACAACTTTCCACCATTTAGCGTTGGGGAGGTGAAACCCCTTAGGTCTCCAGGCAGGCGTGAAATAGGTCACGGAGCCCTTTCCGAGAGGGCACTTAAACCTGTAATTCCTCCAAAAACCGAATTTCCTTACACCCTCAGGATTGTATCAGACATATTAGAATCTAATGGCTCCTCTTCGATGGCGACTGTATGTGGAGGGACTCTTGCGCTTATGGATGCAGGTGTTCCAATAAAGGCTCCTGTTGCAGGAATAGCTATGGGTCTCATTAAAGAAGATAATAAAGTAATTATCCTTTCAGATATCCTTGGGCTTGAGGATCACCTGGGAGATATGGATTTTAAGGTTACAGGAACAGAAAAGGGGATCACAGCATTTCAAATGGATATGAAGATTGCAGGTATTTCGAGGGAAGTAATGGAAAAGGCCCTTGAACAGGCAAGAGAGGGAAGACTTTATATTCTGAAAAAGATGCTCGAGACTATTTCTACGCCGAGAACAAGGCTTTCTTCTCATGCCCCAAGAATATACACGATGCAGATAAAAACTGAGAAGATCAGGGATGTAATAGGAACAGGTGGAAAGGTGATAAGAGGTATTATTGAACAAACAGGAGTAAAGATCAATATTGATGATACAGGTCTTATAAATATTGCATCTATTGATGAGGTATCTGCTGAGAAGGCGATAGAGATAATAAATGGTATTGTAGCTGAAGCTGAGGTGGGAAAGATATATGATGGAAAAGTAAAGAAGATCATGGATTTCGGAGCATTTGTAGAGATACTTCCAGGAACTGAGGGACTACTTCATATCTCCCAGATATCCGAACATAGAGTATTGAGGGTGACCGATGAGATGAAGGAGGGCCAGATAATACCAGTGAAGGTTATAGAAATAGATAAACAGGGAAAGATACGGCTCAGCAGGAAGGCAGCCTTGAGAGAAAGTCCCCAGGAGAAGACATTAAAATAATTTAAGAGAAATTTCTTAATGCAAGGAAATGGGGTAGAGATGCCTTATTTCCTTTTTTTGTTTAACGACTAATCAGCCCATTTGGATTCCCATTTTTGTGGGAATGACTGAAGGAAGAAGATGTTTAGAAAAGACGTCCTCGATAACGGAATTAGGGTAGTCTCTGAGACTATACCTGTCTCTCACTCTGTATCTATAGGTATCTGGGTGATGGTAGGCTCAAGAGATGAACCTCAGGAGAAGAACGGAATATCCCATTTCCTTGAACACATGTTCTTTAAAGGCACTGAAAGGAGAAGTGCAAAGGATATAGCAATTGAAGTTGATTCCATTGGAGGAGAACTTAACGCCTTTACATCACGGGAGGAAACTACATTCTATGCCAGGACACTCGATGAACACCTGCCTATTGCCTTAGATATTCTCTCGGATATCTTTCTCCATTCGGTTTTTGACCTGCAGGAGATAGAAAAAGAGAAGAGGATAATACTCGAAGAGATTAAGATGGTGGCAGATACCCCTGACGACTACGTTCATGATCTGTATTACAAGACCGCATGGAAGGATAATCCGCTGGGACAACCGGTTCTTGGTAGGAAAGAGGTAATAGAATCTCTCAAAAAGGAGAACCTTATAGACTATATAGAAGGTTATTACTATCCTGAGAATATCGTGATCTCAGCTGCTGGGAATTTAAATCCTGATAGTCTCCTACGGTATTTAGATGAAACCTTCGGGAGGTTGAAGAGGAATAAACACTTAAATAATAAGATTCTGCCAAAATTTGTTGGAAATGTATATGGAAAGAAAAAGGGGCTTGAGTCTGTACATCTCTGTATTGGGGTAGAGGGACTTAAATATACAGATGAAAATAGATACAGCCTCCTTATCCTTAACTCAATCCTTGGAAACAGTGTAAGTTCAAGGCTCTTTCAGGAAATTAGGGAGAAGCGTGGTCTTGCCTATGCTATTTTTTCCTACGCAGCTTCTTACAGGGATACCGGAATGCTTACAGTATACGCTGCGACTGACTCCTCAAAGGTAAGGGAGGTGATAGACCTGATTCTAAAGGAATTCATAATTATTAAGAAAGATATTGTCTGCAAAGATGAATTAAGGAAGGCGAAAGAACAACTAAAAGGAAACCTCATACTGTCCTTAGAAAGTACAATAAATAAGATGACCCAGATAGGAAGACAGGAGATCTATTTTAGCAGGAATTTTGCTATAGAGGAAATGCTCCATAATATAGATGCAGTAACTTCAGAGCAGGTTCAGAGGATTGCCCATAGTCTCTTCAGAAAGGATTCGATAGCCCTTACCACATTGGGACCCGTCACGATTAAAGAAATTCCAGCATTATAGAATATCCGATAAAAGACTTGAAATCCTTCAAATCCTGTGAGATAATTTTATTATAAATATTTCGATACACTCAGGGTAACAGATGTTGATATGAAACTCCTTACCACTTATAAGGGTATTCTCTTGACCCTTACCATATTCATTCTTTCTTCAATATGTAATCTGCCAGATAGTTCAGCATCAAAACAGAGGCTTAATGTGACTTGGAAACCGGATGCAGGCCCTCCTGTAAAGATTGGGGTATCATCAATGATTACACCTGTAGATACCGTAAAGTACTATCAGGAGATAATCGATTATATTGGAGAGAGGATAGGCCGTCCGGTTCAGATGATTCACAGAAGGACATACAAAGAGATGGATTCGTTACTTAAGAACGGTGATGTCAAGGTCGCATTTGTCTGTTCACTTTCTTATATTAAAGATCAGGAAGAATTCGGGGCTAAACTACTTGTTGCCCCGGTTGTGAATGGCAGGACAACATATCACTCTTATATAATTGTCCATAAGGATGACTCCATAAATTCTTTCGCTCAGCTGAAAGGAAAGGTCTTTTCATTTACAGACCAAAGGTCAAACTCAGGGAGATTATATCCTGTGTATCTTTTAAAGACAATGGGAACAACACCAGAGAAGTTTTTTAATAGGTACATCTACAGTTACAGCCACAATAAGTCTGTTGAACTTGTTGCCAAGAAGGTTGTTGATGGTGCAAGTGTTGACAGCCTTGTTTATGAATATATGTTAAAAAATAACTCTCCCTATGCAAAACAGACGAGGATTATTAAGCGTTCACCCCCCTTCGGGATACCGCCTGTAATAGTAACAAGAGATATAAATCCTGAACTTAGAAATAAAATAAGGGATGCCTTTTTAAATATAAATAATGATCCAAAGGGCAGGGCAATTCTTGATGCTATGATGATAGATGGATTTGTTACTATAAATACTAAAGATTACGACTCTATAAGGGTGATGGAAAGGTCAATTAAGGATACTGTAGTATCAGTAAAGAGAGAAAAAGGAAAACAGACCTTATATATTGGTGTGATACCGAGGGATAATCCACGGATACTTTATGAAAAGTATCAGCCTCTTGTTGATTACCTCTCTGAAAGAACTCCTTACTCCTATGAACTTGCCCTGAAGAAAAATTATGAAGAGACTGTGAACGCTTTCGGTAAAGGGGAAATAGATATTGCCCTGCTCGGACCATTAACTTATCTCGAAGCTCATAAAAGATATGGTGCTGTCACTATCCTGAAGCCAAAAGGAATAGATAACAACGCAACCTATAAGAGTGTAGTGATCAAGAGGAAGGACTCCCCATTTAAAAAGGCTTCAGAACTTAAGGGAAGGGCTGTTGCCTTTTCAGCCTCCAAGTCAACATCAGGAAATCTTATGCCAAGGTATCTCCTGGCGAATTCAGGGATACATCTAAGTGAACTCAGAAACTATACAAATTTCGATTATCACGACTCTGTTGTTAAGGCTGTCCTTAAGGGACAGTATGACGCGGGAGCTGTGAGGGATTCTGTGGCGAGAAAATACATGAAACTCGGGATTGAGATAATAGCTGAATCTATGCCTATACCTACGGGCCCTATAGTTGTGAGACCTGATATGCAGCTTTCTGTGAAAGAAGACATTAAGAAGGCGCTTCTCGAATTAGACCCCAGTAACACACGATACCAGACGATACTTAATAAACTTGATGATGATTATAAAAATGGTTTTACAGAAACCTCAGATAATGATTATGAAGATATAAGGGTAAAGATTAATGCAGTACCAAAAACATGTGGGAAGGGATGTCATCCGAAGATAAGGTTATAAAAAAAGGCTTAGGCCTTCAGTATAAGTTCATATTAATTACAACATTTGCGATTATCCTTCAGATGGGCATTATAGGTTATATAACCGTTGAGAGAGAAAAAGGCATACTGTATAAGGAGGTAGAAAGACATGGAAGATTACTCGGAGAGACCCTTGCCATACCTATAATAAATGACCTGATATACGAAAGGGTTGGACTTATCGAAGAAGGTGGCCTTCTTGATAACTATGTTATGGAGATATTCAACAAACGGGATGTGGATCTGGTCTATATCGCAATCCTCAATGAGGAAGGTAAAGTGATATCACATAATAACATTAAGGAGTATGGAAAAATCTACTCTGACATATTAACAAAAAGGTCATTTGAGTCTGATAATATCGTAATCCAGCGTATCACATATAATAGAAGACCAGCAATAGATTTCGGCGTTCCACTTTCCATAGGTAAGAAGAGGTGGGGGACGCTGAAGTTTGGAATCTCCATTGAAAAAATGGAAATAGAGATTATTGCTATGGTTAAAAAGATTGTGATCCTTACCCTATTTTTTATCGCTATAGGGTTTTCAATCATACTTTTATTGAGCAGAAGGTTTATAAGCCCCATTACATACCTTGCAAATATTATGGAAAAGACAGGTGGGGATTATCTTAATATCAGGGCTGATGTAAAGGGTTATGACGAGCTTGCCATACTTGGTGAAAAATTTAACAGTATGATAGAAAGAATAAGGCAGGCTAACGAAGAGCTTAAAAAGACTCATGAGAAGATGGTCCAGTCAGAAAAGCTGGCTTCTATAGGTATCCTTGCTTCTGGTGTTGCCCATGAAATAAACAATCCTCTCGGTGGGATTTTCAACTGTCTCCAGATGTTGAAACAGAGCAGTAGCAATCCTAACTTAAAGGAAAAATATCTTAACCTTATAAAGGAAGGACTTGAGAGGATAGAAAGTACGGTAAACAAACTATTATGGATGTCAAGGAAAGACGAACATAAGCCTGTTAATCTAAATTTAAAATATTCTATAAATGAGATTTATTCCTTTATTGATTATAGAATTAAGAAAAATATGATTAAATTTTTAGCAGAGATTGAAGATAATCTTGTTATGTTAGTTGATCCCCACGATTTTCAGCAAATGATGCTGAACATTTTCATCAATTCTATTCAATCAATGCCTAGAGGTGGTAACCTGATAGTAAAGGGGTATAAAGAAAATTCCAAGATAATGTTAGAAATAATAGATACAGGTGAAGGGATTACAGGTGAGAACATAGACAAGATATTTGATCCTTTCTTCACAACAAAGCCCCCTGGAGAGGGTACAGGACTTGGACTCTGGATGACCTACGAAATTATAAAAAATTATAATGGTGAGATTTCGGTAGAAAGTGAGGTAGGGAAAGGGAGTAGATTTATTTTGAGCTTCCCTCTTTCAGGATAAAAAAGGAACATTAGAAAGGCCTAAAATCAAGCAAAATGAAAGAACCTATTCTTTTGATTGAAGATGAAAAACTTATGAGAGTTACCCTTGAGGATGCCCTTAAGTCCTCAGGTTATGATGTTATCTCCTTCGAAAATGGCAGAGATGCGATAGATGCATTAAGGGAGAGCTACTTCAGTATAGTTGTGACAGATGTGAGACTTCCTGATGTAGATGGTCTCGATATACTTAAAAATATTATTGAGAACAAAAAGGATACACAGGTGATTCTGATGACCGCCTTTGGAAGTATAAAGGATGCAGTTGAGGCAATGAAACTCGGCGCCTTTGATTACATAACGAAACCGTTTTCATTAGATGAATTTCTTCTTCTAATAAAGAGGGCCCTGGATGTAAAAAGCCTCAAAGATGAAAATATCAGACTTAAAAAAGACATCGTCAAATACTACTCTCTCCCGAATATAATTTGTGAAAGCACAGAAATGAAAAATGTTTTCTCATTGGTAGAAAAGGTTTCTGAATCGGATTCGACTGTTCTTATACTTGGTGAAAGTGGAACTGGTAAGGAACTCATAGCAACGACAATCCACTACCAGGGTAAAAGGAAGGATAAACCCTTGATTAAGGTTAACTGTTCGGCACTACCGGAAGGTCTTATAGAGAGTGAGTTATTCGGGCATGAAAAGGGTGCCTTTACTGGTGCGATAAAGAGAAAACCGGGTAGGTTTGAACTTGCCGATGGTGGTACAATCTTCCTCGATGAGGTAGGAGATTTTCCCCTTTCTACTCAGGCAAAGCTACTAAGGGTAATACAGGAAAGGAGGTTCGAAAGGGTTGGAGGGACAGATACATTGAGTGTAGACGTAAGAATAATTGCTGCAACAAATAAAAACCTTGAGGAAGAGGTTAAAAAGGGAAGGTTCAGAGAGGATCTCTATTACCGCCTTAACGTAATACCTATAACACTTCCTCCATTAAGAGAGAGGAAAGAGGAAATTCCCTATCTTATTGATTTCTTTTTAAATAAATATAGAGATAAACTATTTAAAAATACACATTTTTCAAAAGAAGCGGTAAGTACACTCCTTAATTATGACTATCCAGGAAATATCAGGGAACTTGAAAATATTGTGGAAAGATGTGTAACCCTTTCTATCTCAGATGTGATCAAGAAAGATGACCTTCCCTCCTTTATATTTAAAAAAACAGATGATAAAAAACAAGGTTCACTTTCTTATATAGCAGCGGAGGCAGAAAAAGATCATATCATCAGGGTTTTAAGGATCACAAAGGGAAACAGAACAAAGGCTTCCGAGATGCTCGGAATAAGCAGAAAGACACTCTGGGAGAAGATAAATTCCTATGGGATTGATTTATAAAGAGTTAAAGTCTGTTACTTAATTGTAACAATACTTATTGATTAAAAAATGATTTTTTATTCTTAAAAAATAAAGGCTTATCCTATCACCATCCTTCTTTCTGTTTCTTTTCCGTAACACCTACAATTACCAAGAACCTTTAAAATTAAATAACTTACTAATGGTATAAAAATTGCTGTTATTATCTGGTATAGATCATTTTATGATTAGATACCTAAAGCCTAGTTAATTTTTATATGGGAGGGGGTGATTTTAAGGGGAATAATGAATTTTCTGTAAGATGTGTTTAATAGTTTGGGTAAATCAAGACTGTTTAGGAGGTGTAAAGATGAAGATTAAAAGAAGGGATTTTTTAAAGGCAGGTGTAGCCACAGGTGCAGCAGTTGCACTAAGTGGTGGACTTACACTCAATGCCTTTGCCAATGGCAAAGACCAAAAAACAGGAGGTGGCGGGACAGAGCCAGGCAAATGGATACCTTCCACATGTCAGGGCTGCACGCAATGGTGCCCTGCTGAGTTTTTTGTACAGAATGGAAGGGCTGTAAAGGTAAGGGGCAACCAGCTGTCCAAAGTAAATAACGGTTATGTATGTCCGAGGGGACATATGATGCTTCAGGAACTTTATGACCCTGACAGGGTAAAGGTTCCAATGAAGAGGACGAATCCCAAGAAGGGCAGAGACATTGACCCGAAATTTGTTCCTATCACTTGGGATGAGGCATTAAATACAATTGCCGATAAACTGGTGGAGCTCAGAAAGAATAATGAACCTCATAAGTTCTTATTTATCAGGGGGAGGTATTCACCTAAGACATATCCTCTTGCTTATGGCACATTGCCTAAAATAATAGGTTCTCCAAATGCTATATCTCATAGCGCAATCTGTGCAGAGGCAGAGAAATTCGGACCCTTTTACACAGAGGGTTTCTGGGGATACAGGGATTATGACCTTGCAAGAACAAAATGTCTGGTGGCTTGGGGATGCGACCCCTTAAGCTCAAACAGAAATGTCCCAAATACCATCAACAAGATCGGTGATGTTATTGACAATGGCAAAGTTATAACTGTTGACCCCAGACTGAGCGCAATAGCTGCTAAGTCTCACGAATGGGTGCCTATAAAACCGGGTGAAGACGGTGCCCTTGCTGTTGCTATTGCCCATGTGATTCTTACTGAGGGAATGTGGAGTAAGGAGTTTGTAGGAGATTTCAAAGACGGTAAAAACCAGTTCAAAGCTGGAAAGCCTGTTGATGAAGCGGCATTTGCTGAAAAGCACACGCATGGCCTTATAAAGTGGTGGAATATCGAACTCAATGAAAGGACACCTCAGTGGGCAGAAAAGATCTGCGGTATCTCAAAAGGTCAGATTGTCAGAATAGCGAGAACTATGGGCAAAGCTTCGCCCAATGTTGCTGTATGGATGGGTCCCGGACCTGCTATGAGCCCAAGGGGTGCATATCCATCCTTTGCAATTCATGCATTAGCAGGACTTCTTGGCGCTTGCGAGAACGAGGGAGGTTCTTTGAGAAATCATGCCAAGTCACCTTCAGGCAAACTGCCAGAAATTGATCCTTTCCTCGATGACATTGCGAAGAAATATGGCAAAGAGAAGAAAATCGATCAGAGGGGATATAAACAGTTCCCCTCAATATCAGAGGGCAAGGCTGGAAGCTCGGTCATTACCAACAATGTAGCAACAGGCATTCTGAATGAAGATCCCTATGATATTAAAGTGGCCATCAGCTACTGGGCGAACTTCAACTTCTCCTGTACAGGAGCCGACAGATGGGACAAGGCTATGACAAAGGTTCCTTTCTATGTTCATATAGGGACCAACCCTTCAGAAATGGCGATGTTTGCAGATATAGTGCTTCCAGCTGCGCACCATGCAACTCAGAAGCTTTCAATAATTGATAACAAAGGCAACCTCCATACACATCTTTCGATTCAGCAACCTGTTGTCGGGAGGTTATGGGAAGAGAAGGCTGATGAGACCGAGATTATGTGGATGCTTGCCGAGAAACTTAATGCTAAGGGATTCCCTAATATGCTTAACTATTTTAAGTCATTTAAGGACCCCGAAACTGGCAAGACCCCAAACAACGCAGATGAGTTTGCACTGATTACTACAAGGATTATAAGCATGCCCGTATGGAAGCCTGAAAAGCCTCTTAA
>CAKKSD010000035.1 GCA_919902995.1 Thermodesulfovibrionia bacterium
AACCGCCCTCGCTATCCTCGGCATGCAGAGATTCTATAGGATTAATGTTACTATGTCAAGAATTATGGGATGTGTCCCTATTTACCAGAGGGCAGGCAGTTGAGGAATGACAGAGTCGTTTTTCAGGCTTAATGTCTCGCAACTTACTGCGGGCAGTTCATTTAAACTGCCATTGCCTTTTCTATCTCCTCAAACCACTGGAGCCTTGAACCATTAACAACAGGGGCATTGAGGGATTTGATTAATTCAAGGTCGTAAGGTCTTTCAATACCCGCTTTTATCTTATCCAGAGACGGTGCCTTCTTCAAAGAAGAAACAATCGTCTTCTTTATATCAGTAATCTTAGGTTCACGGATAGGTTTTCCCATGAGTGTTGATAGAGAAGATATTGTTTCTCCTGTATTCTTAGCACCAGATGATTCAACAGTTTTATGGAGTTCTTTCAGGTTACCTGAGAAATCTACCATTGTACCATCCTCTTCAAGGGTCATTGTGGATGGAAGGACTATATCCGCTATCTTTGCAAATCCTGTAAGGTGTGATGTCTGGACAATAAGAAAATCGGTTTTCGGCCTTTCTTTCTCAGGGATGTTACCGATAACATAGAGGGTCTTCAAATTTCCACGAAGCATTTCTTCGTATGTCTTTCCACCCTTTCCAGGAACGAGTCCCATAGAGATTACACCCTTCAAATTACCTTCCAGTCCTACCGCAACTGCCTGAGAAGGCTTTAGAGATGCAACGATATTTGCATAGTATGGTGAGAGAAGAACAACTGGATTCTTCGCCGCAGAATATAGCTCTTTTACCTTATCTATCTCTTCTGGAATTACTTTCAGAGAGGCAATTGAATCGAGTCCTGTCCCTTTTGAATTAATGATAATCAGTTTAGCACCCCTGTCGATCTTCTTCCTTATCTGAGCATCTATCGCAGGAAGGAGCCGGCTCCACTGGGAGGGGTCAAGCCCGGCAAGGACTATAAGATCTGCGCTCTCGATATCAGCCTTGCCTGAGAGAAAGACCATTGGATCTTCAGAATAGAGGCGTGCAGTGGTATCTATATTCTCTGTACCGATAATATCTCTTGCAAACTTCGAGAGGATAAAGGCAGATTCATTCGTTATCCCTGCTGTACTTATGAATCCCACTGAATCTCCTGCTTTCTTAAATTTTTCTGCCACAATACCGAGGGCATCCTCCCAGGAGGTTTCTATAAGTTCTCCGTTAACCCTCTTCATCGGGTTATACAATCTACCCTCACCGTTTATTGCATCAAAACCGAATCTGCCGATTGCACAGATATAAAAGGCAACCTTCTCTTCTCCTGCTCCTGCATTTATCTTTGCAACCATGTTTTCCTTAACGCTTACCTTAAGCTCACAGTCGCATCCACAGTAGAGACAGATAGAGTTGAACATCTCGTACTGCCATTCTCTGCCTTTTCTCCACCTGTCAGCCTCGATGATCGCATTGACAGGGCAGACATCGATACAGCTTCCGCAGAATGTACAGCCTGACTCATGAAGGGGCTGGTCGCTTCCTGCAATAACCCTCATCCCTACACCTCTTCCCTTGAAATCGAGGACATTTGTCCCCTGGTGTTTGCATATTCTTATGCACTTGGAACAGAGGACACAGTAGTCAGGGTCAAGCCTTATAAAGGGATTTTTATCATCTGCGCCAAAGGCAAAGCTCTTTCTTGCGAATGACGATTCCTTAACCTCTAAGTCATACGCATACTTCATCAGATTACATTCACTCGCCTTTGTACACGTCATACAGTCAAGGGGATGCATAGAGACGATAAGGTCTGTAACGAACTTTCTTATCTCCCTGACACGTTCCGTCTCTGTCTGTATACTCATCCCCTCTTTGGCTTTCAATGTACAGGCAGTCATAGGCGCCTTCATCCCTTCGATCTCTACGAGGCACATCCTGCAGGCACCTATACCCTTTAGTCCTTTCAGATAACAGAGGTTAGGTATATGGAATCCAGCAGACTCAGCGGCATCTATAAGATTGGCTCCCTCCTCAGCCTTTACCTCTTTTCCGTTTATTTTCATCGTAATCAGCTTTGCCATTTTATTCCTCCTTAAATTCCTACTAAACCTTAACCTCAGCCTTTATATCTATTATCTCAATTGCATCATAGGGACATGCCTTCAGGCAATCACCACACTTGGGACATCTCTTCTGTCTTATCTCAAAAGGCAGATAGCCGCTCAGGTAAGGTTTTTTCTTTTCTCCGATGATCGCATCATACCTGCATGCCTCTTTACATAAATCACACATTATACACTTATCAGGGATAATTCTGTATTCTATAAATGCAAGACATTCCCTGTCAGGACATCTGCCTTCGATATGCTCGGTGTATACACCTGTTTCCATCCATTCGAGAATGAATTTTGCCGTGTCTTTCCCCTTTTTGCACATCGATCCTTCGAGCATCTGGTTTGCTATCCTTCTCAGAATCTGGAGGTCGTTCTCTGTACCAATTCCTTTAGTAAGATTTTCGAGGCGGACCTTCGCCTCATAACTCCCCATCTCGCAGGGGAAACATTTTGCGCACATCGGCCCTGCCAGGAACTCTTCGATATAATAGAGTGCCTTGTTGACAGGGCATTTCTTCTCTTCTGCCTCCTTCTTTATATCCTCTACCTTCTTCTCTTTATCTTCTGTCTGCTCTTTTTCTTCCACCACTATACTCCACATTTTTGTCATTCCGCACTTGCCTGCCCTCGAAGTCATTAATTGAGGGATGCGGAATCCAGTGTTTTTAATACCCTGCTTTCGCAGGAACATCATCTGGATTCCTGCTTACGCAGGAATGACAGAAAATACTCTAACTGCAAGCTACTTGCTCCTAACCACTGTCTTTTCCCCCTGCTTCTCTATTTTCACAGCATTAATGGGACAGGCAATATAACAGGCCTTGCATTTTGTGCAGTAGTCCTGGTCTATAAAATAACTATCCCTTGTCACTTTTACAGCATCGTAGGGACAGGCCTTCTCGCACAAACCGCAGAGGAAACATTCACTCTGCTCTATCCTGAATACACCGAGGCCTTTACAGACTTTTGCACGGCAGTACTTATCATAAATATGTTCTTCGTATTCCTCCCTGAAGTATCTTATCGTAGAAAGAATCGGATTGGGTGCACCCTGTCCGAGACCGCAGAGTGAACCTTCATTGATATTTTTACTCATCTCGAGAAGCCTCTCGATGTCACCCGGCCTTCCCTTACCTGATGTTATGTCCTCAAGTATCTGGAGCATCCTGTAGGTACCTGCCCTGCAGGGAGGACACTTCCCGCATGACTCTGACTGGCAGAAGGACAGGAAGTATTTTGCAACATCGACCATGCATGTATCTTCGTCCATAACGACCATGCCGCCTGAACCCATCATTGAACCTGCCTGGTTAAGGGTATCAAAATCAACCTGCAAATCAAGAAGGCTTGCTGGAATACATCCTCCGGAAGGGCCACCTGTCTGGACAGCCTTAAATTCTTTGTCTCCAATGATCCCCCCACCTATATCGAATATTATCTCTCTCAGGGTTATTCCCATCGGCACCTCAACAAGGCCTGTATTTTTAACTTTACCCGTCAGGGCAAAGACCTTTGTCCCCGGAGAGTTCTTTGTCCCTATGCTCAGGAACCAGTCTGCCCCGTTCTCTATTATCGGCGGTACACAGACATATGTTTCGATATTGTTCAGGTTGCTCGGATACCCCCATACACCACCGCCAGGTTCAGAAAGTCTTGGCGGCCTCGGTCTGGGAAATCCCCTGTCTCCTTCTATTGATGCAACAAGTGCTGTTGACTCACCGCATACGAAGGCACCTGCACCTTCCCTTATATCAAGAGAGAAGTTCATACCTCTACCGAGGATATTATTTCCGAGTAGCCCGAGTTCCTCTGCCTGTTTGATGGCAATCTTCAGGTTTTTTACTGCAAGGGGATATTCGTGGCGGACATATATGAATCCATACTCTGCATTTAATGTATATGCACAGATAAGCATCCCCTCTATAAGGCTATGGGGATCCCCTTCCATGATTGATCTATCCATGAAAGCTCCAGGGTCACCTTCATCACCGTTTGCAATAACGAGTTTGATTTTCCCCGGAGCTTTCTTAGCGTGTTCCCATTTCAGACCTGCAGGAAAGCCTGCACCTCCCCGTCCCCTCAGGTTTGCCTTCTTCACAACCTCGAGTACTTCTTCAGGGATCATTGATGAGAGGACCTTCTCAAGTGCCCTGTATCCGCCAACAGCTATAAAGTGGTAAATATTATTCGGGTCTATTCTTCCATTATTCCTGAGGGCTATACGTACCTGCTTTTTATAGAAAGGCAGGTCATCCATAAGTTCGTATGGTTCTTCCACTATGGATCCCCTGTAAAGGAGTTTTCTCACAGGCTGTCCGACAGAGACCGTACCAGAGATTATGTCTGAGACATCATTACCCTTCACCTTCTGGTAGAAGTAACCCTCAGGCTCAACCTTCATCACAGGTCCTTTCTGGCAGAGGCCCTGGCACCCTGTCTTAATTATATCGAGTTCATACCCCTTGCCCTTTGCCATTTCGAATTCTTCAACAACCTTATGGGAGCCGGAGGCAAGACAGGCAGTCCCTGTACATACCTTGACCCTGTGCATATCAGGTCTGAAGGTTTCTTCTTTCAAAAGAAGTCTGAGGTTTTTCAGGTCATCTAAGTTTTTAAGTTTATCCATTTACTCTTCCCGTATCTCGCCTATTAGTTCCCTGAGTTTCTTCGGCCCTATATCACCGACAACAGCTTCATTAACAGCAGCAACAGGTGCAAGGCCACAGCAGCCAACACAACCGACTGTCTCGAGAGTTAGCGCGAGATCCTTTGTCGTCTCTCCTTCTTTTATCTTAAATTCTTCTTCAAGGGTTTCGAGTACCTTCTGTGCACCCCTAACATGGCAGGCCGTGCCCGTACATACCTTCACTACTTTTTTACCTCTTGGTGTGAAGTGGAACTGTTTATAGAAACTTGCTACGCTGTAAATCTCTGCTAGGGACAGATTTAGCTTTCTTGAGAGATTCTTTAAGACATCTTCAGGGAGATAACCGCATTCTTCCTGGATCCTGTGTAGTGTAGGAATCAGAATACCCTTATTCTTATCATTTTCGGAGAGTACATGGCCTACATTTCCTATTTTTTCATTCACATTGATATCTTCGATCTTCATTAAAGCTCCAGATATGGGTCATATATGACTTATTTGACCTATATAAATACCTCTCAATAGATTCCTATATGCGGCTTTGCTGCCCTTTCAGCCTTTTCGAGTTCACGCCTTGCAGCCATGTCCATAAGTACTCGTTCTGTCCCGAATCTCCCCGGTTCGTATTTCTTGAGTTTCAGGAAATCCCTTGCCTTATCTATATATTCCAGCGTCATTGAGAGGATCCTTTCTGGGTCCGACTCGAATACAAGACATCCTCTGAACCTCTCATACCAGACATCTGACATTATCCTTATTATCTCTTGGCTTGCTGCTATTGGTGATGGTGGTCTCCCACCGAATATAACAGGGACACCTGACGCAGCAAAATAGCATCCGATAGAGATTGCCTTTTCTGTCATCCATTCAGGGGCTATACCTACAGCAGGCATATTTCCTATCTCATCAGAGAGACCACCCTCTGCTGCCATTGCTGTAGCAACAGTAAGAATCCTTGTGTTATCAACACAGGCACCCATATGGAGTATAGGCGGAATCCCTATAGCCTCGCAAATCTCTCTGAGGCCAGGCCCTGCGTTCTCAAGTGCCATCTCCGGAGTAAGATAACCTGCGACACCGCATGCCTGAGAACCGCATCCGGTTGTGACAACAAGGACATCATTCTTGATAAGTTCAATAACGAGATACTTATGGATACCGGTTGCTGGTACCCTCGGGTTATCGCATCCGACAACACCGGCTACGCCACGTATCCGTCCTGCCATAATAGCATCATTAAGTGGTCTGAAGGAGGCCCTCCACCTTCCACCCTGCATGTATTCTATATATTCATGGGAGAAGCCTGCAATAACAGGATATTTCTGAGTAACCTTGCTCCCTTCAGCTTTTCTATTTTGGAAATTATCAATAGCAAGTCTGATTATCTCTTTCGCTATATCCCTTGCTTTGTGCTCATCGAACTGTATATGTTGTGCACCGGGTATTCTCGCCTTTTCTGAAGTGGTAATTACCTTTGTATGGAACTTCTTTGATACCTCAACAATAGCAGGCATGATGCACTGGACATCTACGACCATAGCCTCGATAAGGCCTGTCAATATGGCAAGCTCCTGGTTCGTAAATCCGCCTGCAGTGGGTATGCCGCGTCTCATAAGCACCTCGTTTGATGTACAGCATAATCCTCCGAGGTTTATCCCTTTTGCTCCTTTTGATTGCGCATAGGCAATCAAATCAGGATCAGATGCCACATCTACTATTGTCTCTGCAAGAGATGGCTCATGGCCGTGAATAACTATATTCACTTCATTCTCTTTGAATATCCCCATGCTCGCCTCTGCCTTTATAGGGCTCGGGGTACCGAAGAGGATGTCAGAAACATCTGTTGATATCATGCTTCCACCCCATCCGTTCGCAAGGGCAGTCCTTAAACCATGGGAAAGAAGTGAGTCAGGATCAGAATCCATCCCCATTGTTGTCCTGTCCATCGCCTCTGCGATCTCCCTGTCTACGCCCCTCGGTATAACTCCCCATTTCCTCCACCTCTCCTGGGTCTTCTGCGGAGCCCTCTTGATGTAATTTATCTCACCCCTCTGTCTGCCGTAGTCTTCGATGAACTTATGTGCAACATCCAGAGCGACGTCATTCACCGGTCTCCCTTCAAATTCTACACCGATTATGCCTGCGATCCTGTAAAGCTTCCTCACATCTTTTATTCGAAAATCCTTTGTTTCACCCTTTGCTGC
Source organism: Thermodesulfovibrionia bacterium (assembly GCA_919902995.1). GTDB lineage: Bacteria > Nitrospirota > Thermodesulfovibrionia > JACRGW01 > JACRGW01 > JACRGW01. The sequence continues at coordinate 6,966 of CAKKSD010000035.1, forward strand.
CGCTTCAAGAGTAAATACCATGTCCCTTCCATGGTCGCCGTGGCAGGCAGTCCCTCCTGCAATCATCCTTACGAGATTCCTTGCAACAACCGTAGGAAGGGATGCACCGCATATGCCTTTAACTTCCTCTTCAGCATTTTTGCCTACGAGCCTGCAGGGTCCCATGTAGCACATCTTGCAGCATGCACCTGTTTCACCTATAGGGCAGGGCTTCATTGTCTCAACCCTGTCAAAGCAGGTCTCTATCTTCTGTGACATGCTCCAGTCTATTATTTTCTCTGCTGATGGGTCAGCGCTTTTTATTCCCTTAGACATTTTTACCTCCAACTATTTCGTTATGCGTTATGCGTGATACGTAATGAGTAAAACCTATTTTTAATTCACCTCACACATCACGCTTCACGCCTTACGGTCTTTATATCATCGACTCCATCTCAAGTGCCGGATGGCTTACCTGAGTAAGATGTTCCAGTAGTTTCTCCGAGTCCTCACAGATTGTCTCATCGGCAATCTTATCAAAAAGATCAGGGACACCTTCCTCCGAAGCCCTTTTATTGAAATCCTCTCTCAGGCCCTCTTTAAGGTTCTTTGTCATCCAGACAATTCTTTTAAGACCTCCATCTCCAAGGAGGAATTTTTTACTCACAATAAAGTTTCTTCCTATCCCCATGAATCCCGGATTCTGTACCCCGCCACCGATACTTCCAGCAAGTGTTGAGAACTTCATACCTGCAGGAGTCATACCTGTATGTCCACGGTTTACTATCATTACCCCATTTGCCTCTGGCACTATTGTTATTATGCACTCAAAGCAGCCGCAGGAGGTCATGGGGTTCTGCATGATCGTATAGAGGTTAAGGGTCTCTACAGCACCACCTGATGCCTTCTTCAGATAATCATCAATACCTACATATCTACCATACCTCGTATCCAAAAGCTCACCCTTAGGTATCGGCTGGTTTCCGCCTGTAGGATCAATTTCATATGCCGCCTTGCAATCAAGCCAGTTATAGGCACCGCAGAGTCCGAGCCTCTCAGGTGAGATAACACAGACATGGCTCGGTGCAAAGGACTGGCAGAGAAGACAGGAATAAAATGTATCGACAGCCTCATCGGTTTGGCCTTTGAGCCTCTGGTCACGATCTCTGTACACCATTCTTGCCTCATCGAGCATATTAAGCACATCTGCCTCTTCTGTGTAAAGCGTCACCTGAACCTTATCCACGATTGCCCTGAACCTGCGATGTATCATGGTCGCCTGGATGACTCCAAGGTGTTCCAGAGTTATTCCATCGTTTTTAGCACTATTGTTTATCCTTATCCAGTTGAGGTCGCGCTGACCCATATGCCACAGTCCCTGCGCCTCGTTTATATTATGGTGGACCTTCCTCTCTATGACAGACTCAAAGTCCTTCTGCATTTTCCTTCCTGAAACATCTATTACTATGCCAAGGGGCATCTGCCCGCCCTGATCATATTTTTCTTTCCAGTTATTTCCAACAACAACAATCTTCCCATCTTCTATTTCTTCGAGCTCCCTCATCCTGACCCATTCAAAGGCAGGTGTCCTCTGTCCACCGAACTCAATGAACATGTCCTCTTTCCTTATCCTCTCTCCTTCGAATGCAGGGCCATAGGCAACAGGTATAGGGGGCTTCTCAGTAATGATCTTCAGTCCCCTCACCTCGATCGTCTTCTGGACGATCTTGTTATGGTCCAGCTCCTTCTCGACCTCTTCGTAGGTACAAACACCTGTTGGATGTATTACAGGGACATCTGTGTCGCAGACTGCAGGGTAGCCCATATTTATAGCACCCGCACCTGTTGACCACTTCAGATCATCGAGATCCCCTAAGACCAGTGCAAAAGCAAAGACCCTGTCTTTGGTATATTTAAGGTGCCCCTTGAAATCACCTGGTTTCTTGCCTCCGAATATAAGTGATGCCCTTATTGACCAGTCGAGAGGGTATATAGTATGTTCTGTATCGGGTCCTACAGGTACGATTCTCGTCTCCCACCCAAGCTCAACTCCCTTTCTTAAAAGCTGTTTTGTAACGCTATTTCGATTAACATGGCTTGAGAGGAATATAAGGATGTTTTTCTCCTGCAGTTCCCTGATTATCTTTACGGCTGTATCGTCATCAGGTGCAGCACCGATAACTGCTGCAAACCCCGGCATTGTCCCGTCAACAAGCTGGATACCGAGATTCCTCTGGATTGTATCGGTTATAAAACCGTTATATACATAACCTGTCTCAGGGTCTACCGCAGGCTCGAACCCGTTAATATAACGAAGTGCCATTATTATCTCTTCAGCGAATAGTGTCGCCATACCGGAATCAAGGGCTTCTCCAAGGTAAGGCTTCCATATGTTCTCTTCAGGCTCGGGATGGATCATCTCCTTTGCCAGGCCGATTGCTACCTTCATGTCCGCTAATGTCTTTACAGGAAAGCCTGTCATAGCATATATCATAGGAAGATAATAGGCAGTGTCGGGAAATTCGAAGACGAAATCTTTTCCTTTTTCGGATGTAGCTTTTTCGAGCATCTCTTCAGCCTGCGCTATAACCTTATGTGCGGCTCCGATGGCTGCTGATGCTATAATCTTTGACATCTTCTGCTGCCTCCTTGTATTTATTATTTATTGCTATTTGATACTAATTAATAATAGTTATCTATAATATTTATTTCCCTTTTTTCTGTCAAGCCGAAATATTTATTAATTTGTAGTTCTTGCTTTAAGAAAAGAGGGTAATGCATTTGCCTCCCTTGGCCCTACGGTAATCTTCCACCCTTCAAGCTTATCCTCGAGGGCACCACTCAGGATTGCTACATAACCCGGTATGATCAATTCTTTATGGGCTATATTTTTTTCTACACCACTTTCCTTTATAAACTCTGAAATTTTTGAGGCGGTGAATTTTCCTGCTGCCCAGGCAGTCAGGACAGAAAGGCCTTCAACATCCATTACGGCAAGCCAGCTCGGCACCTTACTGTTTTCAACCTCTCCCTGAACTATGAAGTATGTGAGGGAGAAATTAGTGGTAATAAGTAGTGGTGATTTTTGTGTCGGTTCTCCGACCTTATATATCTTCTGTTCCACCTGCATCGGTACCTGAGGATCTGTATATATGTTTTGTCTCTGTGTAAGTAATGCCAGCATTTTCCATTTTTCAATACTGCTAAGTACAATAATAGATGCATATTTTGTAACACCTATACTTGCGAGGGCTATCTCATGCATAGGGTCTTCCCTTTCAGCAAAGGATATTACAGGATAACCAAGGGGTTTAAAGCTCTTTTTTATGGCTGCCCTTCTTATCTGTGTATAATGCTCGAGCATATCCTTTGCCTTCCTTGCACCTGAATCAAGAATGATATCATCCATGCCGGCTGATTTAACCTTTTCTGCGAGGGAACTTAGTGCCTCAGTTCCTTCAGCATAGACACACAATACAGCATTATTATCTCTGGCTATCTTTGCCATCACTTCATAATTATCATTGGTAGCTGTGTATATTAATGGCCTTTTATCAGAACAATACTTTATAGCAGTCTCTATATTAGATGGACTCTGACTTTTAAGAATTAATGGGATATTCGGGGCATCCTGTATAATCTGTTTTACTGCAGACTCAAATTTTCCAGAATCACCAGATTCATTATCCGCCAATATCATATCTGCCCTGAGCCTCTGTCCCACCCTCTCTATCTCAGAATCAAGAACTGCTTTCACTTTATTCTTTAACTCTTCACTACTCAATGTATCCTTTATAGATAAGGCGAATGCGCAGGGATTAACAAACTTCTTCTCATGTCTGAAAAGAACCGTCTCTTCTCCTAACTTTACAGCCTTCTCACCGTTACCGATTGCTATAGCTTTTATTGGTGGAGCAGACGCCTCACCTAAAATTCTTTTTGCCTCCTCTGAGACATCAGGGCATGCATCAAGGCTTGCCTGTCTCTGGGCGAGTTTCATCGCAAAGGCAAGACATGTAGGGAATCCGCACTTTTTACAGTTTGTCTTTGGAAGAAGCTTAAATATCTCAACACCGCTTAAAGCCATTTGTCAACCTCCATAAAAAATGCAAATTTAAATTTTGCATTTTACATTTTTCATTTTACATTATTTCTAAGCAAGCTCCTCAATCACTTTCTTCACGCCCTCAACCGCTTTCGGGTGTCTCATAATAAGAAGTTCTGCACCAGCCATTATCATACTCACTGCTGTAATGACCTCCCAGGCTATCCCTCTCTCTACAGTTGACCCCCAGTGAGGAAGTTCTACTTCGGACACCACAGTCTCCTTGATCTTCCAGACATACATACCAATATCGGCAATTATTGGAGGCTGCATGGTAGGGTCATTTTGAGTAATTGCAGCAGCCCTGATCCTCTCCATAACAGAATAGGTATATTCAAGTCCATATCCAAGGGCAGAGCACATTGGATCAGTTAGTATCTTTTCTTTATCGAAACCGAGCTGGCTTAGAAGTATATTGAGCTGCTTGCAAAGGTTTATATCAAGTTCTGACATAGCAATAAGTTTAAGGTCATTCGCCATAGCTGCAGCGGCGATTGTCTTATAGTTCCCTTCCTGTGCCTTTCCGATAACAGAGTTTTTACCCTTTGCAACCTCTGCCGTAGCTACGAGTACCTGGGAATCTTTCTCAACATGATTACTTCCGAGTATGATCAAAGGAACGGTTATAGCATCAAGAACATCTTTAACTGTCTTTGCCGCTTCTCCAGGACTTCTATTCTCTCTGTCGGGATGGGTACTTATAAGCCTCAGTGCAATTGCCTCTGCTTTCAGGGTATCCTGACAGTATTTTGCCCATCCAATCGGATCACCACTCACACCCTCAAAAACCTTCTGTAGGGTCTCAGGCCAATCTGCAGGCGGAGTGTCCTGGATCTCAATAGCGATAGCAGGTTTATGAGGTATAACACCTTCGAAGGTAAGGAAGGGCAGGGCGTTCTCCCCTCCAACAGTGATCGTCTTATTACCAGAACCGAACTGTAACGTATAGACCTTACCACTATAAGTTTCTTTAGGTACTACATATGACATTTTTATTTTCCAAAATCTAAATCATCCCAGCATTGAACAAGAAGGTGAGATTATAAAATTTAAATCCTAAATTGTAAAACTAAAATTTTAAATCTCCTTATTACATTTCTAAATAGGAATGGGCATAAAGGGTTTTACTCATTATCACGTCTATCGTTTTTGCTGTCTCCGTCACTTCATGGGGGTCTGCTATTGCTGCAGTAAGTCCTTCATAAATCAATAATGCAAGATAATATTTATTCAAAATAGGTCTTAAGTCCTTTGGGCATCCATTCGAAATATTACTTAACCCGACGACTGTCTTCATAGGAGGGTCATTCAGTTCCTGAAACATCCTTATGGCTTTTATAACCTTAAGGGCGTGGTCCTGGGAGGTTGCTATCTGTAAAACAAGGGGGTCAAGATACAGGTCTTCGAGGGGAACACCGTATTCCATCGCCCTCGCCATAATTTCTGCTGCTATGGCTGACCTTTCCTCTGCATCGGCAGGAAGGCCTCCTTTCCCTACTGTAAGTCCTATTATCTGGGAATTATATTTTGCAGCGAGTTCAAGCATAGAAAATCTTTCAGGATCATTTGATGTAGAATTAATCAAGGGCCTCCCCCATTCATTATTGTGGACCTTGAGCCCTGCCTCAATAGCATTATAGTTAGTTGTATCAAGACAGATTGGTATAGGGACAGCTCTCTGGATTGTTGTTACCATCCACTGCATTAAATCCTCCCCGCCTTCTTCTGCAGGGCCTATATTAGCTTCAATCATATGTGCCCCTGCCTTCCACTGGGTCTGTGCAAGCTCCTGGATCGGTTTTGGATCCCTTTTATTCATTGCCTCTCTTACCCGTTTTGCAATTATACTTATTCTCTCACCTATTATGAGCATAACTCGTCTCCTTTCTTCTATGACATTTGTCATATTTATCGAACAATGAGAGTATTTTCTCAGCATCTGCTTCCTTCAGGGTACCTTTTTCGACCGCCACTTTTACAGTATACCTGCCGAGTTCAGTATATAAGCCAACTCTTTCAGCTTTTCCTCTCTTAATAGCTTTCAAATGATCTTCGATAATTCCAGTATCTCCCCTCGATATAGGACCTGTAAGGGCTTTGGGAATACCGAGGTTCTCGATATTTTCTACTGTCCCTTTGATTAAAGGCATGAGGGCCTTTAGGGAATCTTCCCTTTTGATGCCTGCTGCCTCTAATAGTTCCAGTCCGAATCTTATGGTTGCAACAAAAAAGTTCGATGCAACAGATGCCCCTGCATGATATAGCGTTTTTCTCTCTGCTCCTATTGTTATCTCCTTCCCACCAAGGGCGCTGACTATTTCTTTTGCCATTACAACAGCATCCTCATCCCCTTCAACACAGAAATAAGAGCCTGGTATGTTCTTCACTGCCTTACCCACATCCGCCAGACTCTGGAGGGGATGTATAGACCCGACCTTTGCTCCTTCCATTCTTGCAGAACTTAGTATTTCTGACGATAAGGCACCGCTCATATGAAAGACAAAAGTTCCTTTTTTGAATCCTCCCTCTGAAGAAACCTTTTTACAAACCTCTTCGATTGCACTATCAGGAGTTGTTATAAAGACTATATCCGCCTTCTTAGCAGCAGAGACAGGGTCTGTTGATATCTCCCCTTCTCCGATAAATTCCACCGCTTTCTTCACTGATTCCTTTTTTCTACTGGCTATGCCAACAATGCTGTATCTGCTTCTTTTAAGCAGATACCCCATCGCCGTTCCAACGACTCCCGCGCCAATTATTGAGATCTTATGCATAATTCAGTTTGGAGTTATGAGTTCAGAGTTATGAGTAAAAAATCTCCGAACTAATAACTATGAACTGAATCAAAGTATCTTTAAACTATCGAGGATACTATAGAGGGCCTTGAGCGACTTAGCATCTGCCGGAAGGTTTATAAGTGGTATCCCTGTAATATCATATTCGAATACCTTTTCATCAGAAGGGATAAAACCGGTTATATTCAGTCCCTGATCAGAGGCTACTTTCTTAAGATCTTCCTCTGATTCGTTACCTATTCTGTTAATAATCAGGGCAGAACTCTTTACCTTGAGGCTAAGTTCCTTCACAAGCTCTATTATCCTCTTTGCTGTAATTATCCCCCTCACTGTAGGATCGCTCACAATAATGAGGAGATCAACATCATGGGTCGTTCTTCTGCTAAGGTGCTCCAACCCTGCCTCATTGTCCATCACAACATAGGGATAGTCCTCAGACATCTTATCTGTATATTTCCTTATAATATTGTTTGCTGCGCAGTAACATCCAGGGCCTTCAGGCCTTCCCATTACAAGAAGATCAAAGCCTTTTGCTTCTATGAGACATCGTTGTACCTGATAATCGAAAAGCTCATCCATAGACATTCCACCAGGTCTATCTCCTGCCCTCACAGTTGTGAGGGACTGCTCCCTCAGACCACCTACAGTTGCATAGACCTTAAGACCGAGGACCTCATTCAGATTGCTGTTTGCATCCGCATCAACAGCAAGGATAGGACCTTTTCTCCTTTCCTTCAGATACCTTATTGTAAGTCCTGAGAGGGTGGTCTTACCAGTTCCTCCTTTACCTGCAAAGGCAATTACGTAGGCCATTTTAGAGTTTAGAGTTCGGAGTTATGAGTTTTGGGATACCTTTACTCTTTGCTCCTGACTCCAAACTTCTCTCTCACCTCCTTTAATTTCCCACAGTACATCTCCCCTTCTGTACATGGACCGTAGAGGCAGGCAGGCCCAGCCTTATCAAAAAGGGTAGGTGCTACCCTTTTTGCGAGCTTATACATCTCGAAGGCCATCTCCCTTATCTCCCACTGTGCCCTTTCACAGCACCTCTGACGAAAGAAATGGAGCAGCTCCCTCGCATTCATCGTAACCATTATCTTGGTCTCACAGGCATTCGGTAAAGCAAACCTCGCATCCTGATTTGCTGCCTCGCCCTTGATACCCCTTTCATTCAGTTTTTTCACAAGATAATTGTATGCCTCCTGTGCCTCAACCATGAACTTCTGAAAGGCATTTTTTGCTTCACGGTCTTCTGCTATAGAAGGAGGAATTATGTAATCGAATGTTGTTTGACCGCCGACCGCTGACCGCTGACTGCTCTCTGATACATACCTCTGTGACTGCTGTGAATATGAGGCCAGTCTATGCCTCACAAGCTGGTGTGAGCATGCCCTTGAAATACCCTCGACACCGAACGTGAATGTTGCATGTTCGATCGGACTCATATGGCCGATCTTCACCAATTTCTTCACAAATTCCTTCTGGTCTTTTGCCTCGATCTTCTTTTTCAAAGATTCTACATCCGAAGGGCTGTAGCAGAGTTTTGCAGCCATCGCAACAGCCATTTCAGGATTAGGGGTATGGCTTAAAAGGATTACCTTTAATTTAGTCTTAGGCATTGGTTATCTCCCAATTTACTATTAGAAAGACATAATTATACAAAAAATATTTATTTTTTTCTATAGTTATCTTACACAAAAACCCTCACCTTAATCCTCTCCCCATGCGGCCATGGCTCGTAGAGGAGAGGGAGGGGGTGAGGGGGATTTTTCTCACGGTGACTGTCTGGGTTTCATTCAGAGTCTCTCGCTTGTCATTCCGAGCGAAGCGAGGAATCTCATTTTTTGCTCGTGGCAGGCTCAGTGAAGAATCTCGTTTTCCCTTTCAAGGAAACGCCTTGACTTTACTAATGTAACTGATAGAATTCAATAACAAATGAGTTACTGACTGTTAAGCCAGTAGGCATATCCGAAATACTGCGTCAATAATCCCAAAACAGGACAAAAAGCGAAGTAGTTCGGGTATGAAGTAGTTATCTTCTCATTACGGGCAGGATGTAACAAATAAAACATGAACTGTATTTATTGCAAGAATCCTATTACAGAAAAAAATAGTTCAGAAGAACATGTATTTCCCAAATCTTTCGGCTGCCCTGATTCATGGACAATAGATTGTGTCTGTACGGAATGTAATACCGGCTTTGGTAGAAGTATTGAAAGATTTTTAGCAGGTGATAGCTTAGAAGGCTTCTGGAGATTACAGAAGATTGGCTCACGGTCTAGAAAGTCGATTCGTCAGACTAGACTTAAAATCAATATTCCAAATGAAGACAAATATGGTAATTTCAAAGGCGCTGTTGTTTATTGCGATTTTTCTAAAAAAGATAGCTTGATACTGCCTTCGCAAATTGTTTTAGAAGATGATGAAGGGAATAAAAAATACTTCCTTCTTGATGATATAGAAAAAGAAGAGGTAAAAAATGAACTTAATAGATACAAGGATAAAGTTTTTAGGATTTTTACCCATAATAAGACTGAAGAACAAAAAGCTATCGAAAAAATGAGGCAAGTCGGAATTGTTTTCAAACCCCAAAAAGGAGGAATGCTACCTTCAAGTGCGGTTGAAGAAGATGACACTCTTAAAGTTTCAGTGGAAGGAATAATAGACGATGTACTATATAGATCTATTGCCAAGATCTCATTCAATTATTTGGCTAAGATTAAAGGGGCCGAATACGCTTTAGACTCAAGATTTGACGCTGTAAGAGAATACATTAAAACTGGAGATAAACCTAATTTCAAGATGGTAGAAATTAAGGAAGGTCATATTTTAGCTGAAGAGACAGATAATAAATATTTCTTTGAGGGTCATATATTTACAATCCAGACGAAAGGCAAGCGAATTATTGGAAAGGTATCTTTATCAAACACTTTTGCTTTTTACTATGTTGTCAAATTAGGAGAGTTGGAAGTTTGGCATGATTTAAAAAGCGGGCATGCTTATAGATTGAAAGACCATAAAATTATCGAATTATTTTCACCAACGATGATAAGTGTACCTAAGCCTTATTTTATAAGATGAGAATAAAGAAAGCATTATTATTCTGCCCGCAACGAAAGATAACAGCGTCGGAAAAAACTACGTCCAAACCATTCAGGGCTTTATTTTCGCTAAGAACGATCCCAGCTCATTGGGGGCAAAGAAGGGAGGCGAGAGATGTTTGGAAAGCTGCAAAATATCTTTTTGAAAACTAAGGAAACATTTGCTTTACCCAAGGAATACGAGCAATTACTAAAAGAGAAAATCGTGAATGCTAAGCTACAATTATTTGTTGAATCAATCAATGAGCCTCGGTATAGAAAAGAATTAAATGCATGTCTTAAATTGTTTTTTGAAAATATAGATAAATCCAGAGTATCCGCATCGGAAATGTACAAAAAAGGAATGATAACTCATGATAAAATTTTAAGCGTTCAATATGAACCACTCACAATGGGTTTAGTTGCAATATTAACTAAAATATCAGGTGACTTTGAAAGGTCGGGTAAAATAAATAAAGCATTAGATGTGCTACAAATAGCTGTCGATTTCTTGTATGAACTATGCCCCACAATAGGTGAAGAAAGAAAAGGGATATATCATGCACAGCTTGCTTTTTTATTTAAACAGAGTGGAAATATTGAAGACGCTGAGAAAGAGGCTGGAAAAGCTCTTAGGTATCTTATCTCGGATAGAGATAATCTTAAAGAAGCTCTTAAATATCCTATCTCGGATGTAGACATAAATAAACTTCAAGAAAAGCTAAATGGTTTAGATGAAATAATATCTTCCTTGAAGGAAATAAAAGATGATCTTAAAAAACAAATTTCGGACTTTGAGTTTGGAGATTCAACCCCACCAGAAGTTGTGATAAATTTTAAATTAAATACTGACAAATTACTATCTGATGTTAATATGGAAGATAAAACTTCACGGCAGAATATTGCGCCAAATTGGAAAGAAAGAGTGGATATCAATCTTGTCAAATGGATGATTGTAGAATCCATTACTTTTGCTATTGGTATATATGATGAAATCTTGGAAAGATATTCGAAAGGGGACCACGAGTTCATATTTGAACGTTTGTTATTTTTAGCACTCCACATACATGATAGGCTTCTCTTTTTTGATCATGGTGAAGAAGCAAGAGAGATATATATGGACAAGATAGAAAGAATTCTGGAAGATATAATTAATATTAAAGATTATAAAGAATTTATGGTACAACATACTAAATATCAGCTATATTATGGGAGATTTCGCTATATTGCCACACCGGATCATATGAAAGAGAATTTATTATGGAATGTTACTAAACTTTTAAGCAGAGATGTACTAAAAGAAGAAAATTCTATATTTATAATTGAATATTATTCAATTCTTTGTACGGCAGTGAAAAATTTAACAATTTTTAAACTAAGCAATAAGTAAAAAAAGGTTGTAAGACCAAATTCGGGGGACAGTTTACTCAATTCTGAAGGAGTTAAGTATGGTGTCCCCAGAATTCTCCCCTCTCGAAAAATTTTTGATATAGAGAATAAAAAACGAGATTCTTCGGGACTATGCCCCTCAGAATGACAGCCAATGCAATGGCGGTCGTTAAAGATGAGATTCTTCACTTCGCCATAAACACCATGCGGTGCAGGGCTTCGTTCAGAATGACAAGCGAGGGGTTGATATTCAAAATGTTTTGCCATTTATAATCTTGAATCTGTTATAATTTTGGCAGGTAGCAAAAAGGAGGTGCTAAATGCCTGCAAAGTATATTTTGAGTGAGTATTTAGAGCAAGCCATGTCAGAGGCTCTTTACGACAAACTTGAAGACGGGACATTTACCGGTAAGATTCCTGCTTGTAAAGGAGTTATAGCCTTTGGAACTACTTTACGTGAATGCGAGGACGAACTGCGTTCAACGCTTGAGGATTGGATTTTAGTGGGATTAAAACTCGGACATCCTTTGCCGGTAATTGGAGGTATTGATCTGAACAAGGAGCCAATCCGTGAGTCAGTGGACGCCGTGTAAGCGTCGTGATTTCATTAGCAAATTGCATAAACTCGGCTTTGATGGTCCTTTCTCTGGAACGAAGCATCAGTTTATGGTTTATAAACAACACCGACTGGCAATCCCTTCTAACGCAGAATATTCCGTTCCACAGCTTCGGATGATGATTCGAGAAGTAGAAAATATAATTGGTCGTGAAATTTCAGATGATGAATGGAATAGACTATAAAAATGCGATGTTTTTCTGTTGTGTCTGCCCATAGCGCCAGATAACACATAATAAAATACCTCACCAAACCCTTTGTTCCCCTTTCGAAAAAATTCTTGATATAGAGAATAAAAAATGAGATTCTTCGGGGCTACACCCCTTAGAATGACAGGCGATGCAATGGCGGTCGTTAAAGATGAGATTCTCCCCCTTCGTTTCGCTCAGGGTCAGAATGACAAGCGAGGGGCTCAGAGTGACATTTCTATTTTATGACTTTTTCAACAACCTATTGAAACTTGAATTAGGGAAAAGATGCCCGCTAATTGACTTCTGGTGTCGATGAAAAATCAATACTCATTGTACTTTTTATATTTCCCCCTCACAACCTTAGCAGGATATTTCTTTTCGTTTATTTTGAGTTTCTTTTCTGCTGCATCCAAGACATCGATACCAAATTTATCTGCAAGCTTAGTAAGATATATCATTACATCTCCGATCTCTTCTCTGAGTTTCCCGACCATCTTTTTATTTAACATCTTACTTTCCTCTTCTGTCATCCACTGGAAGAGTTCAACGACTTCTGCAACCTCGACGCTCAATGCCATCGCGAGATTCTTAGGGGAGTGGAACCTATCCCAATCCCTCTTTTTTGCAAAGGCCCTCAGTTTTTTAGTGAGTTCTTCCATCGTTCTGATTGCTATAATTTAACTCTATAGGTAAGTAGCAAGGAAGGAATTAATCCGAACTAAAAAAACTTCGGCTCATCCTGCCTTTTACCTAAAACTATGCTCCTCTGATGGGAAGATCCCTTTTTCGACCTCTTCCTTGTAGGCCTTAACTGCCTTCAGTGCCTCTTCCTTAAGTTTTGTATAACGCTTAACAAACTTCGGGGTGAATCTATCAAAGAGACCCAGGAGATCATGGAGGACAAGTATCTGACCATCACAGTATGGGCCAGCACCAATTCCTATAGTTGGTATTTTTAATTCAGAGGTAATCCTTTTTACAAGTTCAGATGGCATTGCCTCAAGGACTATTGAAAATGCGCCTGCCTCTTCGACTGCATGGGCATCCTCCAGGAGCCTTTTTGCTACTTCTTCATCTCTTCCCTGAACTTTATAACCACCCATCCTGTAGATTGACTGAGGTGTAAGTCCTATATGGGCCATTACAGGAATATCATATTTCGTTATCGCCCTGATCTGTTCAATAACTGTTGCTCCGCCTTCAAGTTTTATTGCCTGAGCTCCTCCTTCTTTGAGGAAAAGACCTGCGTTTTTTACCGCATCATCTATTCCTGTCTGGTATGATAGAAACGGCATATCTCCGATGACCATTGCATTTTTTACAGCCCGTGATACCATCCTTGTGTGATAGACCATCTCATCTATAGTAACCGGGAGTGTATTTTCAAGCCCCTGGACTACCATTGCAAGGGAGTCACCAACAAGTATCGCATCAATCCCCGCCTCATCAACTATCTGGGCAAAGGGATAGTCGTATGCGGTAAGCATAGTGATCTTCTGATTCTCGGCCTTTTTCTTAAAGAAATCGTTGATTGTGATTTTAGACATGCTCGTTTGTTTCCTCTGTCATACTGAATCTTGAAAGTGTCATGCTGAATTTATTTCAGCATCTCTTGAGATTCCAAAACAAGTTCGGAATGATAAATACAAGACCCTGAAACGAGTTCAGGGTGACAATTATTGATTATGGTTATAATAACCCCGCCTTCTCCATTATAATTGGTACTTTATTTTCTAATCCTATTGCCATTATATGGACTCCATCACAGACTTTATCATCCTTAAGTTCCCTTATCTGTCTTGCTGCTATATCAATTCCTTTATCGAGCGCCTCCTCTTTACCTGCTGCCTTGAGTTCTTCGATAAGGCTTTCAGGAACGGTTATTCCGGGGACGAACTTATTTAAATAATTCGCCATTCCTGCATTCTTGAGAAGGAGTATCCCTGCAAGGATCTTGACATCGAAATTCCTTGCAACCTTCATGAACTTCCTGAACTTCGGGATATCGTAGATCGCCTGGGTTTGGAAGAACCTTGCCCCTGCTTTAATCTTTTTTTCAAACTTTATAAGCTGCGGCTCTATCGGATTTGACTCCGGTGTAACTACAGCCCCGGGGAATAGTTTAGTAGGACCTTTAAGGTCATTCCCTGCCATATCCTTACCATGGTTAAGTCCGTCAACTACCCTTAAAAGCTGAACTGACTCGATATCATAGACAGTCTTCGCGGACTTATGATCACCGGCAGAGACATGGTCCCCTGTCATACAGAGGACATTCCTTATTCCGAGTATGTAGGCTCCGAGGAGGTCTGACTGTAGGGCAAGACGGTTTCTGTCCCTGCATGTCATCTGGAGTATAGGGTCATGACCCATCTCATGGAGTAGCCTGCAGACAGGAAGTGATGCTATCCTCATTACAGCTGACTGGTTATCTGTAACATTGATTCCGTGTATCTTACCAAGCAGGTGCCTTGCATGTTCAAGCATCTCCTTTATATCGGTTCCCTTTGGGGGTCCACATTCTGCTGTAATAGTAAACTCCCCTGATTCCAATACCTCTCTGAAATTTTTCATTTCTTTTCATCCTTTTTTGCCTTCAGGGCAGAAGGCTTGAAATGTTTTGAATAATCTTTTGGCTCGAGTATCTCTTTCATCTTATCAAGCTGTCCGATCCTCTTCAGTCTCTCGTAGATCCTCACCCAAGCACATTCGAGATCAGGACTCACTTCACATTTCCCGTTATTTGTACCACCACAGGGGCCATTCAGAAGTCCCTTGGGACATAGAGTAACAGGACATATCCCTCCTGTCTTATCAAGGATGCACTCTCCGCATAGTGAACATCTCTCATCGAACTGCCTGAACCTCGTCATATTCCCGAGGAAGAGGGTATCGTTCAAGGAATAAACTTCTTTATCAGGATACACCTCTACCATAGCCTGTGTACCTGCACCGCAGGACATTACAAGTATCGCGTCTGCCTCATCTATAGCCTCTTTAAAGGGCTTCAACTCTATCTTGGTTCCAAGTACCTGACATCCTATTTTCGCTACGAACTTTCCTATTGTTTTCTTTCCAGACTTCGCCAGTTTTTCTTCCATTTCATTTAATGCCTTATCATCACCTGTTCCGCAAAGGGCAGCACATTCGCTACAGCCGAGGAGGAAAAAGGATTTTCCGCCTTTCAGAAAATTCAGGATTTCTTCCATATCTTTCTGTTTACTTATAATCATCTCTTAAACCCCTTGCCCTATAAGCCTTCGGCTGATTTTCTGGCAGCCTCGAGTGTATTGTTGAGAAGCATCGTTATAGTCATCGGTCCCACACCTCCAGGTACAGGTGTTATCCATCCTGCCTTCTTCGAAACCTCCTCATAGTCAACATCTCCCACGAGACTTCCATCACTAAGTCTGTTGATCCCTACGTCTATAACCACAGCACCTTCCTTTACCATGTCTGCCCTTATCATCTTAGGCTTCCCGATAGCAGCTATAAGGATATCGGCATTTTTACATACTTCAGCAAGATCCTTTGTCTTCGAATGACATATTGTTACTGTGGCATTCTTCTGCATAAGGAGAAGTGCAACAGGCTTCCCGACAATATTACTCCTTCCTACAACAACAGCAGTTTTCCCTTCAACAGCTATTCCTGAATGCTCCACCATCTTCATAACACCATAGGGTGTACAGGGAATGAAGACCGGTTCTCCTATCATGAGCATACCCACATTGTAAGGATGAAAACCATCAACATCTTTCGATGGGTTTATAGCCTTAAGTATGGTATCGCTGTTGATATGTTTTGGAAGGGGAAGCTGGACAAGTATTCCATGTATTTTGCTATTTTTGTTAAGTCTATCAACAATTGTGAGAAGTTCTTCCTGACTTGTTGATTCAGGTAGTTTATATTCTTCAGAATATATACCAACATTTTCGCAGGCCTTCTGTTTATTCTTCACATAGACCTTTGATGCTGGATTATCACCAACAAGGACTACTGCAAGCCCCGGCGTTACTCCTTTTCCTTTGAGCCTTCCAACTTCAAATTTTATTGCATTCTTAATTTCCTCAGAAATACTCTTCCCATCTAAAATTTTTGCTGTCATAAAGTTCCTCGTGATATCTATTGAACAGTTGTAAGTGAACAGTATTCAGTTACTGTTTGCTCTTTATAAGAGCCAGCATCTCACTCCTTGTTGATTCCTTTGTCTTAAAGAGCCCCCTTACAGCAGAGGTGACTGTTCTCGAACCTGATTTCTTAAGCCCCCTCATTGAAAGACATAAATGTTCTGCATCTATCACAACCATAGCACCTTTTGGTTTGAGATTAGTCATTATGAGATCAGCCAGTTGGGCAGTAAGCCTCTCCTGAACCTGTGGCCTCTTCGCAAGAACTTCAAGGGCATTGGCAAGAGTATTTATCCCGGCAATTCTACCCTCCCCAGGTATATAGGCAATATGGGCCTTTCCTGCAAAAGGAAGAAGGTGATGTTCGCAAATAGAATAGAAAGGGATATCCCTTATCAGTACCATCTCATCATGTGATTCTCCTACAATCGGTTTAAGTATATCCTCAGTTGATGTTTCAATTCCTGAAAAGATCTCCTTATACATTTCTGCGACTCTCGAAGGGGTATCTTTTATCCCTGGTCTATTTGGATCCTCTCCTATTCCTTCAAGAACAAGTTTTATCCCTTCTTTTATCTTTTTTATGTCCATTTCTTTGGTAATATAATCCTCTTTTCAGTAATTATCTTATCCACCATTACGTCATGAGGACTTCTATGTATCTCAGGTGCTATCTGCACCTCATAGGCAAGGCCGATAAGTGTAACCCTGTGGTCTGTTTCCGAAAGGAGACGGTCGTAAAACCCACCACCGTAGCCCAACCTATTGCCATCTTTATCAAAACCGACTCCAGGAAGGATAACCAAATCTATTTCATGCAATAGATTCAACCTCTGGTATTTTTTTTTCTGCTCAGGGATGTTGTAGTAACCCGGAGCAAGTTCTTTATCGTAATCCTTAAGCTCTGAGATAAGCAGGCGGTTCTTTTTTTTACTCACAATGGGGAGTGCTACCCTTTTCCCTGATTTGAGTGCCTCTTTTATCATCGGCTCTGTCTTCACCTCACTCCTGAAGGCTGCATAGAAAAAGATAAAATTTGCACTCTTAAACTCTTTCAGACCAAAAAGCCTTTTCTTGATCATGCTGCTTTTTATCTCCATCTCTCTCTCAGTAAGCTTATCCCTTTTTGATAGTAACTCTCTCCTTAACTGGGCCTTCATAATTACAGCAGAGTTTAGAGTTAAGAGTTCAGAGTCCTGAGAAAGTCCAAACTCATAACTCGAGACTCGAAATTATCCTTTCCTTCTTCAGAAGAGCCACCTTAATCCCTTCAACCTCTTCCACCATAGAAGGAGAGGCATTAAAGGGTGAAAGGCCCTTCTGATCGGCCTCTACTACTTTTGAATCATAATTTATAAAACCTATTATATCAAGTCCCTCCAATTTTTCTCTGAGGAATTCTTTTTCCCTGTCTTCCCTTATCTTGTTACCAACGATTAAAACATCCTTAATCCCCAGGTCCTTTGCAAGCTCTTTTATATGGAGAGCAGTTTGAACGCTTCTCAACCCTGGTTCAACGACAACTATGAAGGCATCCACTCCATCGGTGGCTCCTCTTGTAAGGTGCTCTATTCCTGCCTCCATATCGAGGATCACGACCTCATCCCTCTGAAGTACCAGATGACGAATAAGTCTCTTAAGGAAAACATTCTCAGGGCAATAACATCCTGAACCTCCGGCCTTAGATTTCCCGAGAAGGAGTAGGTTTATACCATTAAATCTGTAACAGAATCTCTCAGGGATGTCATCCACCTTAGGATTCAGTTTAAAAATACCACCCGAGGTTCCAGGTTTTGCCCCTGTCCTGTCCTCTATCAGATCCTCCATCTCTGCAAGAGGTACTATCCTTGCAGCATCTTCTTTAGATATCCCGAGTGCAGATGCAAGGTTTGCATCAGGGTCTGCATCCACAGCTAAAACCTTCTTCCCCTCATTAGCAAAAGACCATGCTAAAATCCCTGCTAAAGTTGTCTTACCCACACCACCTTTTCCAGTTATTGCTATTTTCATAACTTCCTTAAATTAAAAATGAAATAGAATAAAAAAATAACATCTATGGCGCCTTCTTGTCAAGGTTTTTGGTTTAATGCTGAAAGGATAGGTGTTGTTTTAGGTATTTCTTGGTAAAAGATAAATAACTACTTTTTTTATGGATAAAAGGAAAGTATTAGAACTTCCTTTATTTCTTTGATCTCTTCTCCGCAGGATCCTGTGGACTGGCAGGTTTTTTCTTGCCTGTGCTTTTCTTCTTCCTGACCTTTTTGAGAACTGACTTCTTTACAGAGGTGGCGATCTCTTTTATCTCGGTTCCGCAGCAATAGATAGGGCTGAGATATCCCTCCCCAGATTCTTTAACTACAAGTTCTGTCCCACAGATCTCACATTCATAGGTAACTGTTTTTATCGTCACCATATGAATTACTCCTTTCTTTATAAATTAATACGCTTTATCCTACTTAAAATCTGCCTCTTCTTCCACCTCCTTCTCTCCGTCCTTGGCCTTTCGGACGCTGAGGCCTTGCCTCATTCACAACAAGGGCCCTTTCCTTTAAGTTCTGACCATTAAACATCTCTATCGCCTTTTTGGCCTCCTCACCGGTTGACATCTCCACGAAACCAAAACCCCTCGATTGCCCTGAGTATGTATCTGTTATTATCTTTACAGATTCAACATGACCGGCTTTCTCGAAAAGTTCTTCAAGGTCCTTTTCAGATGCCTGAAAAGATATATTACCTACATAAAGCTTTGTTCCCACCTTTTCCCCCTTTCAAAAAAAGACCCGCAGAAACTTTTGTGGCTACCGAGGGTCATTAATATTTAATGTAGCGTAAATTGATATTTATGAAATGTCAAGATTTTTCTTTGACGGTGTCAAGCCAATTTAGAAATGTCCTATTCTTACCAAAATAGAAATGTCCGGTTT